>CAZFLL010000032.1:0-38361 GCA_964519865.1 uncultured Chitinophaga sp. | reverse complement strand
CGCAACAATGCCCGCATGAGCGGGATGGGTATCACCCAGATCGCCGCGGTGATGGGTCCCTGTGTGGCCGGCGGAGCCTACCTCCCGATCATGAGCGATGAAACCCTGATGGTGGAAGGGAATGGTTCGATCTACCTGGCAGGACCATATTTGGTAAAAGCGGCTATTGGGGAAGATATCGATAATGAAACCCTGGGTGGTGCCACCACGCACACCGAAATCAGTGGTATCGCGGATTATAAATTCAAAACAGAACAGGAATGCATGGATCATATCAAACGGATGATGAGCATGCTGGGGGAAAAACCAAAAGCTGGCTTCGACCGGATAGCGCCCAAGGCGCCGGCCAAAGACCCGAAAGAACTCTATGGCATTTTCCCGAACGATGGAAAGAACTATGATGTGGTGGATATCATTGAGCGGATCGTGGACAACAGCGAGTTTGAACAATTCAAAGAAGATTATGGCAAGACCATCGTCTGTGGGTATGGCCGTATAGATGGATGGGCTGTTGGCATAGTAGCCAATCAACGGATCATTGTCAAAAGCCGCAAAGGCGAAATGCAGATGGGTGGTGTGATCTATAATGATTCTGCGGATAAAGCGGCCCGGTTCATACTGAACTGTAACCAGAAAAAAATACCCCTGGTCTTCCTGCAGGATGTGACCGGTTTTATGGTGGGCAGCCGGAGCGAACATTCCGGTATCATTAAAGACGGGGCCAAAATGGTGAATGCCGTGGCGAACTCCGTGGTGCCTAAGTTTACGATCGTAATGGGCAACAGCTATGGCGCGGGTAACTATGCCATGTGCGGCAAAGCCTATGATCCCCGCTTTATTTATGCCTGGCCCAATGCAAAAATAGCTGTGATGAGCGGCGACTCCGCAGCAAAAACATTACTGCAGATTCAGGTGGCTTCTGAAAAAGCAAAGGGAAGGGAAGTGAGTGCGGAAGAGGAAAACAAACTCCTCAGTGAAATCAAAGGACGCTATGATAAACAAACCTCCCCCTACTACGCAGCAGCCCGTTTATGGGTGGATGCGATCATTGACCCCATTGATACAAGAAGAGTGATTGCTGAAGGGATCAGTGCAGCCAACCACAATCCGGATATGAGTGAGTTAAGAACAGGAGTTTTCCAGGTTTAAATACAGAAACACATAGGCACATAGGAACACATAAGTTAACACATAGTTTTTAATTCATTGAATCCTTCCAGCTTTCGATTTATCTATGTATTTCTATGACTCTATGTGCCTATGTGTTGAAATAACCGCGCAGCGGTTCCATTGCGCAGCAATCTTATATGACCTAACAAAACCAGCATGCAACGAAGAAACTTCCTCCAGCTCTCCGCCCTCCTCGGTTTAACCAATATCTGGCCTGTAAACAAAACCCTCGCTACAGAAAGTATCTTTACCGGAAAATTCCCTTCCGACCGCGAATACTGGGTGAGCCTCTTACAAAAGATCTCCGCTCCTGTCCTAAATAATATGAGCAGGGGTGAGCTGCGGAAAAACATGCCCATTGAAGTAAGCCCTTCCTGGGATGGACGACCAAAGGATGTGGCGTATATGGAAGCCTTCGGCCGGCTGATCGCGGGAATCGCTCCCTTTGTTGCTTTACCGGAAGAGGATACGGCTGAAGGAAAGATCCGTTCTTCATTAAAATTACAGATACAACAAAGCCTCGCGCATGCGGTGAATCCATCGGGCCCGGACTATCTCTACTGGGGCACCCCGCAATCCAGGCAGCCTTTGGTGGATGCGGCTTTTATTGCCCAGGGACTCTTAGCCGCTCCTGCTGCACTATGGCTACCCCTGGATGATACCACCAAACAACGGGTGATCCATGAATTCAAAACCATACGGCAGATCAAACCAGCCAATAATAACTGGGTACTCTTTGCCGCGATGATTGAAAGTTTTCTCCTGAGTATCGGGGAAGAGATTGATGCCCCAAGAATTGATACAGCCGTGGATACAATCGAAAAATGGTATGTGGGTGATGGCTGGTACAAGGATGGTGAGAAATTCCACTTTGATCATTACAATGGTTTCGTGATCCACCCGATGCTCTGCGAAGTACTGCGGGTGAATGTGGCGAAAGGCAGAATGGAGAAAGCCCGTTTTGATATAGCTTATAAAAGAATGCAGCGCTATGCTTCCTTCCAGGAACGCTTTATCTCCCCCGAAGGAACCTTTCCGATATTTGGCCGTTCTTCCACTTACCGGGCAGGTGCCTTTCAGCCATTAACCCGGCTGGCCCTGGATCATGCATTGCCAAAAGAAGTCACCCCCGCGCAGGTACGCTGCGGACTGACCGCCGTACTGAAAAAATTATTCATCCCATCCACGTTCACCAAAGAGGGTTGTCTCACCCTCGGACTGGTAGGTGACAAACAAGCCGCCATCGCCGATTCCTATTCCAATACCGGCAGTATGTATCTCACTTCCTATGTCTTTCTACCATTGGGCCTGCCCGCCTCCGATCCGTTCTGGTCCGGTCCGTTTACAGAATGGACACAGAGAAAGGCCTGGGGAGGGAAGGGGTTTGCGAAGGATTACGCGGTGGAATATTAGTCGGCAGTTAGTAGTCGGTAGTTAGTAGCCTGCCTGCCGGTAGGCAGGTCAACAGCCCCTCCTAAGAATTTTTTTTCTTTTAAAATACCTATGTTTTCTATGATCCTATGTGCCTATGTGTTGAAAAAACCGCGAAGCGGTTCAATTGCGCAGCAATCCGTAACTTTCCCCTATGAAACCTACCAGATTTCTTGCCCTCCTCCTGCTCGCTTCCACCTATGTATTTTCCCAGGAACATCAGCAGTCCATGAAAGCACTTATTGAAAATAATTTTAACCTGGCCGCTTCCCAATATAAACTCCTCGAAAAAAACACCCCCGATACCCTGATGCCCCGGTTCTTTGACCCGGCCACGCAAACAGCCGGTACCAGTGATACCAAGTGGTGGTGCAGCGGATTCTTCCCGGGCAGCCTGCTCTACATATACGAACAGACAAAGGATGAGGAAATAAAACGAATTGCCGAGAAACGGTTGTCCATACTCGAAAAAGAAAAATACTTTACCGGCAACCATGACCTGGGCTTTATGATGTACTGCAGTTTCGGGAATGCTTATCGTCTCTTCGGTAAACCGGAATACAAGGAAGCTGTTATGACAGCCGCCGGTTCACTGGCCACCCGCTACCGCCCGGAGATACTATCTATACAATCCTGGAACGGCGGGGGACGACTGCATTGTCCCGTGATCATCGACAATATGATGAACCTTGAATTGTTGTACTGGGTCAGTGACAATGGCGGTGATGCGAAATACCGGGAGATTGCCGTGAACCATGCCAACAGTACTATTAAATATCATTTCCGGCCTGACAACAGCAGTTACCATGTGCTGGATTGGGACCTGGCTAAAAAAGAGATCATCCAGAAGATCACCTGGCAAGGCGCGGCGGATTCATCGGCCTGGGCACGCGGGCAATCCTGGGGACTCTATGGATTTACGATGATGTACCGGTTCTCCAAAAACAAAGCTTACCTGGACCAGGCAAAAAAGATTGCCGGTTTTTTACTGAATCATCCCAACCTTCCGGCAGATAAAATTCCGTACTGGGATTACAATGCCCCCGGTATCCCGGGTACTTACCGTGATGCATCGGCAGGTGCCATCATGGCTTCAGCCTTACTGGAACTGGGACAATATGTTTCAAAAAAAGAACGGAAAAAATATGTGGAAGCCGCGAAGCAGATGATCGTTTCCCTTTCCTCCAACAACTACCTCACCCGCCCTGGAGAAAACGGCGGCTTTTTAATCAGGCAGAATGTGGGATCTTTACCGCATAAGAGCGAAGTGAATGTTTCCCTGACCTATGCCGATTATTATTTCCTGGAAGCGATGCTCCGTTATAAAAAATGGTACCTGAAAAATTAAGATGAGCACAACGATTACGATGTATACAGACGGATCCTCAAGGGGCAATCCGGGTCCTGGTGGCTATGGTGTGATCCTTATGAGCGGGCACCACCGCAAGGAATTATCGCAGGGCTATAAACACACCACCAATAACCGGATGGAACTGATGGCTGTGATCGCCGGGCTGAAAGCCCTGAAAAAAGACGGGATGCATGTCACGGTCTACTCCGACAGTCAGTACGTGGTGCGCGCCTGGGAAGAAGGCTGGCTGAAGAACTGGATCAAGACCAATTTCAAAGGCGGCAAAAAGAATCCCGACCTCTGGCGCGAATTTTATGAACTCTCCCACAAACATCATATCAAATTCAAATGGGTGAAGGGTCATGCGGATAATCCATACAATAACCGCTGCGATGAATTAGCCACATCAGCGGCTGATGCTGCGCATCATACCCTGCTCACCGATACAGGCTTCGAAGAAAGTTAATCCTGCCTGCGGCAGGGTTTTGCCACAATTTTATTTGCCTGCGGCAAAAAGGTATTGGCCACGAATGGCCACGAAAACACACGAATAATACAGGAATAAAAGCCACGGACCTGCCTATGCCGGCAGGCAGGTTGCACAGATAGTCACGGATTGTTTAAGATATGTTCCGGGCATCTTTTTTTAAACTATGAAAAAACCTAAATATCCCGAAGGTCTCTTAGGAGGTTTCGTGTTACTTCGTGTCATTTCGTGGCTAACTCATTTGCCGAAGGCAAATAATCCGTGTTAATCCGTGTGATCCGTGGCTAAGATGTTGCGCAGCAACATTGTATTTGTCGTGGCCTTTTGTGTCCATTCGTGGCCATTTTTTTCCGCAGGCAAAAAAAATCCCGCTTCAGCGGGATTATAAAAAGTTTATGTGGCTTCCTTATGCCAGCCTGATCTCGGCTTTCTTTTGTGTCATCAGGTTATATACCAAAGCGATCGCCGGAACAAACACCAAAGTGGCCATTACAGAATTTTTAAAGAACGGCAACCCTGCTTCATAGCAAAGCATCAGTCCGCTGAATGAACGTGGATAAATCGCTTCCACCCCGGATGCATTCCATACCAGGAAATTGGATACCAGGAAGTACATCGTGGGCGCCAGCAAACCACCCGCCAGCAATGAACCATAACTCCGGCCTTTCAGTCCCCAGCCAATCAGGGTGGAGATCAGCAGCACCGCATAGTTCTTCCATTGCCCCCCGTAAAATCCTGGGTATTCAAATAATCCCTGCTGATATAAAACCTGGATGGCCACATCGCTGAAAAATAAGGCCAGCAGGGGCAGCAGGAATGAATTGTCTTTTTGCTTGATAATAAACCCGGAAAACAGCGCAATAGCGATGACCGGGGAGAAACCAGACCATTCGATATTGGGTCCGAAGAAAAATTTACAGGCTGTTGCCACCGCTACTAACACTATAGTGAATAAAATTAACCGACCGTTGAGCTTCATACTGAATGATTATAATGTGAGGCAAAATTAACTGAATTGGCCCAAATAGACCGTCTAGTTATTCACGATTGTGGATACCCTCCCGGGCCCTGAAAACGGTACAATCCGTGGCGGCGGCCAGGTATACAGTCTGCCCCGGGAATACTACAGCCGAAGGGTTCCCCATCTGCAGTTTCACCAGGTTCTCCTCATCATCCAGTTCCGCTTTCCCGTTGGTCAGCAGGAGGATTTCCACGGTTTCAGGCGTAAAAGACACCGTTTCCCCGGCTTTCAGGTCAAACAAACTGAGCCTGAAATCGGGTACCGGCGTGGCATAACTGGTTTCACCCTCCCCATCCTGCTGCCCATTTATAATATTGGGTATGGTAGCCTCACATTTTACATGTTTGAGGAGCTCGGGCACATCAATATGCTTGGGGGTCAGTCCGCCACGCAACACATTATCAGAATTTGCCATCAGTTCCACGTTAAACCCTTCCAGGTAAGCATGCGGCACCCCGGCATCCTGGAAAAGTCCCTCACCCCGGTTCAGGTGTACGATATTGAACAGGTAAATAGAAAAGATGCCCCGGTCATAATTATGGTCTTTGGTAAACGTAAGGACAGCCCGGCCGGCCCAGAAATCCGGATTATCCTTTTTTAATTCACCAGCTTTATAAAGTGGCAGCACCCGTTGAACCAGCGGTTCCAGTATCTGGTTGACTTTTTCAGCCGGCATCTCCATGATAAACTGATACAGGGCACTGTACCCACCTTCTTTCCAGACCGGCAATAACACGTTCAGTTCCGGTACTGCCTGCAGGGTGGCTTCCAGCTGATCAGCTGTTTTAAATCCATGCAACAACCAGAAATCGCCGAGGGCCACGAGCATTTCGGGTTTATGGTTATCGTCCTTATAGTTGCGGTTGGGTGCATCCAATGGAATGCCTTCCGCATTCTCCCTGGCGAACTCAATCTCCGCGGCTTTTTTTGAAGGATGGGCCTGGATAGACAGCATCTCTTTTACTTCCTGGGCCTTGAATAAATAGGGAAGGTTGCCGGCCAGTTCATTCAGTGGTTGTACACCGGTTGTGGTGCTGACCTGGGAAATACCCAGCGGATGGGTTCCCAGCCAGTATTCGGCAAATGGTTTTTTATCCCCGTTATCCTGTTGTAAAAGCGAAGGAATAAAGGAAATTCCACCCCAGTCATAGTGTTTAATAACGCCTTTCAATGAGTAAACGCCCGTCATAGAAATAATGTGTTGGTTTAACTTACCGTAAAGATATGCCATGGCCGCACACAATGAACTTGGAAAAGAAGGAGAAGACCTCGCCGCCCAATGGCTGGCGGATAAAGGCTATAAGATCCTGCACCGTAACTGGCAGCAACACCCCTACGAAATAGATATTGTAGCCAGCAAGGGCAAATTCCTTCATTTTATTGAAGTCAAAACCCGTAAGGGCGATGACCAGACCCGGCCCGAAAGCAGTGTCACCAAACAAAAATTCAAAAGTCTCAAATGGGCCGCCAACGCCTACCTGAGACAAAACCCGGGGAATAAGTGGATACAGTACGATATCCTGGCTATCACCGTAAAGAATTGGGCAGAGACGGAGTATTTTTTATTGGAAGATGTGTACTTGTAAGAAGGCTAGAGGCGAGAAGCTAGAGGCAAGAAGGATACAGCCCCTTATTAGAATGTTTACTTTAAAAATTGAACTATGCTGAATTTAAGTCATAAGAAATTAATGGTATATACGGCCGCATTAGAGCTGACACAGGAAATTTATCAGTTGACCAATGATCTGCCTGACAGTGAACGGTACGGACTTACATCTCAATTAAGACGTGCGGCAGTTTCTGTTTGCAGCAACCTGGCAGAAGGTGCTGGCAGGATTTCCAAAACTGAGAAGAAACGTTTCTTTGAAATTTCCCGAAGTTCCCTTGTTGAAATAGATACCCAAATCGAAATTTGCCTCAGAGCCGGCTATCCCGAAGGAGCTCATTTATTAAAACTGGAAAAACTAATGAATTCCACCTTGGCTATGCTAAGCAAATTAATCAGCAACCTTTCTTAGAAGGTACTTCTCGCCTCTAGCTTCTGGCTTCTAGCGCCTCCTGTAGTTTCTCTACCAATCTGTAAGTAGCGGGACAATACTCCACATTCTGCTTATGTATATGCACATAATCCTTGAACTTCTTGCTCAGGTGCGGGAAACCGGCACAGTCATCAGGACGGATGGCGTAGATGGAGCATTTGTTGTCATCCAGGTTGAGGAACTGGCAGGGAGTCCATTTATTCATCCAGTCACGCTCTCCTCCCCGCTCCTGTTTGAGGTATTTTTTCTTGAATTCGGGAATGGTCATGTTGAAATGAGCAGAGATCCGCTTGAGGTCTTTGGGATTATAGGTCGGCGTCATGGTCTTGCAGCAATTGGCGCAGGACAGGCAGTCCGTTTCCTTCCAGACTTCTTTTTCCAGTGAAGTGATCTGTCTGTCAAGACCACGGGGTGCCTGCTTTTCCAGTTTGGAGAGGAAGCGGCGCATAGCCGTTTTACGGTGACGGGCCCGGGCATTAAAGGAGCGCAGGTTTACAGGGGGTATCTTACTCATGGGCCCGAAGATAATGATTGAGATTATACGGAGAGCAGCGTTAAAAGAATTTTCATTCACAGCCGGTCAATAGCTAATTTTGCGGAAATTAAATCAACTGACATGAAAACCCTTTTCGCGTTTACAGCGCTCCTGGTAATAGCCGCTGCTGTTTCCTGTAACAATAAAACCACCACCGCCCCCAAAACTTTTTGTGATACGGTTTGCCTGAAAGACACGTTGAAATATACCGGCACAGATCCGAAGAAACCCACCGTATTTATCACGGCCCGGAACTGCCAGCCCGACAGCCTGATCTGGAGTTATAACGGAATGGGCGCTGACCGTAAGACCGGTTTCACCTACCTCCTCGGGGCCACGGTCCAGCTCAATAAAGATAAACTGCGTTGCTATTTTAAGAATGCCGATTATGCCTGGCTGTTATTCAATGACTGCCTGACCGGCCGTGGATTCCAGATCAAACTGCCTTATGACAAGAGCCAGAGTTTCAGTCTCAAGAGCAGTGGCATCAACAGCCTCGACCCTAAATTCATCATTTCCGAAAACCTGGTGGTGAATACTGACCGTGGTAATTTATATATAGAAGACATGAACACCGGTAAAAAAGCCATGATGACCTTCGGCGAAAAACTGGATATCGACTACGACGCCCTGCATGACCATATCGACTCCGTTAACGTAACCAATGACCGGGCATGGGTGAAAATCCTGATCGGGAAAGATTGGGTTACCAAGGAAAAGAAGATCGTGCTTGAATAATCAGCACCCATTGTCACCCTGAGCTTGCCGAAGAGTGCCAATTGGGAAAGATACCTAAAGGATGAGAAAGGCTGATTGATAAGAAGACCAGGACAAATAATAATTATAAAAGGGAGACTGATTGCTGTAGTATAAACCAGCACTGGGTCTCCCTTCTAAACTCTATAAACCTTCTCAACCCTCAACTCTCAACTCTTAACTCTTAACTCCCTCTATGTGGCTCCCCTACAAAAAAGGCTTCAAATCATACCTCCAGCTGGAAAAGTCCTTATCGGATAATTCGGTGGAAGCCTATTTGCGGGATATAGAGCATTTCACGCATTATTTACTGGAAAAAAACAGTGCCGTGAACCCGGATGGGGTGACCCTGAAAGACCTCCAGGGCTTCCTGAAATGGATCGGGGAACTGGGCATGACGGCCAGTTCGCAGGCCCGTATGATCTCTGGAATCAAAGCCTTTTATAAATATTGCCTGCTGGAAAATATCAGCAGGATTGATCCGACCCAGTTACTCGAGGCTCCAAAACTCAAAAGATCCCTGCCCGATGTCTTAAGTTTTAATGAGATCGAACAGATGATCAATGGCATTGACCTGAGCAAACCCGAAGGCCCCCGCAATAAAGCGATACTGGAAACCATGTACAGCTGTGGACTCCGGGTGAGTGAAGTGGTGGGATTGAAAATCTCCCAGCTCTACCTTGACCTAGGTTTCATCCGGGTAATTGGTAAGGGTGATAAGGAAAGACTGATTCCCATCGGCAACAATGCGGCAAAATTCATTACCCTCTACAAAAACCAGTCACGCGTACATGTGCAACCCGTAAAGGGAAATGAGGATATTTTATTCCTGAATAAAAGAGGGAGTAAGTTATCCCGGGTGATGATCTTCTATATCATCAAGGACCTGGCTTTAAAAGCAGGCATCAAAAAAACGGTCTCTCCCCACACTTTCCGCCACTCCTTTGCCACCCATCTTGTGGAAGGTGGCGCTGATCTGCGGGCGGTGCAGGAAATGCTGGGACATGCCAGCATCACCACCACCGAGATCTATACACACCTGGATCGGGAGTTTCTGCGGAAGACGCTGGAGCAGTTTCATCCGGGATTCAAGGGAAGTCACGAGTGACGAGACATGAGTTGCGAGATATATAGCGGGTAAAAACAAAATAGCCTTGATCATTCTTTATTCAGATGGCTCAGGTACTGTAAAGACTCACCACTCACCATCCCTATTGAACTATGATCTTCTCAGTGGTTTGTTTACCTGTCAGCTTATTTGTCAGCACAAGCAGGCAGATACCGGCCGGCAGTGCGGGTAGTTTTAAATTCATCACCCTGGCATCAGAGTCAATCCATATCTGCTCATGTTGGAGGGTTTGACCGTTTATACCCATAAACTGAACCGTGTAATACCCTTCTTCCATTTTTTCAAAACTGATATTAATGGATTGCCCCGCCTGTACCGGGTTTGGATAAACCTGCAGGTTATTATTCACAACGGGTATCTGGGGTATCGGTTTCACTTCCAATTGTTCTTTCCTGATTACGGTGGTCCCGCCAGTCACGTTCCTCCTGCTTACCATACCCATGTATGGTAATGCAGTTACAATCACTTCAGGCAGGGCCGCATTGGCGGTTAGTAATACGATGTATTCTTCCTTTTTATATTTTTCCGGATCGATCATTAATTTTTTTGTTGCATAACCAGCGGCACTGAATTCTACCTCCAGTAATTGCCTGTCATTACCCGTATTCAGTATAAAGCGGCCGGCGGAGTCCGCCACGATCAGTAATCCGTTACGCACGACCCTGATACTGGCATTGGCCAGTGACTCACCTTGTTCTCCAAAAACCCGGCCCTTTACCTGTACGGACTTGTTAATTATCGTGTCGCCCATCAACGGGATCAGCTGGTCCGTACAAACCGGGCGGATATCCATGCCCCTGGCCACTTTTCCCAGCACCCGGTTATCCGGCACGATAGTTACTTTTGAAGTATCCTTCACAGGCCGGGCTGCTGGTTTACCCATTGTCTTCTGTGCACCCGCTTTAGATACGAAAAACACCGGCAAAAAGATCTGCAACAGGTATTTGATCCAGGGCAGGCGCCTTTTAGGTATAAGGATATCCCTTTCCAGCTGATCATCCATAAACCGGCCACAGACAGAACCCGTGGAAGGTTTCTTAAAGAACTGCGCCAGTTCCCGGTCACTCATATGGGTAAAATCCACTACCTGTTTCTGGCAGGATCCACAAAACCGGCCTTGCTGGTCCGGGGTCATTTTGTCCCAGTTTTCATGACAGGGCTCGGCAACGGTTAACTGAATGGCTTTCGGCATAAGAGGTGTTTTACTGAATAATTATTTTTTCAGATGCACCCACCCGGCCATTTGCATAAATCAGTGGAATAATTTAACTCCTTGCGCTTCCATACCAGCAGAAGCACTATACGGTATACCACTACTCATATCGGTGAATATAATAGCCAGGGTTGCCTCAGTAATTGATTCGGTAACTGTTGGATACGATGTTGAAATTTCTTTATTGATGTAATTATCCGAACTTAAAACAATTTACAAAATTTGCCCTCTTATAAGAATATAAAAACGGGGGCTGCCTTTCCTTTCACAGCCCCCTGAAAAAACAGAAAACAACTAACTCGCTTTTGATAGGAAATAAAATATCTCTTTCAAAGCTTCCTTAGCCTCTGGATGCTATAGGTCCGTCAACGAACTTTCAGTCTCGCAGCTCGCAGCTCACAACTCAAAGCTTTGCAGTATCGTTCTCCAGCCACTAGTTCTTACTCAGCGGAAGTGTCTCTTCTTCATCGTCCTCCACTGGAGTTTTTGCTGGTTCTTTCGCTTTGGCCAGCAGGCGGGCACTTTCCACCAGCCGTATAAATTCTGAACGATACCCTTCCTCGTCATAAGCTTTGGCATTTTTAGCCAGCTTCAGTACATTATCAAAAGAGGCACTGGCTTTGAATTCGGAATTACGGAGCAACATCCCAAACTGGGCCACTGCGGCTGAGAAACGAAAATTATCCGTGGTATTGGCAATACTGACCGAATGATCCACCAGGGGGTGTTCGATGAGTTTGCTGACATCGCCGTCAGGAGCTTTGTACCTGAACTTCACGGTCATGATCTCATCAGTCTCACCTCCCTTCTGTTCTTTCTTTTCTTTTTTCTGGTACTTCAGCGGATCCACGTTCTGCAGGAAGGGACTCTTTACACCTACCGGGATTATTTCATAGAGCGCAGTCACGGTATGACCACTGCCCAGTTCACCGGCATCCTTTTTATCATCATTAAAATCTTCCTTGGCCAGCATCCGGTTTTCATAACCGATCAGCCGGTAACCCTGCACTTTGGCGGGATTAAATTCGATCTGCAGTTTCACATCCTTCGCAATCGTAAACAAGGTGCCCCCGAATTCATTCACCAATACTTTTTTTGCTTCGGTAATACCATCGATATAGGCATGGTTGCCATTTCCTTTATCGGCCAGTTTCTGCATCTTGGCATCCTGGTAGTTACCCATGCCATAACCCAACACGGTTAAAAACACCCCGCTTTTTCTTTCTTCTTCGATCAGTCTTTCCATGGCATCATCACTGCTTTCGCCCACATTAAAATCACCATCGGTACAAAGGATCACCCGGTTATTCCCGCCTTTTACAAAGTACTCACGGGCAGTTTTGTACGCCAGTTTGATACCGGCCCCACCAGCCGTTGAACCACCGGCCTCGAGATGATCAATGGCTTCTTTGATTTTATTTTTATTACTGCCAGCAGTGGAAGGCAATACCATACCGGCAGCACCGGCATACACCACGATCGCCACTTTATCCTGTTCCCTTAACTGGTCCACCAGTAATTTCATGGAAGTTTTTACCAACCCGATCCGTTCCGGTCCCTGCATGGAACCGGATACATCGATCAGGAATACCAGGTTGGAAGCGGGTAAATTTTCCATGGGGATCTTTTTCCCCTGCAACCCGATCAGCACCAGTTTATGGTCCTTGTTCCAGGGGGCATCAGAAATTTCAGTATTGATAGAGAACGGATCATTGTTTTGCGGCTGGGGATATTCGTATTTAAAATAGTTGATCATTTCCTCGATCCGAACTGCACCCGCCGGGGGTAACTGCCCGCCATTGAGTATCCGGCGCACATTGCTGTACGAAGCGGCATCCACATCAATGGAAAAAGTGGAGAGCGGGTTATCGGTGGCTTTCAGGAATGTATTCTCATTGATCTTATCATATCCTTCACGGTCAAATTCAGTATTGAAAAAACCGGTTTCACCACGTAAGCGGATAGAATTTGTTCCAGCATTTCCCAACTTGGCGTTTGCCTGGCTTCTTACCTGCAAACCACTCACTTTTCCAGAAAGGGTATTATTCAGGTTGGTTGTTCTTACCTGATTTAAGTAATCAGATGACACTACAGCAACTGAACTCCCTGTTACATCTTTTCTTTTCTGAACTGCATAACCAGTTACCACCACTTCCTGCAAAGAAGCCGTCTGTGCTTTCAGGATTACATTAATAATGGTATGTCCTTTTACTTTTTCTTCTACAGACTGATAGCCAACAGCGGAAAAAACCAGGACATCACCGGCAGAAGAAACCTGGATACTGTATTTTCCATCTGCCGATGTACTGGTACCGGTCCTGGTGCCTTTGATCATTACTGAAGCGCCTGTCACGGGATTGCCCGTTTCGTCGTTTACTGTACCGGTAACCGTTGTCATTTTTACAGGCCGGAAAGCCAGCAGGATCAGCAGGGCCGGTGCCAGGAGGAGCAGGAATCTTTTCATAAATGTATTTTTCTTCCGGATGCCGGTATTTTAGCATTTGCATAAAAGCCATGTAAAAATTTTATTCCCTAATTTTAAGCCCTTGGCTTTCCTGAAGCAGATACAACACAACTCACTCTCTGATAAAGAGCTCGTTACCCTCTACAAAGAAGGGGGCGATATGGCTGTACTCGGAGAACTCTACCAGCGCTATATGGAACTGGTCTACGGGGTCTGCCTCAAATATTTCAAAGAACCCGAAAGGGCCAAGGACAGTGTAATGGCCATTTTTGAAGAACTGGTATCAAAATTGAAAAAGCATGAAGTGGAGAATTTCAGGGCCTGGCTCCACCAACTAGCCAAAAACCATTGCCTGATGGCACTCCGGACCCCTAAGAATATGAAAACAGTGGAATTCAAGGTGGAACTTGTGCAATCGGAGGAAAACCTGCATCTGAATGGCATACTGGAGAAGGAGGAGAACTTCCGGAAACTGGAAGACTGCCTTGGCTCCCTGGCCGAAGACCAGCAGGAATCGATCCGGCTCTTCTACCTGGAGGGTAAATCCTACAACGAAGTAGCGGGTATGACCGGGCTGGAATGGAACAAAGTGAGGAGCCTGATCCAGAACGGGCGAAGAAACCTGAAAAATTGTATGGACAATGCCGGTAAGGAAGAATCCGGTACTGAATAAAAAAAATTAGAACTTTATACTGCCAGATGGCAAACGGTCCAACCATAAAAACCTATTCCTCCCTGGATATTGAAAAATACCAGAAAGGCCTGCTATCGCCCGCCGAAATGCATGCCATGGAAAAAGCCGCCCTGGAAGACCCCTTCCTGGCGGATGCCATGGAGGGCTATGCCGATGCCGGAACCAGTTTACAAGCCGACCTCAGTGATCTCCGGAACCGCCTGGCCCAACGTACAGAGGAAAAAACAAAAGTCATTCCCATCGGATCCACTGGCAAATCCTCCTTTCCCTGGATGCGGGCCGCCATCATGATCGGTGTATTGACCGGCGCAGGTGTACTCGCCTATTTCTTAATGTTCAACGAGCCGAAAAATGAAATAGCACAGGTTAAAAACACCCCTGTACCGGTTTCAACTGTAACAGACACGGGTAAAGCAACCACGCAGGATACTGTAGTGGCTGCAGACAACCAGTTCAGTAACCTGACCACAAATACTAAATCAGACTCATCAACCCGGGATAAAGTCAGCTATTATACTACCGCGACAAGTGATGCAAAACAAAAGACAGAGGCCGTTATTGCGCAACAAGCTGAAGCAAAAGCTGTACAAACGGAAGTGGTGAATGAAGAAGCAAAAGACCTTGAGAAAAAAGCAAAATGGGAATCCGACAGGCTGGCCAAAGAACGAAACCAGGCCAGGGCTGCCGAAAAAGCAGATGACAATACTGCTAAAAAAGCCACAGCCGGCAATGGCTATACTGCTGCTGTTCCCGTAGCTGCAGAACAAGCTAAGAATAAGGCTATAGCCCCCGCTCCCGCCCGTAAAATGGAGGACAACAATTTTTACAAATCCAATATTTTCCGTGGCCGCGTTACTGATGGAATGAATTTCGGTGTACCCTTTGCCAAAGTGACCAATACAGAAGACAATGTAGGTACCTATACCGATGCACACGGGTATTTTAACCTCACCTCACCGGATTCTGTACTGAATGTCCAGATCCGCTCCATTGGTTATGAAAACAGCAACACTCAATTAAAGAACAGCCTGCCCAATAACCAGGTGGTACTTCAGAATGACAGCCGCAGCCTGAATGCCTTTGTCATAAATAACCAGCGACCCAATGCCAGTCGCAGGGCGGATAACAATACCGTTAAACTGGAAGAACCCGTACCGGCTGATGGCTGGGACAATTATGACACCTACCTGACCAATAACCTGGTGGTGCCGGATGAATACCGCGGTAAACCCAATTCTACCGGTATTACTTCCGTGGAAGTCTCTTTTGAAGTCGACGCCAAAGGCGAACCCATCAATATCCGGGTGGAAAAATCACTTTGCGATAAATGCGATAAGGAAGCGATCCGCCTGATCAGGGAAGGCCCGAAATGGAAAAGAGCCGCCCGTAACGGACGCACTACCGTGACCATCCCCTTCAACCAGCTGTTTTAATCCACAAGGGGTCGGCAGTACTTATTTCCCCTTACCTTCGCTTTTCAAAATTTGCTTATTTATGAAAAAAGTATTTTTAACCTCACTGGCTGCTTTATGCCTGTTCGTAGCTGAAGCACAACTCAAAACGCCTGCACCAAGTCCCACACAAACCATTAAACAGGATTTTGGCCTCGGCAGTATCGAATTATCATATTCCCGTCCTGCCATGAAAGGCCGGAAAATATTCGGCGACCTCGTCCCCTTCGGTAATGTATGGCGTACCGGTGCCAACAGCGCCACCCTGCTGACCTTCAGCGATGAAGTAACCATTGGTGGTAAAAAAATTGCCCCCGGCAAATATGGCTTACTGAGTATCCCCGGCAAAGACAGCTGGACCCTGATCATCAGCAAACAAACCGATGTAACCAGTCCTGCCGCCTACAAAGCGGAAAGTGATGTGGTACGTGTGGATGTAAACACCATGAAGATGACTGAAAAAATGGAGTCCTTCACGATGCAGTTTGCCAACGTTAAACCCACCAGCTGCGAATTGCATGTGATGTGGGAAAACACCGCGGTTTCCCTGCCGATCAGCACCGATGTGGATACAAAAGTGATGTCCCAGATCGATCAGCTGATGAACAAGGACACCCGTCCTTATTTCAACGCCGCCATGTATTATATGGACAATGGCAAAGACCTCAACCAGGCCCTGAGCTGGTTTGACAAAGCCGTAGAGCAAACCCCAACCGCTTTCTGGATTCACCACCAACGTGCCAATTGCCTCGCTAAGCTGGGCAAAAAAGCCGATGCCAAAGCAGCCGCCGAGAAATCAAAAGAACTCGCCGCCGCAGCCAAGAATGATGATTATGTGAAACTGAATGAAAAACTGCTGGCGGAACTGAACAAGTAAGAATTCTCAGAATAATTAGTTTTTAAAAGGGGCTGCTTCTTAAATGAAGAGCCCTTTTTAGCTAGAAGCGAGAAGCTAGAAGCGAGAAGGGAGACCCTGTAACTTGAAATTGCTTTATAGAATCGAACAGGTTAATTTAAAATATAAAACCAACAAGATTTATCATCTTCCTACAGCTAACCGTTTTCAAACCGCCTACTTATCTGCAGGATTGATATACTACTATTAATCATATTACACTTTACTTTAGAACAACAACCTAAGGAGGGGCTGTTTCCTTCTAGCTTCTAGTTTCTAGCATTGAATTCAAGTTGCTATGTATTCTTCTTGGCAGAAACAATTTTATCTAAGAACAACGTAAACCCAATTACCCCAAACGCCCCTATCGGGTTGAGCCATAGAAAGCCCATTTTAAAAACGCCAACCTTGGTGAGTATAAAGACAAATAACACCAGCACCTGTGCCAGGATGGCTCCCCAGAATACCGCGGTGCTGTTGGTTATTTTTTTAAAGAAGAAGGCGACCAGGAATACCCCCAGGATCACCCCGTAAAATAAAGAGCCGAGGATATTCACCGCCTCAATCAGGCTGTTCCCGATATTATAGGTAAACATGGCCACGATAATACAGAAGATGCCCCAGCCAAGCGTATACCATTTGGATAACCTGTATTCATCTTCCCCCGTGTCCGTATTTCTGGTAAACCTCCGGTGAAAGTCCACCATCGAACAGGAAGCCAGTGAATTTATCGCAGCCGCAATACTGCCCCAGGAGGCGAGGAAGATGATCGCTATCAGTAAGCCCACCAGTCCCACCGGCAAATGATCGACCACAAAGCGCAGGAAAATATAATTGGTATCATTCCCGTCACCACCGGGCACTTTCTTATTGAGCCAGGTGACTACTTTCTTCCGCAGACTGTCTGATTCTTTTTGCAGGGATTGTAAAGAAGCCAGCGAAGCCGCGGCTTTTACTTCATCCTTTGCATGACGGGCCTTGGTATAATCCGTCACTGCTTGTTGCTTGATAATGGCTACCGCATCATACTGAGTCTGTACGATTTTCAGGGAGTCCTTGTAAACAGAATTTTCCAGTTTCTTCAATTGCACATCATTGAAAAAAATGGGGGCGCTGTTAAACTGGTAAAAGGTAAAGACCAACACCCCGATCAGCAGGATCAGGAATTGCATCGGAACTTTTACAATACCATTCATCAGCAATCCCATCCGGCTTTCTTTCAATGAACGGGCAGTGAGGTAACGACCCACCTGGCTCTGGTCGGTGCCGAAATAAGACAGTGCAAGAAAGAAACCACCAATAATACCGCTTAATAAATTATACTGATCACTCCAGTTAAATCCTTTTTCCGTGATCCCCGTAGTGATCACATTCAGTTTGCCCATCTTCCCCCCCACTTCCAGGGCATCGGCAAAACCCACATTGGCCGGCAGCATTTTCACCACCATGTAGGCGGCGAGGAACATACCGGTAAATACTATAAATAACTGTAGCTGCTGGGTATAAGCCACCGCCTTGGCGCCACCGCTCATAGTATATACGATCAGCAGCCCTCCCATAAAGAGATTGGTCCAGATAATATCCCAGCCCAGTAAAGAAGACAATATAATGGAAGGGGCGAAAACACTGATTCCAGTCGATAATCCTCTTTGGAGGAAAAAGAGTAAGGAGGTCAGGGTCCGGGTCTTACCGTCAAACCGCTGTTCCAGGTACTCGTAAGCGGTATACACGCGCAGCTTATGAAAAATCGGTACAAAGAAAATGGAGATCACCACCATGGCCAGGGGGATACCAAAATAATACTGGACAAAACGCATCCCATCGGTATAAGCCTGTCCGGGTGCGGATAAAAAAGTAATCGCACTCGCCTGGGTACCCATGATGCTGAGCAGTACCAGTCCCCAGGGCAAACTGCGGTTACTCAGGAAATAGCCATCGAGGTTTCTCGAAGTACGGCTTTTATACAAGCCGTATGCTATAATACTGAGGAGGGTTACTATCAGTACGATCCAGTCGGCCAGGCTCATGCAAATCGTTTGGTGAGATAATAAAAAAGAATAATCAGTACCAGCAGGAAACCAATGACCAGTATATACCAGGCAGTCCAGCTGTTAAAAAGAGGCGCTTTATCTTTATCTGTTTCGTGCATATTATTTTCTGGTGGATCTCAGCCAACCCGTAACAACGATAAAAATTCCCAGGGCCAGTCCCAACAGGATCCCCACCCTGATTTTCTTGATCATAATGCCAAGGGCCAGTCCCAATACAATGGCAAACAGAAAAGACACTTCACTCCGCCCGATGGCTGGCTTATTATTTTGTCCCGGCATCAGAATCCCTTTTTCTTATTTAACGCAATGATATTGGCCAGCAGCCGGTATGCACCGGGAATACCGGCTGGCAATTCACGGAAAAACACAATACCGGTGTATGTAAACCAACCTTTCCCGTATTTCGCCACCAGTAAACTACCATCATCTGATTTTTCCCCGGGATCAGCCATGCCGATCAGTTTTTCAAATTTACCGGAAGTATCGCTGGCATGGTAAATACTCCTTTCCTGTTTCCAGCCCCTGAAATCATCGGGTCCTATTTTATTGGGGAAATTAAATACCGGGTGCTCCGGCTTCAGCAGGCTCACTGCAGCGTTCTCATCCGTAACCCGGTTGCGGGTGATCGTAAACGGATAAGGACCGATCTTGGCCCTGACAGGACCAATCTGGTTACTGGTATTGTACTGAACGATCAGGTTGCCCCCATCATTCACATATTTCATCAACCTGTCAAAATGCCTGTTCATCCAGGCATGGGTATTATACGCTCTTACACCCGTGATGATGGCATCAAACTGGCTGAGATTGTTTTTGGCCAGTTCCTTATCTCCCAGCAGGGTTACTTCATACCCCATCTGTTCCAGCGATTCAGGTACTTTATCACCGGCCCCGGTAATATAGCCGATCTTCTTTCCATAGGTTTTTAAGTCAATCTGAACCAGATTGGCTTTTGCATCTTTAAAATATACAATGGAAGGCACATGGTCATACTGGATCAGTTTTCGTTCACCGGCATATATCTGGTTTTTATTTTTGGTGACGGTAATTGAAATAGTATCTGTAAAAGTCTGGTTCTTTACCCGGGGCTGCAGATTAAAAGTAGCTGCATTGGCCAGGTTATCCGGCCATGGTTTGTACACAAAATCCTTCCTGCCGGCATTCCATTGACCGGAATAATTCAGTCCCACTTTATAATCGGTGGTATCCCGGCGCAGGTTGGTACTGAAATGCAGGGAGGTTTTAGCCGTCGTATCATTCACTGAAATATTATTCGCATTGTCAAACTCAAATTCAGCCGGTGGCAATATCACCAGGGGCCAGTACAACTCCCCTTTTACCGGATCTGTAAATTTATATTTCACCGGTCGCGTAAATGTAAATGACTGACCGTAAATCTTAATCTGTATAGCAGCCTGGTAAGAAGGATCAGCATCCGGCTGCCCGATCTTCTGCTGGTCATATACATTGAAATAACCTTCTTCCATTTTATTCACCAGCCAGTAAGGCTGGGTGATGGGTTTTCCGGCGGGCACATATATTGTTTTAACCAACCCGATGTTCCGGTTCTTTTCCATCGGCTTATTAAAAACAGAATCATAATCATCCAGCTTCACTTTTTCCAAAACCGCATCGGCCCCTAAGCGGTTATTAAAACTGAAATTCACTTTCAATGAATCGGTCTGTACGGCAAACTGTTCGGTACTGGTGGCTTCCAGGAATAAGCCACTGCACTGGGCAATCAGCTGCTCCACTTCTTTCTGTTTCTGAGTTTTCCAGTATTGGTCAGGCAGTGTATTGATCAGCTGGGATAACTGCACCAGTCCTTTTACTGATTTCTCCGGGTGAAGGAAATCAAAACGGTCACTGATACTGTCCAGCAGGGCTGCCACTGTGGCCCCTCCTTTTACCCGGTTCCAGCTCTGGTCGATCCCATCCAGTAAATCATTCACCGGCTGATCACCCTTGGTGGCCCTGAAATATTCCCAGGATTCACCCCGGGAGGCAGGTACCCCAAAACCCTGGCTCTTATGCTGACTGCGGCTCTCCGCGGCGATCTCTCCATAACTTTTTCCAAGCAAAGGATTATAACCACCCACATCCAGTTTAAACTGGTCCTCCCTCGTGGTATTGGTCCCCCCAAAATTGAACGTATTCCACAATAACCGCCTGGCCTGCCATACGGATACATATTTCAGTTGTTCCGGGAAACGGGAAGGATCAGCTGCCGCGGCAAATGCTTCATTGGCCAGTATGGCTGAACCGGTATGATGTCCATGCCCGCCTTCTCCCGTGGTCGGAAAACGGGTCACAATAATATCCGGTTGAAATTTCCGGATCACCCATACCACATCCGCGAGAATCTTTTCCTTATTCCATTTGGAAAATGTTTCTTCCGGATTTTTTGAATAGCCAAAGTCAAAAGCCCGGGTAAAAAACTGTTCACCCCCATCTGTCCGTCGGGCCGCCAGTAATTCCTGGGTACGCAACAAGCCCAGTTCAATCCCCTGTTCTTCGCCAACCAGATTCTGCCCGCCATCACCCCGGGTCATGGATAAATAACCGGTACCGTACAACTTATCCTTTGACAGGTAGGTGATCAGCCGGGTATTCTCATCATCCGGGTGGGCGGCCACATAAAGCACCGAGCCCAGTACTTTTAACTTGAGCAGGGCCTGGTACATTTCAGCCGATGTCCAGTTCTGGGGCGTCTGCGAATTACCCGCCATCAGCCGGCAGGAAGCGATCAGTACAAAAAGCAATTTCTTCATCCGTGAGTATTATTCAGCGAATATATCGGAAAGTCCGGAAGTCCGGATGCCTGAATGTCCGGAAGGCGGGAAGCCGGGAAGACCGGACGACGGGAAGTCCGGAAGACCAAATGCAGGCAGTCCGTTGCTTTTGAGGGAATAAAAAAACACCGGGAAAGTGACCATTCCCGGTGTTACTCTTATTTCAGGTTAAAACCTATAGTCCTCGCTGTTGGCTGTTGACCTGCCTGCCGGCAGGCAGGCTACTAACTACAAACTTCTAACTACTAACTTTTTTTCCCAGCTTTTCCAACAACTGCAGTCCCAGCAATCCACTGATACCACCATTGGCACCATCACCACCACCGATCAGTACATCCGGCATGATCTTCACTTTTTCAGCCGCAATGGATTCGATCACTTTCAGCTGGGTGAAATTATCACCACCCATGGCTTCCACGGAAAGTTTATAGGATTCGGCATTGGACTTACCAATGGCCAGGATCTTTTCCGCTTCCGCATTACCGGTCAGGGATATTTTCTCGGCTTCCGCTTTGGCCAGCCATTCAATTTTTTCTGAATCCGCTTTCGCCAGCAAACGGGTCTTCTCGGCTTCACCACTGGCCAGTAATTTCAACCGGTCAGCTTCGGCATTGGCCTGTAAGCGCACGCTGTTGGCGTCACCGGTAGCTTTCTTCACAGAAGCATCGGCGATACGTTCGGCGATCAGAACACCCTGGTCGGCTTTCACGATCTCTTTCTGCATATCGGCAATCGCGGTTTCCTTCTCCAGGGTTTGCCTGGTTTCCTGTGCTTTCTTCTCCGTATCATAGGTGATCTTCTGTTCTTCCGCCAGTTTACGGTCAGTCAGTGTCTTCATCAGGCTCTCCGGTGGTACGATATCACCGATCAGGGTATCCACCCCGTACACGTTGTATTGTTCAAGCACTTTACCAATATGGTCCTTGGCCGACTGTTGCCTTTCTTTACGTGTACCAAGGAAAGCGATCACATCACTGTCCTGCGCACTGTTACGGAAATAGTTACCGATCGTGGGCTCCAGTACCTGGCTTACCAGGTTGTTCATATTACCAAAACGGGCTATCACCTTGGGTGCTTCCGTAGTGGGGATATGGATGATCTGGGATACATCAAGGTTGAACGGGAAACCGTCCTTACTACGGACCGTAATTGTTGACAGGTTTTTATCCAGCTGGTGGCTTTCACTCCGGGCACTCGCCCAGTTCAGCACCAGGTTGGTAGTAGGCACCATTTCCACTTTCATGATATAGGGGTTGATGGGGTATTTACCCGGACCTAACGGTTCGGCCCATACGCCTTTTGATCCCCTGGAGACGATATTACCGTGTTTGAATTCGACACCACTCAGGTCCACGCCTTCCACCCCTACATAGGAAATGACCACTCCTACATGACCAATGGGTATCTCGGTCATCTTTACCATTTCAATTTTGGCAAACCAGGGGTTTAAGAAATAGGAGCCCGCCAGGATCACCTGTTCCTGCAAACCTTTCAATCCCTCACTTTGCAGGAAAAGATCGGCATCCTGGAATTTATTATGGCCTTCAATGATCTTACCGGCTATCTGGCCTTCATCCAGGGGACGACCCTCAGCGGTGGTCACAATTCCTACGGCATTATCCGGAATCATGGTCATATCGGTCAGTTCCAGCTCAAACAGGAATGTGTTGATACGATAGGATCCCGGGGCTATGATAGCGGTCTGCCGGCCTTTACGCCCGCCATTGTGCAGGAAGGCCTCAGCGTCCTGGAAGGAATCACAATCCACTTTACGACCGAGGATACGGCCTGTTTCCAGTTCCGCACCATCCTTCGCCAATACGAGCCCGATCTTACCGGTTGGGATAATGATAAAGGGCTGGAAGGTGATGGAATACTGCCAGATCCATTTCCAGAAATACACACCGGGAGGCAGGGTCTGTGCCTGGAAACCCGCTTCACCTTTTGTGGCGATGATGCGTCCTTCCGGTAATTCCTGTTGTCCGAACAGCACAAACTTTTTTGTTACGAGGCCAATCCGGTCTTCAGGAACTATGACCAGTCCGAAGAATACCCGGAGAATAAACTTGTAAAACAACAATAAAAATAAAGGGATACCTACAATGAGGCTCCATTTGACGATTTCAGCTTTGTCCATTTTGATGATTGATTAAGGGTGATTGAAATTATTTGATATACAGACAGCAGCCCATGTCCCATGGCAGAAAATGCACACAAGTTTTCGACATGATAAATATCAGCCGGGTAAGACGAAAGCCTTAACAGGAATGATGAATGCTGTCAGGTATGACTCAGAAGCGGGGTGGAGAGGTGTTGTAGATGGTAAATCTTATCTCTGATTCGATGGAAGAAAAGACCGTATGGTCAGATTCCGTATACATTGTTCGTGATTGAAGAAGTAAAATTACAATAAAGTTGAACATTTCAAAAATAATCCGGGGAAGGCTTATGCGGGGATGATTATCAGGCATCTCTGCAATAAGAAATAACTACAGCTATAAAAAAACCGGTTCAGCTTACCCTCTATCGGTAACGCCAAACCGGTTTCTCCCTATTCACTATTCTCTATTCACTATTCTCTATTCTCTATTTTCTATTTTCTATTTTCTATTCTCTCCCCTTTCCTCTCTCCTCTTTCCTCTCTCCTCTCTCCCCTCTCCCCTCTCCTCTCTCCCCTCTACTGCCCCGACAAAAACACCGCATTACAAAACATCAGCTTCCCATTCTCCCAGAAGCTCCGGAACATAACATTATCCGTTAACAGGTTCACTGTGCCATCCCCCATTTGTTGTGATCCGAAGAGCAACCCGTCTTTCAGTTTTGGTTGTAGTGCCGATCCAACAAAACCAGCCACGGCATTATCCTTTTTGATCACGCCCACATTCCAGCCACCTTCTTTCATGAATTCATAAATATTGTCATCCTGTTTGAGGGTGTAATAAAAATCAGGATAACCAAAAGCCAGGGGATGTGAAGGATCCATGGAGACTTTCCAGATTGAACCCGGTGTAAAGCCGGTAACAGAATTCCGTTCGCGGCCCTGGAACTCCTGTAATGCGGAATAACTGTCAGCTTTATCTTTTTTGTCTTTATCTCCGTCCTCCGATTTCTTTTGTTTCACGCCGATATCCGCTTTGGATAATTGTCCCACGGCTCCTTCAAGCGCCACTACTCGTCCTCCTTTATTGATCCATGTTTTAAACCCTTCCAGTTCATCCTTATTTGAGAGGAACCGGTAATTCCCATCTGGCATTACCAGTACATCAATATCATTCCAGTTGGCCCGGCCTAGATCATTGGCATTGATCAGGGTAACAGGAAAATCCAGTTCCTGGTCAAAGAAATGCCAGAGTTCCCCGGCCGAATTCCCACTGATTCCCTCACCGGTAACCAATACCACTTTGGGCATACGCATCGGGTGCACCATGTCGCTTCCGAAATCAAATCCCTTATCTACAAAACCACTGCTGACCGCAAAAAGCTGAACACCATCAGCGTTGGCTGTTTCCCTGACTGTTTTCCAGAGCTCGCCGCCAAATTTCTGGTTGGAGGTTCTGAGGACAATGATGGCGCCACGGTCAAACTTATTTCCATTTACTTCAAAAGGTTGTTCTGCGTAACGAAGCAGGATTCCTTTCTGAAGCAAATGCCCGACGGTCTTCACGGTTTTAACCCCGTTCCATGGAAGTATATACCCATAAGTGGTTTCCGGATTCGTTACCGCTGAACGCAGGTTGACCATACCGTTTGAAGGAACTTTTTCCTTGCTGGCATAGGCATTCAATCCATAAGCATAAGGCAGTGCCCAGGCGGTGATATCGTACGTAACGGAATCTGATAATTTTGTCTTTGGCTCAAATAAAACTTTCACCATCGCCGAACGGGGCTGCAGCGCTGAAATCACAATATCATTAGTGGCAGATGTAAAACTCTCCTCCCTGCCGCTGAAATAATTAAAGCCCCTGGCTGTACTGCCTGTTCCGGCTGAATACTGAATCCCGTTTTTGTCGAGCAGCTGAATCAGTTTTTCAAAACGCTCCTGGTTACGGGCTTCATATTTAATCACAAAACTCTTGTACTCCCCAAAACCGGTGGAACTGGCTTCATTGAAAAACTTACGGTATTCCTTCACCAGCCGGCCGGCATTGAGTGAGGATATTTCAATTGTGCTCATGGATGTGGTGAAATGATGCCGGGCCCTGTCCACCAGGGTCAGGGTATCCCCTTCTTCCACGATCACGCCCAGACCTGCACCAATACCTCCCTGTTCATAGGTCATACCAATACTGCCGTTGTAAGTGGGATAAGTATCCCCGTAAGAAGGATATAATAAATCAAAACGTTCTTTGGTAAAATAGAGCCAGCCGTTCTGGTCAAAATATTTTGCATGGTTTTTACCAATGGTGGACTGGAACTCCCGTTGCCAGGGGGTGATCACTTCATGAAAAGGTTCAGCTGCCGGGGCGAAATAATAGGGTTCATTGATTCCCTGCTCATGGAAATCCACATGTACCTGGGGCATCCATTGATTATAAACTTTCATCCGTTGCTGGCTTTCCACCTGTGTCTGCCAGGCCCAGTCACGGTTGAGGTCATAGTTATAGTGATTGGTCCTCCCACCGGGCCAGGGTTCACGGTGTTCCCGGGCCACCCGGAGTGGATTATACTGTTTACCAACCACTGAATTAAACCAGTTGATATATCGGTCACGGCCATCCGGGTTCAGGCAGGGATCGATCAGCACCACGGTGTTCTTCAGCCATTGCTTGGTTCTTTCCACGGCCGGGTTAACCAGTTCATACAGGCTAAGCATGGAAGCTTCTGAAGAAGAGGTTTCATTGCCATGTACATTATAGCTCAGCCATACAAAGGCCGGTGCATTTTCTTCCTGGGGGGCCATCCTGTCTTTAGCCAGGTTGGCCAGCCGGATATTATTCAGGCGAAGTTGCTCCACCTGGGCCAGGTTCTCCGGCGAAGCAATAATGGCCAGTAAGAGCGGACGGCCTTCATTGGTTTCACCATAAGTCTGCAGCTTCATCATGGCCGGAGCATTGGCAGCCACATGCTGGAAATAGCTGACGATCTTGTGGTGCGGTGTATAACGGGTGCCGATCTTATACCCGAGAAATTCCTCCGGTGATTTTAACTGCGCCACAGCGGCAAAACCTAAAAACAAAAAGAAAGGAAGAAGCAACTTACGGTACATAGCCATTGGTTTAGTGCAGCAAGTTAAGTAAGGAAAGGGGGGTGACAAAACCCGGCCGGCTTTTTCCGTTGGAATGACCTGTTTTCAGTAGCTTTAATCATCCATAAATGGTACTACATGTATAAATATTTCCTCGTCATTGTATCGGCCGCCTGCCTCTTTAGCACCTGTAAACCTTCGCAAAAAAATACGGCAGGTCTTTCCTTTGATCCCTACCATTATACAGTCACTAAAAAAGTGGAAGCGGAAAACGGGGCAGTCGTATCAGCTCACCCACTCGCCAGCAAGGCGGGTGTATCCATCCTGAAAATGGGAGGCAATGCCGTGGATGCGGCCATTGCCACCCAACTGGCCCTGGCCGTTGTTTATCCCAATGCGGGCAACCTCGGTGGGGGTGGCTTTATGGTAGCCAGGCTGGGTAATGGCGAAACCGTTTCCCTCGATTACCGTGAAATGGCCCCAGGTGCCGCTCACCGGGATATGTATATCGAAGCGGATGGTAAAGCCAATACTGATAAGAGTCAGTCCGGGCATTTATCTTCCGGCGTACCGGGTACGGTGGCTGGTTTATTTGCGGCCCATCAATACGCAAAACTGCCTTTTGAAAAACTGATCCAGCCGGCCATTGAACTGGCTGAAAAAGGATTTATCATCAGTGCATCCGAAGCACGCAGTCTCAACGGACTGCAGGCTGATCTGAAAAAATACAACAGCGTGATGCCGGTTTTTGTAAAAGCCATTCCCTGGAAGGAAGGCGATACCCTGGTACAAAAAGACCTGGCCAATACCCTCAGACGCATACAGAAAAAAGGAGCGGCTGGTTTTTATGAAGGGGAAACAGCCAACCTGATTGTGGAAGAAATGAAAAGAGGCAGCGGGATCATCAGCCTGGCAGATTTAAAAAACTATAAAGCCAAATACCGAACGCCCCATAGTTTCGATTACAAAGGATACAAGATCGTGGGTATGCCCATGCCCAGCAGCGGCGGGCTCCTGGTAAACCAGATGATGAAGATGATTGAGGACCGGAATATCGCCGCCATGGGATTTCATTCGGTACAGGCCGTACAACTGATGACGGAAGTGGAACGCAGGGCTTATGCGGACCGGGCCGAGTATATGGGTGACGCGGATTATTATAAAGTGCCGGTAAAGATGCTGAGTAATGAGGTATACCTGCAGAACAGGATGAAAAACTTTGATCCGGGCAAAGCCACACCCAGCAATATCATTAAACCCGGCGAACTGCTGCGTGCGGAAAGTGAGGAGACCACCCACCTGAGTGTGATCGATAAAGAAGGAAATGCGGTGGCTGTTACCACCACTTTAAATAATTCCTATGGCAGCCGGACAGTCGTTGGCGGAGCAGGCTTTTTCCTGAATGATGAGATGGATGATTTCAGTATCAAACCCGGTGTACCGAATATGTATGGAGCTGTGGGCGGCGAAGCCAATTCGATCAAGGCAGGCAAACGCATGCTGAGTTCCATGACCCCCACCCTGGTGCTGAAAGATGGCAAACCATTTATTGTGGTCGGCACACCCGGTGGCACAACCATCCCCACCCAGGTATTTCAAACATTAGTGAACTTACTGGAGTTTAATATGAGTACAGAGGACGCTGTATACAAACCCAAGTTCCACCACCAGTGGCTGCCGGATGAACTGATGATCGAAAAAGGTTTTCCGGTACCGGTGAAGGATTCACTTCTGAAAATGGGTTATACCTTCGGGCGTGAAAGAAGCGGCATCGGCCGCACCGAATGCATCCGGGTATTACCCAATGGAAAATTTGAAGCCGTCGCGGATATCAGGGGGGATGATTCGGCAGAGGGGTTCTAGTTAGTAGTCGGTAGTTAGTAGCCTGCCTGCCGGCAGGCAGGTCAACAGCCCCTTCTAAGAAAGCATATCTAAACATTATAAACCTTGCTTCTAAACCCTCAACTCTCAACCCTAAACCCTCCTTTCAACCTCTTTCTTCTATATGACTCTCTAAACATTTTCTTATGAGTATTGGTAAAGACTACCTCGAAACCTCTATACGCCGTCTTAAATACTACAAAGACCTGGGCGATAAAACATTTGTGCAGCTCAACGATTGGGATTTTCATTATCAGCCCAATGATGAGTCGAACAGTATTGCCACGATCATTCAGCATCTGGCGGGGAATATGCTGAGCCGGTGGACCAATTTCTTAACAGAGGATGGAGAGAAAGAATGGCGCAAAAGGGATGAAGAATTTGAAGTGCACCAGTATACCAAACAACAACTGACTGATCTCTGGGAAAAAGGCTGGACCTGCTTCCTGGATACGTTGTCTGCCTTAAAGAAAAAAGACCTGAAGAAAACGGTTACCATCCGGCAGGAGGAACTGACGGTGATCGATGCCATCAACCGGCAGCTGGCCCATTACCCTTATCATATCGGGCAGATCATTTTCCTGGCCAAGATCATAAAGAATAAAAACTGGCAGAACCTCTCGATACCCAAAGGGGATTCGAAGGCATACAATTCTTCCAATGAGATTAAAGATCCGGCGAAGAAATACTGATGAAAAGATTGCTGCGCAATAATCCGGCTGCGCCGGATATTTTAACACATAGGCTCATAGAAACATAGGTTCACATAGCGCAAAAAAGTAACTGAAATACGGTATAGAACATACTAATATCTATGTGTTCCTATGTGCCTATGTGTTAAAAATGCTTGCAATCCCCGGAATTATTCTCTATTTTAGCCCCCGCATACCCAATCCCTGCTTCTGAGTCCGCCTTCAGCCTGAAGAATGCTGAATAATTCACTGAAACTGAACTACAACCACCACATGAACCGTTTATTGCTTTTTCTTTTCCTCGCTGCCGGCTTTACCGTATCCGCCCAAAACCAGGTGGCCCTTTTTGCCGGTCCGCAGATGAGCACCGCCAATTATTCCATCCGCAACCAGAAACAGGAAACCGGGTATAAATATGGATTTCATGCCGGTATTGGTATGAAAGTCCCCTTTGATGGTTTTCTCTATTTTGCCCCTGCCGTTTATTACAGCTACAAAGGCTATGATGTAACCTTTAATTTACCGAACTCATTACCCGATATCAACGCGATTGACAACAGCACCCGGTTTCATACCATGGAACTGGCTGCACTTTTGCAGTTTGACCTGAGCTCAAAACCTTCCCATGTATTTATCAAGGCCGGTCCTTCTCTTGATTTCATGTTATTTGCCAAAGAACAATTTAACCTGGCTGGCGGCGGCTCCGTCAGCCGGAATATGAAATTCGGCCCGGGTGAATATGGCCGTTATTCCGCCAACCTGATCTCCCAGCTGGGTTATGAAAAAGACGGTGGCTTTATTGTTTACTTCCAGTTTACCCATAGTCCCGCCAACCTCAGCAACCGCGATTATGGCCCATCGATCAAGCACAAAGTTTTCGGACTGACTTTCGGAAAATACCTGAACCGGAAGAAGATTGTGATAGATACGAGGGTAAAGGAATAAGTCTTGTTCCAGTAAGTCTTGTTGTTAACAACTACAAGCAGTAACTTTAAGACAAAGCACTCGACCAGTGGGCTACCTTATCCGGCATATTCTCCTTCTTCTCTGTCTCTTTGCAGTTTTAACTACCAACATTCCATGGAAGAATATCTTCTTCGTGGTAATTATCCTGCTCATCTTTGCAAATCAGTCCAGGGAAACATGGAGGAATATCAATGAAAAACCGGAAGGTGATTATTTGCTTCGGATAAAAAGGAGCAAGCCAAAATGGTTGTTCTTTTTCCTGTTATACGCTGCTTTGTCCTTTTATTCGTTTAAAAAAGGAAATTCTGAAGGTCTCTATATATTTATCCTTTTCATATTACTTAGCCTTTTTGTTATAATACATAATATACTTCTGGCGAGGTATAAAGTTGTTGCCTACATACTCAGAACATCAACGATTGTGGTGAATTCAATCAGGAAACCTGAATATTATATTGATCTGCTCTATGCCATTCGTTTAAATGACTTCACCAGGAAATTGAGCTTTCATTTCCAGGGTGAAAAAGAAATAGAGATCAGCACAACGGATTACGACGAATCAGCTGTCCTGGAATTTGTCAGCCGGGTTAAAGACAAATGTCAACAACCGCTTGAGGTTTCAGAAAACCTGGAAGCCCTGTTAGAAAAAAAACAACAATAAGATGCGTATCTTGTTGATGATATCAACAACAAGACAGCTATGGACCGCAACCGTTTCTTCAAACAAGCTTTCTCCCTGTTAAAAAAAACCGCTGCGCCCCCGAAAGAAGCGGCAACGGAGAAAGAGCAATCTCTTCCCGCTGAAATAACTGATCCATCTGCTTTAACCTCCCTCGAAATCGGGTACTGCAACAAAGCCGGTCTGCATCCGGATACCGGCATTTTCCTGAAAAAACTGACGAGACGACCAGTAGAGAAACTGGTATTTGAGGATTATGATACCGAAACCAATAAACCCAGCGGCATTTGCAGTTTAACCTCGGAGGAAAATGCCCGTGCTATCATAAAAGAATACCGGGAAGAATTCATCAGCAAAGGACAGTTCATTTATATCTGCGATTTACCCGGTAACGGATCCCAGGTGGGTATCCTGAATGGCATTACCGATCCCTATGAAATCATGAAACTGGCGGAGACCAATGGGGCCAATTACGATTTACAGGCCGCCGATATCATTGTACAATATAAAAAATGGGATGCTGAATTCGGTATCCGGCCCTTCGCGATCGGGTTTGACTTCTGCGAATGTGAAATCGTCAATAAAGATATTGACTACAAAAAACTGGCTGCAGATATTTACCAGTTCTGCCCGGATGTGGTGGACCAGGGGACTGAAACCCTGGAGGCCCTGGAAGAAGAACTCAAAAGAACGGGAAGTATCTTTCTATGGTGGGACTGATGGAGAGTTGACAGGTTGAAAAGTTGAAAGGTTGACAAGGATGGACTTCTAAGTGCCCCACCTTATCAACCTTTCAACTTATTAACTTAATAACTTACCTAAGCGTAAAACCTTCTAAAAACTTCGTATTAAAATCCCCGCTGCGGAAACGCTCATCCTGCATCAGTTGCAAGTGGAACGGAATCGTGGTCTTCACCCCTTCAATCACATATTCACTCAGGGCGCGGTACATGGTCTGGATGGCTTCCTGCCTGGTCTGCGCCACCGTGATCAGTTTACCGATCATGGAATCATAATACGGCGGGATCACATAGCCGGCATAGGCATGACTGTCCACCCGTACCCCATGACCACCCGGCTGGTGCAGCACGGTGATCTTTCCGGGTGAAGGACGGAAATCATTATACGGATCTTCGGCGTTGATGCGGCATTCGATCGAGTGCATCTGCGGGATATAGTCTTTCCCGGAAATACGATGACCGGCAGCGATCAGGATCTGTTCCTTGATCAGGTCGAAGTTGATCACTTCTTCAGTCACACAATGTTCCACCTGGATCCGCGTATTCATTTCCATGAAATAGAAATTGCGGTGCTTGTCCACGAGGAACTCGATCGTACCCACACTTTCATAATTGATGGCACTGGCGGCTTTCTTGGCGGCCTCTCCCATTTTATACCGGAGTTCATCCGTCATAAATGGTGAGGGAGACTCTTCCACCAGTTTCTGGTGACGGCGCTGGATCGAGCAATCGCGTTCGCTCAGGTGACAAACCGTACCATACTGGTCGCCGGCCACCTGGATCTCGATATGACGGGGCTCTTCCACGAATTTCTCCATGTAGATCCCATCATTCTTGAAGGCCGCGGCAGCTTCCGCCTTGGCCGTATCATAAGCTTTCTCTATTTCAGATTCTTCCCAAACGATCCGCATCCCTTTACCACCACCGCCGGCTGTTGCTTTAAGAATTACGGGGTAGCCCATGTTCCTGGCTAAGCCCTTGGCTTCATCCACACTCTGTAATAAACCTTCTCCGCCGGGTACCACCGGTACACCCGCTTTGATCATGGTATCCTTGGCGGTGATCTTATCTCCCATGGCATTGATCATGTCCGGGGTGGGACCAATGAATTTAATACCATGGTCATTGCATATCTGGGCAAACTTGGCGTTCTCGGCCAGGAACCCGTATCCGGGGTGAATGGCATCAGCATTGGTGATCTCTGCTGCAGCCATCAGGTGAGGAATATTGAGGTAAGAATCGCCGCTTTGTGGCCGTCCGATACAAACGGCCTCGTCGGCAAATTTCACATGCAGGCTGTCGCGGTCGGCCGTGGAATAGACCGCTACGGTCTTGATCCCCATTTCACGCGCGGTGCGTATGACACGCAGCGCAATCTCCCCGCGGTTCGCTATAAGTATTTTTTTAAACACGATGTAGAGTTAAAAAGTAAAAAGTTAAAAGTTAAAATGTAAGCCAGCCCCGGTCCGTTTAAGTTTCTCGAACTGTAAGCTTTTGACTTTTGAATTTTGACTTTTGATTTTTATGCAGGTTCTACCAGGAACAACGGCTGATCATATTCCACCGGTGAAGCATCGTCCACCAGTACTTTCACGATCTTGCCACTGACTTCGCTCTCGATCTCATTGAACAGTTTCATGGCTTCGATAATGCAAACCACAGAACCCTGGCTTACATCAGATCCTACTTCCACGAAATTGGGTTTATCCGGAGAGGCCTTACGGTAGAATGTACCGATCATCGGGCTTTTTATAGTCAACAGGTTGGTAGCAACAGGTTCGGCGGCCTTTGGTTTCTCGGCAGCAGCAGCCGGGGCGGCAGCGGGCTGGGGAGCGGCAACGGCCACGGGAGCAGCCTGGGCCGGGGCGGCCGACATCACCTGGGTTACATGATCTTCTTTCTGCTTGATGGTGACACGGAAATCCTTTTGCTCAATCGTTAATTCGCCAATATTCGATTTGTTGACCATTTTGATCAACTCCTGAATTTGTTTAAAGTCCATGTTTTTCAATTTTGTAGATGTTTTGGTTTTACAAAGCCTTCTTCTTCAGGCAGTAATTCAGGGGGATAACTGCTTTTAATACCGTCCTGATTCCTGACCAAAAGGGATGCTAAGGTAAGTAAAACGTATTCAGAAAATCAATGAATTTTTACTGATTTTGACCCAAAAAAGGGCTAAAACACACGAAAATGGCCCAAAACCAGTCGATTTTGGGCCATTTTAATATAAAATTGGTAGACTATTCTTTTACTCTTTCCACGTACTCACCCGTTTTTGTGTTCACACGGATCAGCTCACCTTCATTCACAAATAAAGGCACGTTTACTGTACCACCTGTTTCCACAGTGGCCGGCTTCAGGGTACGGGTGGCTGTATCGCCTCTCAGTCCGGGTTCGGTATATGTAACCAGCAGCACGATCTTATCAGGAAGCTCCACACTCATCGGCAGTTCTGTTTCCGTATTAAACAGCACACTTACCTCCTGCCCGTCTTTCAGGAACTGGGGTGCATCCACCAGGTTTTCCTGGATGGCCACCTGTTCAAATGTTTCGGTATCCATGAAATTGTAACCGGTATCATCCTTATAGAGGAACTGGTAACTTTTCCTTTCCACCCGAACCGGGAAGATGCTATCGCCTGAGTTCCAGGTCTTTTCAATGCTCCGGTTATTATCCACCCCTTTCAGTTTAGCCCACACTTTGGCGGCTGCCCTGGCGGTTTTGTTTTCCCCGAATTCTACCACCGTATATAAACTCCCATCCAGTTTGATGATGAGCCCCCGGCTGATGTCTGCTGTTGATGCCATTTTTATCTTTTTTAGAGGCCGCAAAGATAAGGGAGGAACACCGCAAAGCAAAAGGAAGCTTCACCCTTCAAAATTGCCCGTCAGCAAGGGTTTTAAAGTATATTCGTGGTTCTGCTTTTTATGAGATACGGACGATCCGCATTCATATTATCCCTGCTGCTGACTTTACTCACCATTTCGGGTAAAGCCCAGCTAATTATAACTCCTCATCCCAATGCCCAGGCCCTGGCCCAGCGATTGGTGGGCGATGGAGTCACTATCAGCAATGTGAGTTTTACCGGTAACCAGCTAATGGCTTCATTTTTCCTGAACCGTGCTGGCCGAACCCAGATTGGCATCGACAGCGGTATCGTACTGACGAGTGGCAGTGCCAAAACCACAGGTACCGGTTGGGGTCTTGACGGGAATGGTTCTGTTCCTGCTTCAGCCATTGAAGCCAGTTCGGTCTGGGGACTGCCGGGCGATGCAGACCTTGGACTGGCCATCGGGAGCACAAACCTCAAAGATGCCTGTGTACTTGAATTTGATTTTGTACCGCTGGGCGACAGTATCAAATTCAATTACGTGTTCAGCTCGGAGGAATATGTTCCTGATTATGTCTGTTCATTTAATGACGCCTTCGCCTTTTTTATTTCCGGTCCCGGCATTACCGGGTTGAAGAATATTGCCCTGGTCCCCGGCACCAATATCCCGGTTTCAATTTTTAATGTAAATAAGGTACCCGGTGGCGCCTGTCAGAACAATGGCCAGTATTATGTTGACAATAGCAGCAATACTTTTTTCACCCATGACGGACACACGGTTGTACTCTCGGCCAAAGAAAAAGTACAACCCTGCCAGACCTATCACCTGAAACTGGTGATCGCTGATGCAGGGGATGCCGCCGTGGACAGTGGCGTTTTCCTTCAGGCCAGGAGCCTTACATCAAATACATTTGGAATAAATAATCTTACCCAGACAGATGCCTCCGGTAACAGTTACCTGGTGGAAGGATGCATAACCGGCGCCTTCAATATCACCCGTCCCAGGAAGGATCCTTTCCCATTGGTTATAAATTTATCCTATGGAGGCACAGCCATCAACGGCACCGATGTGCAACCATTGCCTGTTAATGTGGTGATACCGGCATTTGACAGTTTTGTGGTGGTGAATGTGATACCACTGATCGATAATCTGCCCGAGGGAATTGAAACACTTAAAGTATATGCCCTGGCGGGTTGTGCGGCTGGTACACCAACTGACAGTACCTATATCCAGGTCAGGGATTATGACATACTTTCCTTATCCCCCGATACCGCCACGATCTGCCGCAGTGGTTCTGTACAGCTGAACGCTTCGGCTGGATATACGGTATATCAATGGATGCCCGACCCCACATTGAGCAATACCGGTATCCGGGACCCGGTGGCCACACCTGTAAACGATGCCAGCACGTATATCTGTACTGCGACTGTGGGCTCCTGTAATGCGAGGGATTCTGTTTTTGTACAATTAAAAAAAGCGCATCTTCTTGCTAAAACGGATGTTAACTGCAGAGGCGCCGCCACCGGTAGTATACAGGTTGGAACCGGTGCGGGATGGATGACCCCGTTGGAATATTCGCTGGATGGGATCAGCTGGCAGAGCAGTAATAATTTTACCAGTCTGCCTGCAGGTAATTATAGTGTAAAAGTGAGAGACGCCAATTGTACTGACAGTGTTGCCGTAATAATAACACAAGCCTTCCCTGATCTCCTCGTGAATAATACAGTTATTACTGCAGCGAGTTGTTCGGGTAATCCTGACGGACAAATAACCCTCACGGCAAGCGGTGGCAAAGCCCCTTATACCTGGTCATCCGATGGCACAGTTTTCCAGCCATCCCCTGTATTTAATCTGAACCAGGGCAGTTTTACAATCACCGTCAAAGACGTAAACGGCTGCCTCTCCACACAGACAGCCAGTATCCCGCTGAATAATACGGTGACCATTGATGCCGGAACTGACACTGCTATCTGTGAAGGCAGCAGTTATACTTTTGCCGCAGTTTCCAATGCCGGCAGTTTTACCTGGACACCATCAGCCACGTTATCCAACGCAGGCATCCTGAATCCGAAAGCCAGTCCGGCTGATTCAACAAAATATTATATAACGGCCACCACAGGGATCTGTAGCCGCAAAGATTCCATAACCATCAATGTCTGGCCCGCCCCCATACCCAATGCCGGTGCTGATATTTCTGATTGTTATGGAAAAATCATTCAGCTCAACGGATCGGGCGGTGTTCTTTACCAATGGACCCCTGCATCCTATTTCACCAGTGCAGCCAACCTGGCCAATCCGTTCTTAAAGGCAACGGCAAGCACCACGTATTTTTTATCAGTAAAAGATGCCCGCGGTTGTCCTTCCCTGCAGGATGATGATGTACGGGTGAATGTTACCCCCGCTGTACGGATCTTCGCCGGCAGGGATACAGTGGCCGCTATGAATCAGCCGGTGCAGCTTAAAGCCGTAGAACTCAGTAATGCCGGGGTGGTTCGTTATAACTGGGCTTCCCCGCAATTCCTCGATAATCCCGCGGTAGCCGGACCGGTTGCCACCCTGCCCTATGATTTCCGGTATACAGTGACAGGCACCACGGCCGATGGTTGCGAAGGACTGGATGAAATCCTGATCAAAGTCTATAAGGGACCTGAGATCTATGTTCCCACCGGGTTTTCCCCGGATGGAAACGGACTGAACGATATCCTGAAAGCATTCCCGGTCGGCATAAAAGAATTCCATTTCTTCAGGGTGTTCAACCGCTGGGGGCAGCTGGTCTTCCAGACAAAGGATCCCGGACGAGGATGGGATGGAACGATCAATGGTACCCCCCAGCCCATTGGCAGTTATGTCTGGATGGCCGAAGCGATTGACTACCGGGGACAGCTGATGAGCCGAAAAGGAACGGTTACGATCCTGCGGTAAGCAGTTAAGATGATTCCATTTATCTTTGAACCATGAAAAAAACACTCCTGCTCCTGGTCGGTGCATTACTGGTGCTGCAGTCCTTTTCACAAAAAGACAGTACCCTGGCCCCGTATAAACGTTTTCCCGGGTTCCCCCCGATCAGTCTCCTGCTTCCTGATGGGGTGACTTACTATACGAAAAAAGACCTGCCACCAGCCAAACCGGTGATCCTGATGCTTTTTAATCCTTCCTGCAGTCATTGCCAGGAAGAGACCAAACAAATCACCGAACATATTGATCAGTTTAAAAATATTCATATAGTCATGTGCACCCCAATGCCCCTGGATTCCATGCTCGCCTTCCGGGAGCGGTACAAACTGGCAAATTTTAAGAATATCGTAGTGACCCAGGACAGTAAGGTGATGATGCCCACTTATTTCATGATCAGCAATCTTCCTTTTATGGCCTTTTATAACAAACGGAAAGAGCTGATCGGTACGCACGAAGGTTCGATCACGATTGAAAAAATGCTGGCAAATTTTAAAAACTGATAACGGTCAGGTTAAAAATAACAAGCATCCGCTACCTTCGCGCCGTCCGCGAAAAGCGGTATACGGCAAGTAAATAATTATTCATTCAAATAAACGTTTTTACACATGAAAGTAACTGTTGTAGGCGCTGGTGCGGTTGGAGCTACCTGTGCTGATAATATTGCCCGTAAAGAACTTTGCCAGGAACTGGTGTTGCTGGATATCAAGGAAGGGGTAGCCGAAGGAAAGGCACAGGATATGATGCAGACTGCCACCCTGCTTGGTTTTGATACCAAGATCAGCGGCAGCACCAATGATTATGCGAAAACCGCCGGCAGTGATGTGGTGGTGATTACTTCAGGTCTGCCCCGTAAACCCGGTATGACCCGTGAGGAACTGATCGGCGTGAATGCCGGTATCGTGAAAGGCGTTTGCGAAAACATCCTGAAACATTCTCCCAATGCGATCATCATT
>CAZFLL010000031.1:8865-38497 GCA_964519865.1 uncultured Chitinophaga sp. | reverse complement strand
TTTACGCTTATGCGTCGCAATTTTATGACGCTTCCTTTTTTTACCACAAGGCATAATCAAATGAATTTAAATACTTGTTTATAATAAGTTTACTTATCCTCTTTCTTCAGGTCTTCTATCCGCTGGCTGACGGCGGCCTTAATTTCAGGTTGCCGGATCAATCCCAGGCTTTTCTGGTACCAGCTGATCGCGGTTTTGAATTCCTGTTTTCTTTCATAGAGATCAGCCATCAGCAGGTAGGCTTCCATATTGCCTGGCTGCAGCTTTATTACCGTCTCTAAACGGCTGATCGCTTTATCAAATTGCCCGGAAAGCAGGGAACCCTTTGCCAGGGTCAGCTGCGCATATACATTGGTGCTGTCCTTCTGTACCACTTCCCTGATTTTTGCAATACCTTCCATCGGACTGGAAGTAATATTGCCAAAAAGGTAGCAGGCGCCAAGCCCAACTTTAGCGGAATCATTATCCGGGTTAATCTTCAAAGAACGTTCAAACAAATCTTTGGCCTGCAAGGCTTTCCACAATCTCCGGCCATCCAGTTGATCGTTTTGCAGCTCATCCAAAAATAAGCGGGCTGCAAAGGTCAGGCTTTTTTCGGAATTTTCCAATCTTGCTCCTTCCGCTTCATACCAGGCATAGGGCTCAAAGATCCCGGCTGAATCTTTCCAGAAGTGCGAGAGTTGATGATATACATTGAGTTGCTGTGCTTTAACATCTCCGCGGGTGATACTGTTTTCAAGATTGTTGAGCCGGATCAACTGATCCTGCTTCAATGTTTTTTTTGCCTGTAATAAAACAGTATCAATGGAGAAGTTGGATGCGGGTCCGTGATCATGCCCATCGTTTGCAGCATGCTGCTGATTATCAGCAGCTACAATAGCTTTTTTGTCTGGCGTAGTCCGCGCAAACTTAAAAATGACTGCCGTTAGCAGTACAGCTATGGCGATAGTAATCCATTGAGGTTTCTTCACAAATCAAAAATTTCAGGAAGCAAAAGTACCTCAAACGCCCCGATATGCGGTTAAATGTAGAAGGAATATTTGCGTAACAGCTTATTCAGCATCTTCCCCGGGACCTGCATCAGGTTTGGGCTCTTTCAGTTTTTTTACTTCTGCAACAAACTCTTTTGCAGGCTTAAATGCAGGAATATAATGTTCAGGAATATGAACAGCAATATTCTTTTTAATATTACGACCGATTTTTGCGGCTCTTTTCTTAGTAATAAAACTGCCGAATCCACGGATATAAATATTTTCGCCGGCAGCAAGGGTGTCCTTTACTTCTTTAAACATAGTCTCAAGAGTAACAAGCACATCTACCTTGGGTATGCCTGTTTTTTCAGAAATCTGATTTACCAGGTCGGCTTTTCTCATTATTGATGGGTTTAATTGGTTAACAAAGACCAATTTAGAACAAAATTAGATGATAGTCAACTAAATAGGAATATTTTTTTTCTTCCAAACCCGGGATTTTTCCCGAAATCCCGGATATTTAACCCCTGAAACCAGCGAAAGACCCCAATTTTCATGTTTATCCCCCCTCCAACCCGGTCCAAAAATGCCTTTACCAAGGGGTTACTTGAGTGGAACCGGCACCAGAATACCCGGGAAATGCCCTGGAAAGGGGAAAAGGACCCCTACCGGATCTGGATCAGCGAAATTATTCTCCAGCAAACCCGGGTGGACCAGGGACTGGCCTATTACAATAATTTTATCCTGACTTTTCCGACAATCCGCCACCTGGCAAAGGCGCCGGATGAAAAAGTCTTTAAATGCTGGGAGGGTCTGGGGTATTATACGCGCTGCCGGAACCTGCTGGCTACCGCCCGTTATATTGTAACAGAAAGAAAAGGGGTATTCCCCCGCCAATATGAAGAGATCCTGGCACTGAAAGGGATTGGTCCGTATACCGCTGCGGCTATTTCCTCTTTTGCTTTTCAGTTACCCCATGCCGTGGTGGACGGCAATGTATTCCGGGTGCTCAGCCGCTATTTTGGGATTGGTCTGGCCACCGATACCACGGAGGGTAAGAAAGTTTTTTCATCTCTTGCACAGGAATTGATTGACCCCAAGCAGCCCGGACCCTATAACCAGGCGATCATGGACTTCGGCGCTGTGATCTGCAAACCGGCTGCCCCTTTATGTAATACCTGTGTATTCCGGAAAAACTGCCTGGCATTTAAGGAAGGAAAAGCAGATGAACTGCCGGTCAAACAAAAGAAAACAAAACAACGGGAGCGCTGGTTTAATTATATCATCCCGGTATTTAAAAAACAGGTCGCCATCAGGCAACGAAGGGAAAAAGATATCTGGCAGGATCTTTATGAATTCCCGATGATCGAAACGGCAAAAGCAGTAAGCGTGGCCTCCCTGATGAAAATGGCAGTTATAAAAAAATGGTTTGGAAGCAGTATACCGGCGCATCCGGAAAAACCATTTCACAGCCGGCAATTGCTTTCCCACCAGCTGGTACACGGACAGTTTATATTGCTGGAAGTGGATGATGAGCCGCTGGCAGACGATGACTGGCAATGGGTGAAAAAGAATAAGTTAGCCGCATTTAGTTTCCCCGGGCTCATCAATCAATCCGGGGTGAAGCAAATACTGGAACAGAAATGAAACAGCTGTTAAATCAGGATTTGCCTTCCCTTTTTGTTGTTTCCGCTAAAAAAAGGATTTAACTTTAAGACGATTGCAGCCCTTAGACGAATTTCTAACCAAAAGAATAAATGTATGAGAGGAGTTAACAGAGTGATGCTGATTGGAAACCTGGGTAAGGATCCCGATGTTCAGCATCTTGAGGGCAATATTGCAGTGGCCAAATTCCCGCTGGCAACTACAGAAACCTTTAAGGACCGCACAGGTAAACTGGTCTCACAGACCGAATGGCATACCGTGGTGCTCTGGAGAGGACTGGCCGAACTGGCCCAGAAATACCTGCACAAAAGCAGCCTGGTGTATATTGAAGGCCGTTTGCGGACACGCAGCTGGGATGACAAGGACGGTAACCGGAAATTTGCCACTGAAGTGGTGGGCGATAACCTGATCATGCTGGATAAAAGAATGGACTCCGGGTCAACCGGTGATTCCGGTGGCATGGAAGGAATGGGTGGAAATGATATGCCCATGGGTGATCCATCTGAAAACCTCCCCTTTTAACCATAAACCGTAAATACAATACCTTTGCGGGAATGACGGCAGGCCACTGGTGCTGCCGTTAGTATGACTGCCCGTTGCAGTTCCGTTTTTAATAAAATCCATAGCATTGGAAATTCATCCGGACATTCTTTCAATACCTGATCACCTGCTTTTTTTCCTTCTATCGGTGAATCTGCAGGGAACCACTTTCCTGACCGTTACCCTGCTGGTATTGCTGGTGATCACGTTTGCCATTTCCGGTTCTGAAGTGGCCCTTTTCTCCCTGAATAAAAAGGACCTGAACATGCTGAAGACCAAACAGCATGCTTCGGCCAAACGAATCGTTACCCTGCTGGAAGAACCCAAAGAAGTCTATGCTTCCCTGCTGATCGCCGGCACCTTTGTCAATATCAGTATTATTGTCCTCTCTAATTTCTTACTGTCAGAACTGATCGATTTCGGCCGGCTGGGATCCTTTGCCGAACTGGTGATCAAAGTAGTGGCCATTGTGATCGTACTGGTCTTTATCGGGCGCATTTTCCCGAAAGTATGGGCCACGCAAAACAATCTTCGCTTTGCCTACGACTGGTCCTTCCTGGTTGAAGGACTGCACCTGCTGCTGAGAAGACTCAGCAAATGGATCGTAAAACTGGCGGATGGAATTGGCCGGAAAGTGGGCGCGGATAAGTCAGCCATACTCACCATGCAGGAACTGGATGAAGCCATCGATTTTAAAACAGATGAGGAAGCCTCCCCGGAAGAAAAGAATATCATGAAGGGCGTGGTTAAATTCGGGAATATATCCGTGAAGCAGATCATGCGCAGCCGCTTATATGTAAACGGGATCAGTTATAATTCCACATTCCCTGAACTGGTAAGACGGGTGGAGGAACTGCATTATTCCAGACTTCCGGTATACAAAGACAGCCTGGATGAAGTAGTGGGTATCCTGAATACAAAGGACCTGATACCTTATCTCAGTGAAGGGGATGGATTTGACTGGCATCCGCTGATGCGCCAGCCTTATTTTGTACCGGAACCCAAACTGATCGAAGACCTGCTGAAAGAGTTCCAGCAGAAAAGAACGCATTTCGCGGTGGTGGTCGATGAATTTGGCGGCACCAGCGGGATCGTAACCATGGAAGATATCCTGGAGGAAGTGATCGGCGATATCCGCGATGAATTTGACGAAGAAGAGAACGACAGCTATAAACTGGATGATTACAATTATATTTTTGAAGGCAAGATCATGATCCATGATATGTGCCGGATCATGAAGATCCCCATGAATACCTTTGATAATATAAAAGGGGAAAGTGAATCCCTGGCCGGGCTTGTACTTGAACTGGCCGGCGAACTGCCTACCGTGGACTGGGTGATCCCCAGCGGGGATTTTGAGTTTGCCATTATGCAGGCCGATAATAACCGTATCCAGTTAGTAAAAGTCACCATTAAACCGAAACAGTAATCCGGATGACCCAACGTCTTACATTTTCCAGCCTGGCCCTGTTGCTTTTAGCGGCTTGTTTTATTGCCTGTAACAGTGATTATACTGCGGGTAAAAAGAAAGGCTATTTCAGAATAGAATTCCCGGAGAAAAAATACCAGGTCTTTGACCAGCCAGGTTACCCGTACACCTTTGAATATCCCGTTTATGCCAACATTATAAAGGATACAACTTTTTTTGATGACAAAGCCGGGGACTGGTGGATCAATATTGATATTCCCCGTTTTGAAGGAAGGATACATGTGAGTTATAAACCTATCAATGCGCAAAATAATTTTGACTCACTGGTCAGGGATGGTTTTAAGATGGCCTACAAACAGCACGTGGATGTATCCACCGGTATCAATGACAGCCTGATCCAAACGCCCAATGGCGTGGAGGGTATGTATTTTTCACTGGCCGGGAATACCGCCACCGCCAACCAGTTTTTCCTGACCGACTCCACCCGCCACTTCTTACGGGGAGCCCTTTATTTCAATGCAGCCCCCAATGCCGATTCACTGGGAATCGTCAATGACTTCCTGAAACAGGATCTTAAGCACCTGATTAATACACTCAAATGGCGGTGAGTGTAGCTTGTTGGTGTTAACACGAACAAGCAGTATATTGTTGCTGTTATCACCAACCATAATTTAGCATGAGAATCCTTCGCTGGCTGCTCCCTGTTACCCTGATATTAGTTACTTCGTTTAATACCTATTCGCAGGAAGCCGCTGCGGTAGACTCCCTGCGGTCAGCCCTGGCAAAAGCCACAACCCTCGAACAGAAATTTCCCCTGCTGGAGGAAATGAGCCGGGTGCTCATGAATGTAAATCCCAAACAGGCAGATGAAACCGGCGCACAACTGATCACGATGGCCGAAGAATCCAGGGATCGGAAATTCATGTTCAAAGCCTATCTCTCCAATGGAACCCGTTGCAGTTATATGGCCAGCCAGAAAACCTACTCGGATAAAGCCATCCAGTTTTACAATAAAGCACTTGATCTGGCCCGGCAAAGCCGGATGTCGGAAGATATGGGAGCCGCCCAGCTGCACCTGGCCTCGGTATACCTGATGATTCCGGATAAAGAAAAGGCCCTTTCCTTCGCCACGCAGGCTTTTTCACTGATATCCACCCTTCCCAATGACAGCCTGAAAGCAGAATCACATAATATTTATGGCCAGGTTTACCAGACACGAAATGAAAACATACTGGCCTTACGGAACTACCTGAGTGCCCTTCGGATCGCGGAGGATATCAAGAATCCTGCCCTGACCCGGAACTGCTATCTCTACCTGTCGGATTTTTATGCGGATATCGAAGACTATGACAAAGCGATCGACTACATGACCCTGGCATATAAGAAAATCGAGCAGGTGAACGAGAAGAATGTACCCTACCAGAAAGTTATTTATACCAATAACCTCGGAAATCTTTTTGCCCGTAAAAAGAACTATGATATCGCCATCAGTTATTTTGAAAAGTCGATCAGGATGGCTGATTCATTAAAGTTCTCCACCCTTAAAATTCCCGGGTATATCAGTCTCCTCAATCAGTACCTGCGTATTGACGAACCGCAAAAAGCCCTGAATTACCTGAATTCAAAGGAAGGAGATGAACTGAAAAAATACCTGACCAATTTCGGGATGGCCCCCGTGATCGACCAGGCGTATGGAGTGGTGTATACCGGTCTCGGCCGCTATGATTCAGCCGGCATTCTGCTGGAAAAAGCACGGCCGATGTTTGAGAATAGCACAAATGAATTCAATAAAGTGGGTTTCCTGGCCCAGCTGGCCACTTATTACAATAAGTCAGGAAATTATAAAATGGCCATTGAACATTATCTCCAGGTAAAAGCGATCAGTGAACGGAATGGCTGGCTGGAGAACGTTGAGAAAGCGGCCAAGCACCTGGATACGTTATACCAACGGACAGGTGATCAGCGTGAAGCCGGTAAATATAATGCACTGTATTACCAATACAGGGATAGTATTAAAACCCTGAAGCAGGAGAAAGAAATGACCCAGGTGGAAGTGGAAGATGAACAGAAGAGAAATGAAAGGGAACAGGCAGAAGCATTGAGAACAGCGGAGGAGCATAAGCGCCAGCGCAATAATATCCAGTACCTGGCCATTGTGATCGGAATCATCAGTCTTTTCCTGGGATTGGTTATACTGGGCATGTTTAAAGTTTCGGGAGGCCTGATACGGGCAATCGGGTTCTTTGTCTTCCTGATGTTCTTTGAATTCATCTTCCTGATATTTAAAAAGAATATCTATTCCATAACCCATGGAGAGCCCTGGAAGGACCTGGCCTTTATGATTGCCCTGGCGGCCATCCTGGTGCCCCTGCACCACTGGCTGGAACATAAAGTACTGCATTACCTTACTTCTCATAACCGGCTTACTTCTGCGGGACATCATATCCGCCGCAAGATATTCGGGAAGGGGGAGGAGTAGTTGGTGAAAACACCATCAACTGGCGTACCTTTGACGCAAATTTTAACGCTTGATTGTAATTGATAATATATTGGTCAGCGAGGATGTGGTGGACAAACAGTTTGTCTGTGACCTGAACAAATGCAAGGGTGGTTGCTGTGAAGAAGGAGATGCCGGAGCCCCGGTGGATGAGGAAGAGATGCAGATCATCCGGGAAGTGTTTGACAAAGTGAAGCACCTGCTGCCCGCTGATGCTATTAAAGAAATTGACCTTTCCGGACTCTTTGCCCGGGATGATGAATTTGGCTGGGTAACAAATACCATAGGCAGTAATAAAGGTATTTGTGTCTATGCCTTCCATGATGAACTGGGTATTATCAAGTGCGCCTTTGAACAGGCATACCGGCAAGGACTGATCAGCTGGAAAAAACCGATCAGCTGCCATTTATACCCGATCACGGCCAAAAAGGGAAAGAATGGTGATTATGAACGGGTCAACTATGAACCCCGTGAAGTACTTTGCAAACCGGGTTGTAACCTGGGCGAATCACTGAAGGTTCCGGTTTACCAGTTTCTCAAGGAACCCCTGATCCGTAAGTATGGGGAAGACTTTTATAACGCGCTTGATACAATAGCGAAAGGTGAATGGGAGGAAATTGATTTTAATGAAAAATAAAACAGTCACGTGAAAGATAAATTTGCTGATTTTATTGCGAAGAGCACCATCAAAGCGGCGGATCGTGACCACCGCCGGAAGATCAATTTCAACATCGGCAAATACAATTCGGTGGTGCCCCAGGGCAAACAGCAATTCAGCGACCTGCACCTGGCCCGCGAAAGAGCCAAGAATATAAAATGGAAAGCCATTTCCACCCTCGATACCCAGCTGGAGGATTTTGAAGCGGCCATCATGAAAAGAGGAGCTAAAGTGATCTGGGCGGAAAATGCAGCAGAAGCCCTCGAGGCGGTTAAAAAAATCTGCGAAGAAAAGAACTGCAAAACACTGGTCAAGAGCAAGAGTATGGTGACCGAGGAAATTCACCTGAATGAGTTCCTCGAAAAGAACGGGATCGAAAGTGTGGAGACCGACCTGGGTGAATATATACAACAACTCGATGGTGAGCCCCCATACCATATTGTTACACCGGCCATGCACAAGAGTAAGGAGGATGTGGCCCGGCTGTTCTCCCATAAACTCGGCACAGATCCCAAAGCCACCCCGGAACAACTGACACTGGTGGCCCGTAAAGTATTAAGGGAAAAATATGTGCAGGCCGAAGTGGGAGTGACCGGGGCGAATTTTATTATTGCTGATATTGGGGGGATCGCCGTTACTGAGAATGAAGGAAATGGCAGACTGAGCTGCTCCATGCCTAAAACACATATTGTGATTGCCGGTATCGAGAAAGTGATTCCTTCCATGCAGGACCTGGCGCTGTTCTGGCCCCTGCTCTCCACCTTTGGAACCGGGCAACGGGTTACTGTATATAATACGATCATTAACGGCCCGCGGCAGGCCAATGAAAAAGACGGACCGGAAGATATGTACGTGATCCTGCTGGACAATGGCCGTACCAATATTCTGGCCAATGAAAAAATGCGGGAGAGTTTATATTGTATCCGTTGTGGTGCCTGTCTGAATGCCTGCCCGGTGTATAAAAATATCGGCGGACATACCTATGGCGCTCCCTACAGCGGACCGATTGGTTCAGTGATCACCCCGCATCTCCAGGGACTGGATGAATTCAAACACCTGAGTTATGCTTCATCGCTTTGCGGCAATTGTACGGAAGTCTGTGCCGTAAAAATAAACCTGCATGAACTACTCCTGGAAAACAGGAATGAAGCCGTGGAAGGCGGGCATAATACGTTCACTGAAAAGATCGCCTGGAAAATGTGGAAGCAGGCCATGCTCCGCCGCTCCTGGATGAATATGGCCAATGGCCGCACTAAGAGCTGGGTGGTGAACAGCCTGATGAAAGGGTGGAAAGAACACCGCGGCCCCCTGGATTTTCCTCAAAAATCCTTTAACCAGATGTGGAAAGAAAAAGGGAAGTCATAAGTTGTCAGTTATAAGTTTATGCGATGCTTCTTTTTTCCGAAACCATAACACCCCGTCTCCGCTATATTACCGGGTTTATAGGTGAAGAACTTATTGGTCAGCCTTTACTGCTTACAGACCAGCAACAGGTATTTGAACAATACCCCGGTGCAAAAATCAATTACAGTTCAGGTGTTATAACTGGTCAGGAAATTCAGATTCATCCTGTTTCTTTATTATTTGAAGAAGGAGTACAACCACAGGAAACAAACTGTTTTATAAACCAGGGCCAGAAAGCCTTTTTTAAAACAACCGGTGATTGGCCTTTTGATATTTTTGCGGCCAGTTTCTACCTGCTCAGCCGCTACGAAGAATATCTTCCATATACAAAGGATCTCTATGGCCGTTATCCGCATACGGAATCGCTGGCATTTAAGAACAACTTCCTGGATACACCCCTGGTGAACTACTGGCTGAGTCATTTTGCCGTGTTACTGAAGTCGAAATTTCCATCACTGTTATTGAAGGAAAAGGCATTTCGTTTTTTACCAACCTATGATATTGATGAGGCCTTTTCATTCCTGCACAAAGGCTGGTTACGGAATACAGGGGGCTTTTTGCGTGACCTGTTTACCGGTCATTTTGATCAGTGCGTACAACGATTGAAGGTGCTGGCGGGGACTAAACAGGATCCATACGATGCATTTGACAATATGCACCGGTTGCATGAGAAATACCAGCTCAACCCACTCTTTTTTTTCCTGCTGGCAAAGCAAAAGGGAATCTATGATAAGAATACCGATCCGGTCTCGCCCGCTATGGATGCCCTGATCCGGTCGCATGCGGTAAAATACCCGGTTGGCATTCATCCTTCCTGGCAAAGCGGGGAGAATGAAAACTGGTTAAAAGAGGAAATTGATTTATTGCAATCAGTTAGCGGAAAGCCAGTCACTGTTTCCCGTCAGCATTTTCTCCGGTTTACTTTACCGGGTGGTTACCGCCGGCTGCTGGCTGCCGGTATCCGCGAGGATCATTCAATGGGTTATGGTATGGTGAATGGTTTCCGGGCTTCCGTAGCGGCCCCTTTTTACTGGTATGACCTGGAAAAGGAAACCACTACTGATTTGCGGATTTATCCATTCTGCTATATGGATGCGAATTCTTTTTACGAGCTGAAGCATTCACCGGAACAGGCCCTGGAGGAAATGAAACATTATTACCGGGAAGTAAAAAAGGTAAACGGGTTGCTGATCACTCTCTGGCACAATACCTTCCTGGGTACAGATCCGCAATTCAATGGCTGGAAAAAAGTGTACGAGGACTTCCTCACTTCCCTATAAGGATTACATGCCTTCTGTCTCCGGCTGTTCAGGCGGAGGCACTCCCGCTTTAAATGCCTTATTGACCAGGTATACCCCCAGCAGCGTCACCAATCCCCCGATGGTTATATAGATGGTGATTTTTTCACTGAATAAAAGCCAGCCAAAAAATACGGCCACGATCGGGTTGATATAGGCATAGATGGAAGCCTGTTCCGTAGGGAGATTCTGTAAAGCGTAGAGATAGCAGACAAAAGCAGTCAGTGAGCCAAACAATACCAGGTATCCGACAGCGGCCCAGGATTGCCAGGGTATTTCTGTAAAAGGTATATAGGGAACAAATGGATGACTGCCTCCATTCACCTCACTGATCATGAACTGGCTGCCTGTCCTGGTAAAAAGGAGCAGCAAAGTACCGGAGATCACCATTTGCAACCCAAGACTGAAATAGGGATTGAAGCTGGCGGCCTGTTTTTTGGTATAAATAGTGGCAAAGGCCCAGGTCCAGGTGGCAATCAGTGATAATATAATTCCGAGCCTGAATTCAGGGTTCATAAAATCCATCATGTGGTCATAAAAAATAACACAGACTCCCGCAAAGCCGAGTAATAAACCAATAATGGCTTTGGGTGGGATTTTTTCTCTTGAACTAAAGAGCCCGATGATCACCAGCCACAAAGGGAAAATGGCGCCCATGATCGCGCCGAGTCCGGCCGATATATATTTAACCCCCCAGGTACTTAGCCCGTTACTCATAATAAAATTCAGGAAACTCAGCACCAGCACCGGGATCCATTCCCGTCCTTTAGGTAATGGGGCTCCCCGGAGTATAAAGAAGACCACGTAGATAATGCCGGCAGATAATTGACGTATACCAGCCAATTGGAGCGCGGGCATATGACGGACCCCTTCTTTGGAAGCGATCCAGGTGGTGCCCCAGAGTATGCAAACTGCGGCCAGGGCAAACAGGGCCTTGGTCCGGGTGCCCTTTTTGTGAATGGTAAACGGGTTGAATACCGAAAGCTTCTTCAGTGAATCAGCTGAGGATTGAACAATGGTTTTATGAAAGTCAAAAATGTTCATGCGATTCACTTCCCTGCCGGGGTGATACTGGTTCAGGATTCAGAAATCAGTACAGGAGGTTAAGCTGTACGTCGGTTTACTCAATGTTTAAAATGTCTCAGCCCTGTCATGATCATCGACAGGTTATGGGCCGTACAGTAATCAATCGAATCATTATCACGGATCGAACCACCTGGCTGTATAAAGGCGGTAATACCGGCTTCATGACCCAGCCGCACACAGTCATCGAAGGGGAAGAAAGCATCACTGGACATCACCGCACCATGCAGGTCAAAATTGAACTGCTTTGCTTTTTCAAGCGCCTGGCGGAGCGAATCGATGCGGCTGGTCTGGCCGCAGCCTTTTCCGATCAGTTGTTTATTCTTTACCAGGGCAATGGCATTCGATTTTAAATGCTTGCAGACAATATTCGCAAATAACAGGTCCGCTTTTTCCTCCGGTGTTTCCTTGCGCTTGGTGGTTTCTGTCCAGTCGGAGAAATTACCAGTATCAATATCCTGTACCAGTACGCCGTTCAGCATGGATTTGTACTGCACCTGGCTGTCTGGTTGTGCTTTTAACTTCAGCAGGATCCGGTTTTTCTTGGATTTAAGCACGGTCAGGGCGTCTTCATTATAATCCGGGGCAACCAATACTTCAAAGAATATTTCATTGATCGCTTCTGCCGTGGCTTTGTCGATCGTGCCGTTACAAACCAGTACGCCGCCAAAGGCACTTTCCGGATCACCGGCAAGGGCGGCATCCCAGCTTTCTTTTACGGTATCCCGCTGGGCGATCCCGCAGACATTGGTATGCTTGATGATCGCGAATGTGGTATCCGTGAACTCACGGATCAGCTGCAGGGCCGCATCGGTGTCCACTATATTGTTATAAGAAAGATCCTTTCCGTTCAGCTGATCAAACAACTTACTTAAATCACCATAGAAAACGCCTTTCTGGTGCGGGTTCTCGCCATAGCGCATGATCTTCGGTTCCGGGATGGATTCCAGGAAATATAAATGATCTGAACTGGTAAAGTATTTGGAAATAGCCACATCATAGTGCGCCACTACTTCAAAAGCTTTAGCGGCAAAGGCTTTCCGTTGTTCAATGCTGGTGCTTCCATGCTGGGTTTTCAGCAGGTTTTCCAGGGCGGCATAATCTTTTTTTGCCGCGATCACCACCACATCCCTGAAATTCTTGGCGGCACCCCGGATCATGGAAGGCCCCCCGATATCAATTTTTTCAATAATGGCTTTTTCCTCACTGGTGCTGGCCACAGTTTCCTCAAAGGGATAAAGGTCCACGATCACCAGGTCAATTTCCGGGATATTGTATTGTTTCATCTCCTCCAGGTGCGTGGCATCATCCCTTTTGCCGAGAATACCGCCAAATACAGAAGGATGCAGGGTCTTGACCCTGCCGCCCAGGATGGAGGGATAAGAAGTCAGGTCTTCCACGGGAACCACTTTTACCCCCAGTTTTTCAATAAAAGCCTGGGTGCCCCCGGTGGAATAGATGGTAACGCCAAGCCGGGCGAGTTCCAGTACAATGTTTTCGAGTCCGTCTTTGTAAAAAACAGAAATTAAGGCTGATTGAATCTTTTTGTCCATAGTAGATGATAGTTTCAGGCAGGCGTTCGAAAGAGGCCGCAAATTAACTTAATTCAGGGTCATCACAAAAGCCCCTTTCTCCCCCGTGCTGTACCAGGGAATCCGCAGTGAATCGCAGTCTTTTTTCCAGTAACCGGCTTTCCAGGCAGGTACCGACCCGTCCATCACCACCTGCCGGATATCCAGGGCGGCAGCCAGTCGATTGATATAGAGTTTGGGGTTATGGGAAAGGATCAACAGATCAATGACCGGTCTGTTCCCGGGTATTGACTGTTTATATGAAGTACCTGAATCAATACAAAGAATATTCTTTCCCCCGAAACGGAAATATTTATCATAGCCGGCAAGCCCAATGAGTTTTTCTGACTCGGTAATCCGGAAAAGTACACGTGTGGGTTTGATATGGAAATTCCGGGCTTTCTCATTTGTGATCAGTTGACTGTCTCCGGCAAACAGGCATTTCCGGCCATTGATAAAATCAATGGCTTTTTGCCGGGGCACCTGGTAGACGATTATTTTTTGTTGCTGCGCCGCCCCGAAGAAGGAAACAAAACGTTCTGTAGTAAAAAACAACAGGAACAGCAGGGCTGTATAAAATGCTTTTTTGGATTTTTCCATCAGCCAGTAACTGCCCGTGGCCAGTAACAGCATCAGCCATATGGCCTGGGTGCTGCTCAGCTGAATCCCTTCCCACATGGAAAAAGGAATCTGTTCCACCCGCTCCACATACCCGTTCATCAGCCTGATTCCTGCCGCGATCAGTTTGCCGCTGAGTATAGCTGCCGGCGGATAAATGACAGCAACACATAAAAAAATCTCCCCCAGCAGGATGGCACTGGAAAGGGGTACAGCGATAAAATTGCTGAGCATAAAGGAAAGCGGGAACTGGTGAAAATGGTATAAGCTGACGGGCAGGGTGAATATTTGAGCGGCGATGGTGACCGCATTCATCTTCCAGGCATAGTCCAGGATTTTGTTTTTAATATAAAACCACTGGTAGACCGGTTGCATAAAAAGCAGGATACTCAGCACGGCGGCATAGGATAACTGGAAGCCGGCATCCCAGAGCCAGAACGGATTATAACAGAGAAGTATAAACGCGGACACGGCCAGCGAATTGATCGCGCTTGTTTTGCGCCCGGAAGTACTGCCCAGAACAATACAGCTGAACATCAGGGCTGAACGCAATACAGAGGGTTGGGCGCCGGCCAGCAGGCTGAAGACCCAGAGTCCGGCAATGACCAATCCGGCATGCAGCCAGATCATTCTCTTTTTTTTCAGTAATGGTTTCAGTAAAAGCAGGAGCAGCCAGTAGATCAAACCGAGGTGTAAACCGGATATGGCAATGATATGCACCACCCCGGTATTGCTGTAGGATTGTACGATCTCCGGATCAAGGTCCTGTTTATACCCGATGAGCAGGGCTTCGGCCAGGCCCGCTTCTTTTTTACCCGGTATATACCGGCGCATGATATCCACGAGGTGCTGACCGGATTCGAGTAAATTTCTTTTCAGCCAGTTTCCATTTTTTGCTGGAAGAATTTCATAGTCACCTGGCTGAAGGTATACCTGGTGGGTAACCCCCTGGAATAAAGCGTAGGCTTTGAAATCAAAGCCACCCGGATTGCCGGCACTTTTTATTTCCTGCAGGGGCTGTCGTATGACCAGGGTGGTACCGTAGTCCAGTTGCTTGACCGAACTGTCTTTTTTGAAATAGAGAATAACAGTACCGGTGGCGGGTAAACGCAGTTGCCCATCTGTCATCCCATCCGTCCGGGCCAGTGCTTTGTACGAATTTGGTTTTTCCACCGGGGGTTCTTCCAGTGTCAGCAGGTAAGAAACGGATTCGTTATGATTCCGGCCGATCCAGCCGGACTGATGCCTGATATCTTTGAACCAGCACAGGGCAGCACCTGTGGCAAAGAAAAAAATAAAGCTGAAAATACCGGCTGCCGGAGAATACCGGAAACGGGCCAGTAAAGGGAACCCCGAAAAAATGATAATGGCGGACAAGGACAGGGGTAGCAGGATCATCCACAAGGACAGGGGCCCTTGAAGGTACCAGTTACACAGGATACCGGCGCTTAAGGGAATCAGTAATTGCAGGAAGGGGAACCGCTTCCAGGGGGTGCTACCAAATAAGGCCATGGCTGAAATTAACCAGCCTGGTGAAACCGGGCAATACTACTTTCCGGGTATACTCATTTCAGGAGTTTCTGTGCATAAGCGACCTGTCCCAGGTGGTAGATCGTGTGTTCAATCAGTCCGTTGAGCAGGAAACGGAAATTATACTTGCGGTATTCCACTGTTTCTTCCAGGAAGGAATCGTCCTTTGTTTTTACCAGGGCAATGATGCGGTCATACACCGATCTGAATTGGTTCATTCCGTTTTCCCAACTGTTTATCGTGCTGTCTATTGGTCTCCAGTCAAGTGCTTCAAAAGCGGCCATATCCGGTTCCCGTTTTTTTTCCAACCGGTCCAGGGTAAACTGTGCCCAGGTGATCATATGCCAGAGCAGGTCGGAGAGGGAATGTCCTCCCTGTCCGGCGATCATATAGGAAAAAGAAGGATTGGTATCCTGCAGGATGGACATAGCCGGGCGGCCAAACCAGGGTTCTCCGTATAGTGCATTTTCCAGCCGTTGGGCAATGTCATTGACTGATTGTTGCATGGTTGTAAATTTTAAAAAGGTTCATCAACACCAGCTTTTACTTTCTTCTCCACATATTGACGGTAGGACAGGCGTTGCACTTTACTGCTGAGCCAGCCGTGAAAATTAAAGATAGCAAATGCCCGTTGCTGAACCAGGTTCTTGTCACCGGTCTCCAGGATGGCCAGTGCTTTTCTGAATTCTTCCGTTTTCTTTTTATTGTCCGTCATATAAAAACTGCGGTGCAGGCATTGCACCAGGGTGGATTCAAAGACCTGCTTTTTTTTCCGTTTATAAAAATACTGGTAGGTAACCCGGTATTGGGCATCAAACAGCCGCGAGTTATTGATGTTGTAAGTGATCAGGAGAAGCAGTAACTGCCCTACAGAAATGTGCTCCTCCCTTGTTCCTTCCGGGAAGGCGGAGATGCCCCGCTTGGTAAAAAAAAGTGCGTCGTCAAACTGGTCCAGGACAAAACTCCCGACGCCCAGGGAAAAATTCAGGGTGCTGTTGATATCCTCATTGAGGGAGGGCTCCCAGGTTTTGTACCTGGCCTTCATCAGCAGCAGTAATTTTTTCACTTCCTCATAGCGGGCTGTTTTATTGTATATTTTATTCAGGGCCAGGTATCGGATCGCTTCAAAGTAGGCCCGCTGCGCATTTTCTTTGATCAGGTCATTGACCGGATCATTAAAAGCATCTGTTACATATTGGTAGGAACCATGAAGGATGCCTGCATAATTTATCATATAAAGCAGCTCAATATAAAACTCCCCATGTGTACGGATAAACCCTTCCTGCTTCTTCCAGGCGGTAAACAATTCTTTGAGCATGGACAGGGAACTGCCGGTATCATTGAGGAGATAAAGCAGGGTGGCCTTGCTCATCGTGTAATAATGCCTGAACCAGAATGACTGGCCCTGGCTGTGGGTATCTGTACTGTTCACCCTGGCCAGCAGTTTATGTATGGTTTCGAGGCCTTCCTTATCCTGCCCCAGGTGTGTTTTCTTTTTGAGCAGCAGTGTTTCCGTATAAATATCCCGGAGGGTGATCATATCAGCATATTCAGCATAAGTGATCACATTCTGTTTGAAAATGGAAAGCAATTCATCATGATCGGCATGGGGCGGACTGAAGATGACCATTTTTTCAAACTCTGTTTTCAGGAGATTCAGCAAGGCGAAAGCTTCCCGTTTACGGGCCATGATCACCGCTTTTTTCCAGATGGCGAAGGCTTCCTCATACAATCCCTTCTTCCGGTAAATCCTGATCAGTTGAATACTGGCATACAGGTCCTGTTCGGGTTCTTTAATGCCCTCATACTGCACCAACGCCTCGCAGATCTGTTTCTGCAGGTAATTTTTCTGAAAGGCTATATTCTTTTTATTCAGCCCGGGTTTGAATTTCTCCAGCAGTATGGCTTCATCATATACTTTCTGCGCGGCAATGGCATTAAACAAACGGAGATATAACTGCTCTCCCTTTCCTTTTACCGGAATAAAATTGCGTTTAAAGAACAGCTTCTCATTGCTGCCCATGGAATGAATCAGTTGCCATATAAAACCGGAAGGAGATTTCATATTATTACCTGTTTGGCCAAAAAACAAATACCTGGCTGAGAATAGTATATCAAATATACAGACTAATAAATAATCAATAATGTGTTGATAATCAGTATAAAATGGGGGGCTGGTGGGTAGCCAGGCAGATAATGCACCAAATATCCATGGAATAAAAAAACGCCCCACATGTGCGGGGCGTTAGATTTGTACTGCATTGATTATGCAAGCCAACCTCTTTATTTTATTATACCCGTCCAACTACGGGGGTTCCATCAGAGGCCATTACCCATTAACCAGCTGTATCACTAATCCGGTACAGCTTTTTTTTTATTTACTCAGGTACATACTGCGGTCTTTGTACAACTGGCGGAAATAGGGGTCGCGCAGGTTTTTAATAAAACGGATCGCTTCACCGGTTGATTTCATTTCAGGACCTAACTCCTTATTCACTCCCGGGAATTTATTGAAGCTGAACACCGGTTCCTTGATCGCAAATCCATCCAGGTGTTTTTCTTCCGGTATATCCTGCACTTTCATTTCACCCAGCATCACTTTGGTGGCATAATTCAGGTAAGGCTTATTATAAGCTTTTGCAATGAACGGGGTGGTACGGGATGCCCGCGGGTTGGCTTCGATCACATACACTTTTCCTTCTTTGATGGCAAACTGTATATTCAGCAGTCCCTTTACATTCAGTTTCAGTGCGATCTTCTTGGCATAGTCCACCATATCCTGTACTTCCAGCGGGGTGAGGTTGAAGTAAGGCAATACCGCGTTACTGTCACCACTGTGGATACCGGCGGGTTCGATATGTTCCATTATACCCATCACATGGAATTTTTCCCCGTCACAGATGGCATCGATTTCTGCTTCCTGGCAACGATCCAGGAAATGGTCCACCAGGATTTTATTACCTGGAATATGTTTCAGCAGGCTGATTACCGCTTTTTCCACTTCATCGTCATTGATCACGATCCGCATCCGTTGTCCGCCGAGTACATAGGAAGGACGAACCAGTACAGGATAGCCCACTTTATTGGCCACTTCCACGGCTTCATCCACTGACCAGGCAGTGCCATAAGCCGGGTAGGGTATATCCAGTTCTTTCAGCATATCACTGAAACGGCCGCGGTCTTCGGCGATATCAAGACTGTCAAATGAAGTACCCACGATACGGATTCCTTTCTGGGTCAGTTTTTCAGCCAGTTTCAGGGCCGTCTGTCCACCCAGCTGAACGATCACGCCATCCGGTTTTTCATGCTCCACAATTTCCCAGAGATGTTCCCAGTAAACCGGTTCGAAATAAAGTTTATCGGCCATGTCGAAATCGGTACTCACGGTTTCGGGGTTACAATTGACCATGATCGCTTCATAACCGCATTCCTTGATTGCTAATAAACCGTGTACACAGCAATAATCAAATTCAATACCCTGGCCAATCCGGTTTGGTCCGCTGCCGAGTACGATGATCTTCTTCTTGTCGGATACTTTACTTTCATTGATGTTTCCCCCTTCGAAGGTGGAATAGAAATAGGGAGTCTTGGCTTCAAATTCAGCGGCACAGGTGTCCACCATTTTATAGACCCGGGTAATACCGGCTGCCTTCCGTTTATTATATACATCCTCTTCGTCTCCATGTTCCAGGATCCGGCTGATCTGTTCATCACTGAAGCCGTTTACTTTGGCTTCCCGCAGCAGCTCCAGGGGCAAGGTATCCAGATCGTATTTGGCAATTTCTTTTTCCAGGGTACAGATCTTCTGGATCTCATACAGGAACCAGCGGTCAATACCATTGGTGGCTTTGGAAATGGTGCCTACAGAAATACCCGCCATCAGGGCATCTTTGATCCGGAAGATCCGGTCCCATTTCGGGGTCTTGATGTATTCAAGCAGTTCTTCCGCATGCATCATGCTCTTGCCATAATAGCCCAACCCAACCGCGTTGTTCTCGAGGCTCTGGCAGGCTTTCTGGATGGCCTCGGTAAAACTCCGGCCGATAGCCATTACCTCACCCACACTTTTCATCTGCAGGCCAAGTGTATCATTCGCCCCTTTGAACTTATCAAAGTTCCAGCGCGGGATCTTCACGATCACATAATCCAGGGCAGGTTCAAAATAAGCGGAAGTGGTTTTGGTGATCTGATTTTCCAGTTCATCCAGGTTATAACCGATGGCCAGCTTGGCCGCGATTTTAGCAATGGGATACCCGGTGGCCTTACTGGCCAGTGCGGAGGAACGGCTTACACGTGGATTGATCTCGATCGCGATGATTTCTTCCGTATCCGGACTCATGGCAAACTGTACGTTACAGCCTCCGGCGAAATTACCCAGGTCACGCATCATCATGATGGCGGTATTCCGCATCAGCTGCATACCGGTATCACTCAGGGTCATGGCCGGGGCCACGGTGATGGAGTCACCGGTATGTACACCCATGGGGTCGAAGTTCTCTACTGTACAGATGATACAGACATTATCGGCCGAGTCACGCAGGAGTTCGAGCTCAAACTCTTTCCAGCCAAGTACAGCTTTTTCTACGAGTACCTCGTGTATGGGGGAGGCCTGTAAACCACGGTTCAGGGCTTCATCAAGGTCATCTTTATCATGAACAAATCCGCCTCCGGTACCACCCAATGTAAACGAAGGACGGATTACCAGCGGGAAGCCAATCTGCTGGGCAAATTCTTTTCCTTCAAGGTAGGAGTTGGCTGTTTTAGCCGTAGCCACCGGCACACCCAGTTGAATCATCCACTGACGGAATTTTTCCCGGTCTTCTGCCTTATCAATGGCTTTGATATCCACCCCGATCAGGCGGACATTGTATTGCTTCCATAAACCCAGGTCCTCCGCTTCTTTGGCGAGGTTCAGGGCGGTTTGTCCACCCATCGTAGGCAGCACCGCGTCGATCTGGTTTTCCTGGAGTATCTGTTCAATACTCTCCACCGTCAGTGGCAAAAGATAAACCCGGTCTGCCATCATGGGGTCTGTCATAATGGTGGCCGGGTTACTGTTTATAAGAATGACTTTAATACCTTCTTCTCTCAGACTTCTGGCGGCTTGCGTACCGGAATAGTCAAATTCACAGGCTTGTCCGATAATAATTGGGCCTGAGCCGATAATGAGCACCGATGTAATCGAATTGTCTTTTGGCATTTTTTGTTTTTAAAATGGTGAGCTGGCAGTAATCGTTGCTGAAAAAACAAATTGCGCAAAAGTAGGGGAATCGAAGGGTTTTGACGGTTTGTTTGACGGAAAAATTTCCCCCCATGCTGATCAGGGCTTAAAGGAGGCTGGTTTTGGAATTTTCCGGTAGGATAGGCTGTACAGGTCATCAAATATATTCCGGTTTTGACTCATGTCAAGTACCATTTTTTTAAGATCCTCCGGCCGGGGAAAGGATTTACGTGCGGTAAAAGTCTCTGTGATCGTTCGTACGTGCAGGGTGTCCTGGCTCAGGCTGAAGGAAGCCAGGTAATAAACCGGTTGGTTCCCCCCGTCAGGGGCCTTGCCAATCACATTCATATAGTGCTGATCCCGGATCCGGGAACTGTAAGAGGTAAAGTAAGCGGTGTCCGGCAGGATCATATCTCCTTTGACCGTTTTACCGTACCGGATAACAGAATAAAGTGAATCGGATTGCCGGCTGATCTCCAGGGCCTCAATCCCAAAATAATCACTGCCGTCTTTTACAATCCCGTACCAGTAACCGATCAGGCTGGAATCAATGGGTTCCACCGGGGTTTTCTCCAGGGGTACATTTGACTCGTATGGACAGGCATACAGAATAACAGAGAGGGGCAGGAGCCAGAGCAGTTTTGACATAATTGAAGTAAAAAAGATACAACATTGTCTCTTTGGCCGGCTTATTATTTAGCCGGCCGTTTTTTGCGCAGGGTAAAAAACAGGATACCACCCAGTCCGGCGAGTACTGTAATGCCAGCCAGGATCAGGTTCTTACGCCTTTTTTCTTCTTCCAGTCTCCGGTCTCTCCCGCTGAAACTATCCACCATCCCTTGTACGGCATCGGTGGTTTTCTTTAGTTTCTCCGGGTCACTCAACTGATTGATCACTTCTTCTGTAATCTCAGCCTGCAGCTTACTGAGCTCCTGGTTATAATAATGCTGCTTCCAGGAGGGAATTGGAATTTTGTTTTTTTTCAAAACGGGTTTCAGGGCTTCCATTTTTGCTTTCACCCCATAATGATCAGCGGAATCGTAGCGCAGGGAGAAATCATAAGCGATATAGGCCAGTTCCACTGATTGCTGGGTGGCGTAGAGATCACCCAGTTCATCAAAGACATTGGCCAGCAGTGGATCGGGAAAAGGCGTAAATGGAACCCGCTCCCTTAACTGGTATTCCACATGCCAGGCTTTATCATTCAGTATTCCGGATTCTTTTGAATCAAACGTTACACCCGTACCCAATACCCTGTTTTTATAAAGCCAGCCGGGTTCAACGGCCATTTTCAATTTGGCTTCGAGGATTTTTACATGTACCCATTCTGATCCATCATGAGAATCGGGGTTCAGTGCCAGGCCTTTTTTAATAAACTGAAGGGCCAGTTCATTCTTTCCGGTTAATTCATAAGTAGTGCCCAGGTTGGCCGCAATATTGTAGTCATCCGGAAAAGCCAGCTGCAGGCGTTTGAGTATGACAAGAGCTTCATCATAACGGCCGAGATAACCCAGGTTCACGGCCATATCTGATTGTATGTCCTTATCGTATTCTTTTATTTTAGCCAGGTCATAACCGGCCAGGAATTTCCTCGCTTCCGCTTTATCCGGCTCATTATAAAAAAGCGCCATAGGCTCCACCCGGTTAGTTTGTTTCCCGTTTTTATTGACATGGGTTTCATTGTAGCAGGCATGGGAAGGAAGTAAGCTGAACACAGTAAAAGCCAATGCGGTTATCAATTTCATACCGGATAAGGTTTATTTTAAATGATTCCTGGTGATTTTGGAAGTAGATTTGTTTCTAAATTTAATAAAAAGAACATCAGCCTGATGCGTAAACCGTTTATCCTGTTTTTTTTCATTTTCAGTTATTGCCTAACCAGTGCCCAGACAATACCGGTTTATCCAAAAGGTTATTTCCGGAACCCGATGGGGATACCGCTGGAGCTCTCAGCCAATTTCGGGGAGTTAAGACCCAATCACTGGCATATGGGACTGGATATACGCAGCCAGGCAAAGGAAAACCTGCCGGTCTATGCGGCTGCCCAGGGGTATATCGCAAAAATTGGTATCCGCCCGCAGAGCTTTGGGCGTTTTATCATCATTAATCATCCAAACGGACTTTCCACTTTATACGGGCACCTGAATAATTTTTATCCCGAACTGGAAGCCTGGGTCACAGCACAGCAATATGCCCAGGAATCATGGGCGGTGGAACTGGATATCCCGAAAGAAAAATTTCCCGTAAGCAAGGGAACATTTATTGCCTACAGTGGAAATACCGGGGGCTCGCAAGGGCCACATCTTCATTTTGAGATCATCGATACAAAGACCAGCAAAAGACTGAACCCGCTGTTATTTGGCTTTCCGATTGCGGATAATGTTCCCCCTGCTTTAGTCAAACTGGCCATGTATGACCGCAGCCGTTCGGTGTATGATCAGTCTCCTGTATTTTATCCCTTAAAAAATACAGACAGCGGGTATATCATTCCAAAACTGCCACTGATAGAAACCGGAAAATCAACAATCAGTTTTGCCCTGCAGGCCTATGACCGTTTATCCGGATCCACCAATCCCAACGGTATATTTTCCGCCACCCTGTATCTTGATGAACAACCTCAGCTGGCTTTTGTGCTCGACAGTGTGGATTATGAGGAGACGGTTTTTATGAATGCGCATGTGGACTATAAACTGAAGTATAATGGTGGCGGGTGGCTGCAGCATTTATCCATAATGCCTGGGGATGCCGGATCAGTTTATAAACGTATCAATAGTGATGGCGTGATCAATCTGACGGATACGCTGGTTCATACGATGAAAGTAGAAGTAAGTGATGCGTATGGAAACAAATCAATGTTGAATTTTCAGCTGAAGTACAATGACAGCCTCGTCCGGCCGGTTTACCGCCAGCCCGATGCCTTTTATTTTATTCCGAACCAGAGAACCGTATTGTCCAGGCCCGATTTTCAACTGAATATGTCGGCCGGAAGTTTATATGATACAGTAAAAGCTTATTACTCCCGTGGCAACAGTGTTATTCCGGCCAATGCTTTATCCGCTTTACACCAGGTTAATGACGCGGATGTACCGGTGCATGCGCCGTTTTCTGTGCGCATAAAACCTTACCGGGCCGCACCGGCAGGTACGGATAATAAACTCGTGATTCAGCGGACTTACCGGAGCGGACGCTCTGTAAGGAAAGCACAGTGGGACAATGAATGGCTCAGGGCTGAGTTTGATGATTTCGGTTATTTCCAGGCATTCTTTGATACGATCCCGCCTGAACTGGATGAACTGGGGAATGGAGACACAGTGAACCTGAGTCCGGCCAGCCGTATCCTGTTCTCTCCATCAGATAATTTCGGGGTCATCCGGAATTTCAGGGCCGAACTGGACGGGCAGTGGCTGCGTTTTACCAATGACAAGAGCCGGAACTGGATCTATACATTTGATGAGCGCTGTCCGTACGGAGTACATGAACTGAATGTAACCGTGGAGGACCTGGTGGGGAATAGTACAACAAAGTCATGGTGGTTTAAACGCGGCCCTTATACACCGCCTCCGCCTAAAAAGAAAGCGGTGAAGAAAGGAAGTTCCAAAAAGAAAGCACCGGTAAAAAAGAAGATAGTACCGAAGAAGAAAAAATAAAAAATGGTTACACTTAAGGAAGGCGATAAGGCCCCGGGATTTACCGGCAAGGACCAGGAAGGAAAAAAACTGGCATTGAAGGATTTCAAAGGAAGGAAGTTGGTACTCTACTTTTATCCGCAGGATATGACCCCCACCTGCACGGTGCAGGCCTGTAACCTGCGGGATAATTTCGGGTTATTAAAGAAAAACGGAATTGATGTGCTGGGTGTAAGTCCGGATGATGCGGCCAAACACAAACGCTTTGAAGAACGTAATAAATTGCCCTTTCCCCTGATCGCCGATACGGATCATGTTATTCTGGAAAAATACGGGGTCTGGGACCAGAAACAGTTATTCGGGCATAAATATATGGGCGTCCTGCGCACCACGTTTGTGATAGATGAAAAAGGGGTAATCCTGAAAATATTTACCAAGCCAAAAAGTAAAATGCATGCAGAGGAAATCCTGAAGACGATTTCCTGATTCAAATTCTATTTTCTTCTCTTTGATGATTTAGTTCAACCCCATTCGGGGTTGGGGGGTCATTCAATACTCTGACCCCCGGTTTCACCGGGGGCTATTAATCGTTTAAGCCCTTCGGGCTATTGACCGTCAGGAAATGATTGTATTGTCTGTTTTATGTATTAATATGAGTGGGTAAGGGAATAAAATAAAGTCAAGAGCAATGGATTTTTCTACCAACCCCAACGGGGTTGAATTTTTAATAGCCCCCGGTGAAACCGGGGGTACGAATCGTTAGGTATCCCCCCAACCCCGAATGGGGTTGAACTATTCTCCAAAAACACAAAAAAGACCGGATCGTTTCGCCAGAACAAGCAACCCCCAAACCCTTCTTCCCGATTGGTTTTTCAGAACAAAAACATCATCATGAAGAAGTATTTCACCTTACTGACAGGAATTTTTATGCTCGTATCTGCCACAGCGCAGGACAACCCTACCCAAAAGAAAGAAGGAAAACCGGTCCGCGTATTTAACTCCGGTAAAACCATCAATGCCCGTACGCCGGAAGTGACCGGTAAGGGCAAGATGGATTTTAATGTTTCCCACAATTTCGGCGACCTGGCCGGAAGCAATGGCGGGATCAAACGTTTTTTCGGACTGGATAATGCCGCAGATATCCGGATCGGGTTTCATATCGGGGTGGGTAAACATACCGACCTGGTCATAGCCCGGGACAAAGGAGCCAGCCTTGTGCAACAGATCTATGAAATCGGGATCAAACAGCAGCTGATGCAACAGATGGAGAATGATCCATCCCGGCCCATGTCGATTGCGGTCTATTTCAACAATGCCATTTCCGCAGTTAAGAAAAGCAGTTTCCCGGACCAGGATAATAGTTTTGAAAACCTGGGCGACCGGACCAGTAATGTTCTGCAACTGATCCTGGCCAAACGCTTCGGTAATGTAAGTGTGCAACTGAATCCCACTTACCTGACCAGGGGCCATGCGATCTCCTATGATCAGAAGAGTTTATTTGCCCTCGGAGCCGCTTTAAAACTTCCATTGGTAGCCAACCGGCTCAACCTGGTGGTGGATTATTTCAAGGTCTTCCGTAACCAGGCCAGTAAGGATTCATTCGCTGTAAATAATAACATTAAGTTCTTTAATCCCCTTGGTATCGGGTTTGAAGTGCTGACCTCCGGCCATATATTCCGGCTCAATTTCACCAACGCAACTGAGATACTGGAGAACCGTTTCATTCCCCGCACCGTTACTTCATGGGGCAAGGGACAGTTCAGGTGGGGGTTTACGATTTCGAGGACGTTTACCTTGTGGAGGTAATTAAATCACCCACTCGACCTCGCCAAAATTGAACTCCTCCTCAATCGCATGCTGAACAAGGAGCCGGCCTTCAGGAGTGACGTTTTTTACCAGGGCTTCAAAAACCCTGGTTTCTTTTTTCAGTTTCACTACCTGCCCGTTTTTATAAAGATGAGAACAATAATCATGGTAGATGCCGGGGAAACCTTCCTGGCATAGCCGGTTGTATTGTTCGTCCATGTAATTACAGAGTTCTTTAGCCAGCAAACAAGGGTCAGATTCCTTTCCGGTAATCTGTTTCAGGGACACAGGATTCGGTAAATCCTCAGGAAACTGCACCTGGTTGATATTGATCCCGATGCCCACAATGGCCCATTCCCAGTTGCCTGACCCGGAAATGATGTTTTCGATGAGGATTCCCCCTGCCTTTCTGTCCTGCCAATACAGGTCGTTTGGCCATTTGATCCGGCATTCGTCTCCTGCATATTTCCTGAAAAACTGTTGTACAGCCAGGGCTACGGCTGCGCTCAGCTGGAACTGCTGGCTAACGGCCGGATTTGCCGGTTTTATCAATACACTGAGTGCGATATTCTGGTCTTTCCGGGACACCCAGTTTTTACCTCTTTGTCCCTTTCCGGCCACCTGTTCGTGGGCAAAAATGGCCATTCCATGACGGTCCCCTCCCTGCCTCTCCGGCAGGCCTGAAGCCCGGATCTGAGTACGGGCATAGTTGTTGGTACTATCAACGGACTGCAGTTCAATGAATGGCGATCCGATAGTGGGAGTGGCAGGTGGTTGTGACAATTAATTGCTATTTTTACAAAGTAAGGAAGAATATGGATCAGGTCATAGCCGGCAACCCTTTTGCTGTTTCAAAACTGACCATTCATTCCGGACTGCTGCAAGCAGGAAACAAATAACAAAAACAACCTATTTGGAACAATTGGCAATACTGACCAACCGCAAGAAAAATGAGCCCGCAGAAAGCCGGCCAGGTGTAAAAAGGTTAACGAGGAATTCAAAAATCATCAAAACCATTATTGCTGCGATCCAGGAGAAAAAGGGGGAACATATTGTATCCCTTGATCTCCGGAAAATTAATGAAGCAGTGGCTGATTTTTTTATTATCTGCGAGGCGGGCAGTCAGCCGCAGATACGGGCCATCGCTGATAATATCCAGGACCAGGTATTGGAGAAATGTGCCGAAAAACCTTTTCATCACGAAGGGTCACATACCGCCCAATGGGTGTTGATTGATTATGTCAACGTGGTGGTGCATGTGATGCATCCGGAAAGCAGGAAATTCTACCGGCTCGAAGAGATGTGGAGTGATGCTGACGGACAGGAGCATGATGAATAATGTTAAAATGGCCGGACCATCCAACATTTTCCCTGAAAAATTATTAAATAGCAGGATTACTGCAAATTGAACTATGTCACAAGATCAGAATAACAGAAACGAAAGAAGGCCCCAGCGATTTGATCCTAACCGTCCCCCGGTCGGTGATGATCCTAACCAGGCCCCCCGCAAAGGCCCCCGGTTCAGTATCTACTGGGTCTACGCGATCATATTCGCCGTACTCATCGGGCTCCAGTTATACGGACCACTTTCTCCAAGTACCACGGAAATCGACCAGCAGACATTTGAAGCGATCCTTACCAAAGGGGATATCCAGGAATATAAAGTGATCAGCAACCGCAGCCTGGTACGGATTACCTTAAAGCCGGAAAGCCTGAGTAAATATGAATCTATTTTAAAAAATAAAGGGTTCAGCGGTAAAACGCCAAAGGAAGGACCACATCTGTTCCTGAAAATTGTTTCCGGGGACTCCTTCCAGGATGATATGCGTAAATTTTACACTGATCATCCGACGGTGGCAAATGTATTTAAGGCCGGTGCTGAAAAGGACTGGTTTGGTGGTATCCTGCAGTTTATTCTGCCGGTATTGCTGTTTGTGGGTATCTGGATCCTGCTGATGCGTAAAATGGGTGGCGGTGCCGGAAGCGGCGGCGGCCCTGGCGGTATTTTCAGTATCGGAAAATCAAAAGCGACCTTATTCGATAAAGGAACCAAAGTAAACATCACGTTTGCGGATGTGGCCGGACTGGATGAAGCCAAAGTGGAAGTGATGGAAATTGTGGACTTCCTGAAGAACCCTAAAAAATACACCAACCTTGGTGGTAAGATACCAAAAGGAGCTTTGCTGATCGGACCTCCGGGTACCGGTAAAACCCTGCTGGCAAAAGCCGTGGCCGGGGAAGCACAAGTGCCATTCTTCAGTCTCAGTGGTTCCGATTTCGTGGAAATGTTTGTTGGGGTAGGGGCCTCCCGTGTGCGGGACCTGTTCAAGCAAGCCCGTGAAAAAGCACCTTGTATCATCTTTATTGATGAGATCGATGCAATCGGACGTGCCCGTGGAAAGAATGTAATGATGAGCAATGATGAGCGTGAAAGCACCCTGAACCAGATGCTGGTGGAAATGGATGGATTTGGTACCGATGTGGGTATTATTGTACTTGCGGCTACCAACCGTCCGGATGTACTCGACTCCGCCCTGCTCCGCCCGGGTCGTTTCGACAGGCAGATCTCCATTGATAAACCGGACCTGAAAGGACGGGAAGATATTTTCAAAGTACACCTGAAACCGATCAAGATCTCCAAGACACTGGATATTCATAAACTGGCTGAACAGACTCCAGGCTTTGCCGGTGCGGATATTGCCAACGTGTGTAATGAAGCAGCCCTGATTGCGGCCCGTAAGAATAAGGAAGCCGTGGAAATGTCCGATTTCCAGGATGCAGTTGACCGGGTGATCGGCGGACTGGAGAAAAAGAATAAGATCATTTCCCCGGAAGAGAAAAAGATCATTGCTTACCACGAAGCCGGTCACGCTATTTGCGGCTGGTTCCTGGAGCACGCCTATCCCTTACTGAAAGTGACGATCGTACCAAGAGGTACCGCCGCACTGGGTTATGCGCAGTACACACCGAAAGAACAATATTTGTATAATACGGACCAGCTGAGCGACCAGATCTGTATGACCCTCGGTGGCCGTGCAAGTGAAGAAATTTTCTTTGGAAAAATCTCCACTGGTGCGCAGAATGACCTGCAGCAGATCACCCGGATCGCTTATTCCATGGTTACCGTTTACGGGATGAATGCAAAAGTGGGGAACGTGAGTTTTTATGATCCCCAGCAGGAGACCGCATTCACCAAGCCATACTCGGATGAAACCGCCAGGATGATTGATGAGGAAGTCAGGAAGCTGATCGATGAGGCCTACGAAAAAACAAAGGACCTGCTGACCCTCCGCAAAGGGGAAGTCGAAAAACTGGCCACCGCCTTACTGGATCGTGAAGTATTATTCCAGAGTGATGTGGAAGCCCTGATCGGCAAACGTCCTTATGAAGAAAAGAAATCATTGGGAGTGGAGGATGACGAAGTGGTACATGAGCCTGTAAACGGTGAATCAGCTATTTCCAATCCTGCCAGCCAGGATGATCATACAGGGGGTGAACAAGCCAACAAAGGTTGGGCACCGACTGCTTAAATTTGTGGTATGAACGTTTCTCCTTCAAAAGAAAACATACTGAAAAGAATCCGCAAGGCGTTGAGTCACTCAACGCCTTTGCCTTTTCCCCAAAGTGAGGGCAGCGGAACGGTGTACCAGCCGCTGCAACAGGAAGCAGAAGTGGAATTTGCCGAACAGTTCACCAAACTACAGGGTAAGTTTAT
>CAZFLL010000031.1:0-8765 GCA_964519865.1 uncultured Chitinophaga sp. | reverse complement strand
CCCATTCATATCTGTATTGCCTATACCGGGCAGGTGGTTTATGATCTGAAAGATGCCTTGCAGGCTATAAAAGAAAAATATGGCAATAACCTTCCCTCGCTGATTACGTTTGCCTCCGGTCCCAGCCGTACGGCGGATATTGAAAAAACACTGGTGGTCGGTGTGCATGGCCCCAAAGAAGTGTATTTATTCCTGGTTGAAGCATAAATCAGCCCCCTTTTGTACTTTTAGGTATGACTAGCCATACAGTTTACAACCTCTTTGTATACGGATCACTGCGAAAAGGATTCCAGAGCAATGCCTATGAATATATCAGCCGTTTTTTTACCCTGGTGGGTAATGCCAGGGTAAAGGGCCGGCTGGTGGATATGGGTACTTACCCGGCCGGTGTACCTGTGGAAGGGGAACACTACATTATTGGTGAGTTATACCAGATTAAAAACAGCCATGAATTTTCCTGGGCCATGGGTCAGCTGGATGATTATGAAGGCGTGAATGCGGAATCTGAAGAAGAAAGACATTACCAGCGGGCGATCACGGATGTTTACTGCAATGATATGGTTCTTCAGGCCTGGATATACTGGTACCATGGAGATACCAGTGGCCGGCCGGTGATCGAATCCGGGGACATGCTTCAGTACCTGCAGGATAAGCAGTAATCAATTCAAACTTATTCCATACAAACTCTCCATAGTGTTAAATCCTGCACCTGTACATGACGATTACATCTGCTAAAAAAATTTACTTTCTTTCCGACTTCCATCTCGGGGCGCCGGATCATGCCAGCAGCCTTGAACGGGAACGGATATTGGTGCAGTTCCTGGAAGAGATAAAGGACCAGGCAGCAGAAATATTTTTCGTAGGCGATATGTTTGATTTCTGGTACGAGTACCGGACCGTGGTGCCCAAGGGTTTTGTACGCCTGCTGGGAAAAATAGGGGAGTTGTCAGATGCGGGAATTCCCATGCACTTTTTTGTCGGGAACCATGATATGTGGATGAAAAATTATTTCCAGCAGGAGTTTAACATGCCGGTGTATTATAAACCGGTGGAGTTTGAACGGAACGGAAAAAAATTCCTGGTCGGGCATGGGGACGGACTCGGTCCCGGGGATCATGGGTATAAACGGCTTAAAAAGATTTTCCGTAACCCGGCCTGCCAGTTTCTCTTTGGGGTCTTTCCCCCGATGCTTGGCATGGGATTGGCTAATTATATGAGCCGCCGCAGCCGGGCCCAGACAGGAGCGAAGGAGGAAATATTCCTGGGGGAGGACAAGGAATGGCTGATCATCTATTGTAAGGAAGTGTTGCAGCAAAAAAAGATGGATTTTTTTGTCTTCGGGCATAGACACTTACCGATTGATTTTCGTCTGAATGAGAGCAGCCGGTATATCAATCTCGGTGACTGGATCCGTTATTTCACTTACGCGGTGTTTGACGGGCAGGAGATGGTATTGAAATCATATAAAGGGATGGATCAAAAAATTATCCGCAACGAATGAAGAAATTAATCAGCCTTATACTCTTTTTATTAGGTGCAGCCACCCATGGGCTGACTCAGGCTGATACCACTTTCCGGCTGATCAAAACCATAAAAGGCGATATCATTCAGTTTACGATCGATAACCTGGACAATATATATGTATTGAATGGTCAGAACCAGGTAAAGAAATACAATGCGTCCGGGGATTCAGTGGCTATCTTCAACGATGTACGCAAATATGGTAAAGCCAGCCTGATCGATGTGTCGAACCCGCTCAAGGTATTGCTGTATTACCGCGATTTTGCCACCGTACTGATGCTCGACCGTTTCCTCAACCCGGTCAATACAGTGGACCTGCGTAAACAGAATATTTTCCAGGCCCGGGCCATCGCCCAGTCATACGACAATAAAATATGGGTTTATGATGAAGTGGAGAATAAACTGAAAAAGATCGGGGAGGATGGCAAGCTGCTGCAGGAGACCCCGGATTTCCGGTTGCTGCTGGATCAGTCGGTCACCCCTGTTAAGATTTCGGATGAGAACCAGTTTGTCTATCTCTACGATTCCACCAAAGGGGTTTATGTGTTTGATTATTTCGGGTCACTGAAAAATGTGATCCAGATCCGTAAATGGAATAACCTGAAAGTGGCCGGTAATTATATTTTCGGATCGGTGAATGATACCCTCTATCGTTACGAGATCAGCAGTTTTATATATGATGAATGGAAACTCCCGGCAGAGATCCGGAATGCCGCCTTTTTTAATTTCAGCAACAGCCGGCTCTACGCGCTGCGGAAAGATGAGGACGGGAAAAACGCCATCCTTTCCATATATACACTCCGTCGCTGATCGCATATCCCCCGGTTTCAATAATTTTGCCCCTTAATTTTGGTCTATGAATGATATTCTGAACGAAGTCTGGTGGGGGAATCCTGTACGCAGTTACCTGATCGTGGCGGCCGTTATCCTGTTTGTCTGGATGTTCCGTTCCATTATCTCCCGCTACTTCGCCGGGTTGTTGTTTGGGATCGTACACCGAATCTGGAAGAATGTAGACAAGCCCGCTTTTACCAGCCTGGTCATTAAGCCCATGGGTTTTTTCCTGCTGATCCTGGTGTCCATCGCGGCCCTGTATAAACTGAAATTCCCGGAAGAGATCAATGAAACCATTTACAAGTACACCATTAAGGAGATATTCCAGAGCCTGGGCACCATCATACTGATTGTTTCATTATTTGAACTCCTGCTCAGGCTGATCGATTTTATCGCGTTGATCCTGGAGAAAAAAGCGGATCTCACCCCGGATCAATCCGACAACCAGCTGATCGTTTTCTTCAAGGATTTTTTTAAAGTAATCCTGGTCATCATCGGCATTATGCTGGTACTGCGTTATGCCTTCGGACTGGATGTGGGCGGACTGCTCACCGGTCTGAGTATCGTCGGTGCGGCCATCGCCCTGGCCCTGCGCGAAAGCCTGGAAAACCTGATCGCTTCCTTTATCATCTTCTTTGATAAACCCTTTGTTATGGGCGACCTGGTGAAAGTGAATGCGGTGACCGGTACCGTGGAGCGGATCGGATTGCGGAGTACCCGTATCCGGACAGAGCAAAAAACTTATGTAACGGTCCCCAATAAGCAAATGGTGGATTCCATACTTGATAACCTGTCCTTACGTACCCAGCGCCGGGGCGACCTGAAACTGGAGATCGGTTTGCAAACCCCGCCGGCCAGTATTGAAAAATTACTCGAAGGCATCCGGAAGATCGTTGGAAGAAAAGAGATAGAAGAATTCAATGTCAATTTATCAGAGATCAACAGCCAGGCCATTGTGATCGTCTCCGATTATTATACCGCCCCGATCGGCATCAAGGAATTCTTTTCCATCCGGCAGGAGATCAACCTTGCTGCGTTGAAATTACTGGAAGAGATGAAGATTGAGATTGCGGGGGCGAGCACGGATGTTCGGGTGATAAAATAAGATTCGAGGCCTGTGAAACTGAGTGCGGGCGGGTCTTTCTGTCGTATTTACATTTAATCTGACACCGGGTACTTTCACGGCTTTGGCTAACACAGGGGCCGCTTAATAGTCTTTTTATTGAATTCCGACCTTTTTACTTTCGTTACTACAATGTTGCCGGCTTTACTTAAACAAGCCAAGACTATAAGTGCAAATAAATTTTACACCTTCCCGGGAACAAGTACAATTTTTTTTAATATGCTCGTTTCCGGCATCGATTGCGTAAGCCAAATCATGTTATAATCAGGAGTGTTACTGATTACTCTCATAACATTAGTCACAGCGACTTCTAACTTTATACCCGCCTTTTTAAAATGCAACGAATTGCAATGGGTTGCCATATTTTAACCCGCTCTTGTTTTGTAATATCAAATCGATGGCTATGAAAAAACTCAGCCTTATTTTGTTATGCCTTGTTTCCCCCTTTTTTGCACTTGCCGGAGAAGCCGACCTGAAAATACCGGATTCGGTTCACTCCAGTTCGATTTTATACTGGGGATTTTTGATTGCAGCACTCGGCCTTTTGTTTGGTGTATATCATTATGCCAGGATTAAAGAAAAGCCGGCGCACAAGAGCATGCTTGAAATATCGGATGTGATCTATAAAACCTGCCGCACATACTTAATTCTGCAGGGTAAACTTTTAGCCATACTGTTTTTTTTCATTGGGGCTGTGGTGGTTTTTTATTTTGGCTTTCTGGCAAAAGATCACCATGGTGAAACACTGTTTGGCATTGGCGGGGTACTGCTGATTCTATTATGGACCATTATTGGTATTATGGGTTCGTATTGTGTAGCCGCATTTGGTATCCGCATGAACACGATGGCCAATGCACGGATGGCCTTTGCATCATTGAAAAAACAACCACTCAGTTTGTTGCAGATTCCGCTCAATTCGGGCATGAGTATTGGGGTGGTTTTAATTTGCGTGGAATTGCTGATGATGTTGATTATTTTACTGCTGATGCCCGGCAACCTGGCGGGGGCTTGTTTTATCGGGTTTGCCATCGGGGAATCGTTGGGCGCATCTGTTTTACGAATTGCAGGCGGTATTTTTACAAAAATTGCAGATATAGGCAGTGACCTGATGAAAGTAGTGTTTAAAATCGGTGAAGATGACCCGCGAAATCCAGGTGTTATTGCAGATTGTACAGGTGATAATGCCGGTGACTCTGTTGGTCCGACCGCTGATGGATTTGAAACATACGGTGTTACCGGAGTGGCGCTTATTTCGTTTATTTTACTATCCGTGATTTCACCTGAAGTGCAAACAGAACTGCTGGTATGGATATTTGTAATGCGCATACTGATGGTGATCACTTCGGTGTTTTCGTTCTGGATTAATAATTTTATCAGCCAGGTATTGTACAGTAAAAAAGTAGATATTGATTTTGAAAAGCCCCTGACCAACCTGATCTGGATTACATCGGTGCTTTCAATTATTGTAACATTTGTGGTAAGTAAACTCATTATCTCCGATTTGCTTGGAAATACAAATTCCTGGTGGGTGCTTTCCACCATTATCAGTTGTGGTACGCTGGGGGCAGCCCTTATCCCTGAGTTTACTAAAAAATTCACTTCACCCAAATCACTCCATGTAAAAGAAATTGTACGTGCAGGTCGTGAAGGTGGTGCATCTCTGGTATTGTTGTCAGGCCTGGTAGCCGGTAATTTCTCCGCTTTCTGGAAAGGACTCGTTTTTTTGTTGCTGATGTTTTTTGCTTATTTCGCCAGTACCTACGACCTCGAAGGTATAATGGCCTATCCATCCATTTTTGCATTCGGGCTGGTGGCATTTGGTATGCTGGGCATGGGGCCCGTTACAATTGCCGTTGACAGTTACGGGCCTGTTACTGATAATGCACAATCGGTGTACGAATTATCATTGATAGAAGAACAACCCGGCATAGATGAAGAAATAAAAAAAGATTTTGGCTTTACCCCTGACTGGGAAAAATCAAAATACTACCTGGAACAAAATGATGAGGCGGGCAATACATTTAAAGCCACCGCCAAACCCGTATTGATAGGTACGGCGGTAGCAGGCGCCACTACCATGATATTTTCGTTAATACTGATGATAAAAACAACGCTCAATATTGAGCCGGAAACGGTGCTGAACCTGTTGAATCCTTATACTATTCTTGGTGTCATCATTGGAGGCGCTGTTATTTACTGGTTTACCGGGGCATCCTTGCAGGCAGTAACTACAGGGGCCTACAGGGCGGTTAAGTATATTAAGGAACATATCAACCTTGACCCGGATGCACCTAAAAAAGCGGATGTGGAGATGTCGAAAGAAGTGGTGAAGATCTGTACACAATATGCTCAAAAAGGGATGTTTAATATTTTTGCTGCTGTCTTCTTTTTCTCGCTGGCGTTTGCCTTCCTGTCATCCCCGGCTGGTGTAGGAGGTGTGCATGCAGTGAGTTTTTTTGTGAGTTACCTGCTTGCCATTGCCGTGTTTGGTTTATTCCAGGCTGTATTTATGGCTAATGCAGGAGGTGCCTGGGATAATGCAAAAAAACTGGTGGAAGTGGATCTGAAAGAAAAAGGTACCCAGTTGCATGCCGACACAATTGTTGGGGATACGGTGGGTGATCCGTTCAAAGACACTTCTTCCGTGGCCCTGAACCCCATCATTAAATTCACCACACTCTTTGGTTTGCTGGCAATGGAAATATCCATTTCTGAAAGCTTCCGTCAGGTAGCCCCATTTTTTGGCCTGGCATTCCTGGTTGTTGCGTTAGTATTTGTCTGGCGTTCGTTTTATAAAATGCGAATAGATAATAAGGGGTAAAGGGTACCAGTGAACAATAGGTTTTTTAAAGTGGATACAATGCGTCTGCTGGTTAAAACGTGTATGTGAAAAACTAAATTTTCTTTAGTAAAAGGTTAATGCGCTGAAGAGTTGCTTACGATCTCCGCCAACTCCTTATCAAACAACCCATACTTCCCATATTCCACTACACGCCCCAGTTCCTTGCCGTTCTTCATCACAATTATCGTAGGTACATTTTTTACATTCAGGGCTTCGGCCAGGTGACTGAGCGTTGTTTTCTTACGATCAACCCCGATCAGGGTGATATTGCTTTCAGGAAATCCTGCCGCATCTGTGGTGGTATATAGTTTCGGAATGACAAAATGCGAGTCCTCACACCAGGTACCCATAAATACCAGTAACTGTACAGAGTCCTTGTTTTTCCCGAGGGCTTCTTTAGCATCGGTTCTTACCGTAAATCCTTTCAGGTTTTCGTTATACCATTTGAAAGAGGTGTCACTGGTCAGTACCTGGCGGGAGATGATTCCTTTCAGGCTTTTTTCGTTGGGACGTTCCACCAATACTTCATACTGGTTTTGGGCAAGGGCGGACAGACTTAACGAAAGGGAGAGGATCAATAAAAGCTTTTTCATCAGTGGTGGTTTATTGGTTATAGCCGGTATTGATGGTCCGGCAGGTTACTCCATAGATTTTGTAGGCTAATAAGCCGTTTACGCAAAACTACAGGCAGCCGGTGAAAAGATGAAACGGGAATCGTTAAAGTTGCAGGGGGACTTACAAATTTGCCTTTAATTCCAGTAAAAAGCCTTTCAGCTTTTGTAAGGACTGGATCACGGCAAATTTTTCTTCGGCTTTCTTGTTTTTCTTCAGGTAGTCCTTGGCGCCTTCAATGGTGAACTTACGGCGGCGGAGCAGGTCATAGATCATGAGGAGGTTCTTGATATCCACCGGGCGGAAAAAACGGTCTCCTTTCCGGTTTTTGCGGGGCTGCAGGATATCAAACTCCGTTTCCCAGTAGCGGATCAGGGACTGGTTTTCCCGGAACATCCCCGCTACTTCACCAATCGAATAATATTGTTTTTTAAATAATATTTCATCCTCGGGTACCTGCACCAGGTCGGCCTGTAAGGCGGAATCTTTTAAGGAACGACGACCTCTCTTGCCGGCTACAGTTGTTCTTTTGATCACTGTGGACTGCAGGGATAGAGGCGCTTCTTCCACCACAGGGATTATTTCTTCGGGCTGCAGGAAAGGTTCGGGCTCAGGATCGGGTGCAATTACGGCTACTCGTGATGGTGCTGTGCTAACCTTTTTTTGTACAGGCTGTTTGGCCGGTTTTTCAACCGGTTCATGTAAGGCGCCAAAGTCCAGGCTTATTTGTGTAAGAGATTTTGCCATAACTACTCTGTAAAAGTAATGAACTATGCCGGCCCTTTCAGGTTCCCGGAGCCAGTGTGGAAAAATGAAGGTTGGTGGCTGTTATCCCTTAATCGAAACTCTGGTTGCTGGCGGCTGCTTTCTTCAGGAGCAGGTCAAATTGTTCCGGACTCAGGTCATTATAGAAAAAGTAGATGGGGTCAATTTTATTGCCGTTTTTATGGACCTCATAGTGGCAGTGGGGACCGGTGGATTTGCCGGTACTGCCTACCCAGCCGATCACTTCGCCGCGTTTTACCGCCTGCCCGTTCCTGGCTTTCACCCTTACCATATGGCCATAGAGCGTCTCGTATCCATACCCATGATTAATGATCACGTGGTTGCCATATCCGTTTCCGGAATTACCGGACATGGTAATGGTGCCATCAGCTGTGGCATAAATGGGGGTACCCTGGGGGGCGGAAAAGTCGAGACCTGCGTGAAATTTAGTGGTCTTATAAACCGGGTCGATCCGGTAACCGAAACCGGAAGCCACCCTGTTCAGGTCCTTATTGCTCACCGGCTGGATAGCGGGTGTACGTGCCAGGAGGTTGGCCTTGTTTTTAACCAGTTCGTCCACTTCATCGTATGATTTTTTCTGGGAGGCGATCCGGCTGACCAGGTTATTCAGGGTATTATTGATCGAGGAAACCAGCTGGTGGTCCCTTAATTTCTCGACTTTGGCAATTTCGAGTTTGGTTTCCAGCTCTTTGGCACGGGCACTATCGGGGATTGGGTTGGCTTCAAAAATGGCCCGGTACACATCATTGTCCCTCTTTTCCAGTTCTTTCATCTGGTTCTGAACCGATTCCAGTTCATCCAGCAGCTCATAATAGTTGTCCTTCAGGTTTTTATTCTGCTGTTGTAAAATGCGTTCCTTGGGAGATCCGATAAACTGGAAAGCGGCATAGGAAATCAGGCCGGCTGTAACGAGGGCGGCCGCTACAAAACCAAAAACCCGGAGCAGTTTTACCCGCAGCGGCGTCTCCAGTTTTTCGTACCGGAGTGTATTGGTATTGTAGAAATACTTGACCTTTTTCATTTTAGGTATGGGGTGTGGGGTATGGG
>CAZFLL010000030.1:11100-38539 GCA_964519865.1 uncultured Chitinophaga sp. | reverse complement strand
ACGGTGGGCGAATTTGCCCAAATGGTGAATGGCGAAGGCTGGCTGACCAATAAAGTAAAATGCCCGCTGACTATTATCCCCGTGGCCAATTACAACCATGACATGCCCTATACATTACCGGTAAAACCTTCTCCTAATCTGAATACCCAGCAATCCATTTTACTTTATCCCTCCACCTGTTTATTTGAAGGCACATACCTGAATCATGGACGGGGCACCTATTTCCCCTTTACAGTATTGGGCAGCCCCGAGTTAAAAGGAAAATTCGATTTCACTTTTACTCCCACCAGTATCAAGGGCATGTCTGAAACACCATTATTCATGGATCAGCTTTGTTACGGACTGGACCTTCGTAACTATGATGTACAGCAACTGCGCCGGTCCAGGCAGATCAACCTGCAATGGATGATCGAATTGTATAAAGCCTCCCCTTACAAAGAAAAATTCTTTGACAATAAACTCAGTAAGGAAATGGGTACCATTGAAAAACTAACCGGCAGTGCCCTGTTCCGTCAGCAGATTATTGAAGGTAAACCGGAAAAAGAAATACGCGCCAGCTGGGAACCGGCCTTAAGTGAGTACAAGACCATGCGGAAAAAGTATTTATTATACCCGTAATTGATTTAGCTATATCCACTGTAAAGGTTTTTTTATAACTGGGCTGACCTGTCTCATCGGCCTTGCCACACTTGTACAACCGGTCTTACCATCTTTTCCTGCATCCCCCAATGACTCAGGTCATTACCGGACCTGACTAGTAACACTAACGCATCCCTGTATACATGGAAGCACTTACTTTCCATAAAGGTATTTTACGGAATGGTAGTTGAAGTACTACCAGCAATTCATTGAATAAACTACTTCGTAGAACCCGCACCTGTTGTTACTTTGTATCAGCAAACGAACGATATCCATGCTTGCCGGCAAATTCGAAAATGAAAACCTTTTTAATCCAGTATCCTGATTATTTTCCGAATCCTTTGAAAAATCTGTATCCGATGAAGAACCAATGAAAAACCGCCCCGTTGAAAAATCCTTACCGATGAAAAAACCAGATGAAATCCGATCCATGAAAACAAATTAATCCGTACCCCGGGAACGCCCGTACTTAAAACTTCAGCTATGAAATCAGAAACAGTGAACAGTTCAATATCATCCACTACAGGGCATTTTCCCCTGCAGAAACTGGTAAACGCGCTGATCAATATCAAACTGGAAGGGCTTGTACGAAAGCAGAGTTTTATTATCAATGAAGTCCAGCAGTATATACCATTGAATGCAGACCGACTGGTGGTGACGAATGTGCTTGACCACCTGTTTCAGAATGTACTCCGTGTAACGGGCAATAGTTGTATCCGGATCTCGGCAAAAGAATACAGCCAGGTAATGCTGATCCATATTTACGATACGCATGAAAATGAATATGGTGCAGAAAACATTGTATCTGACCTGATCAGGGTTGAGGCTAAAAAAATAGGCGGATTTGTAGGCGTCACCCGCCAGCAGAAAAACCAGACGGTCATCGCTTTTAGTTTCCCGAATATTCCACTGGCCGCCTGAGTATCCAAGAACAATTGCTTCATTACGAACAACAACAGGGCTGTATTGCATACAGCCCTGTTGTTGTTTATCCCCGTTTTCCCCGCTTTATCCGCCCTTGTTTTATGGGGAAAAAACCTTCCATTTTTGGGATATACGGTTATATCGCGACAAAGCTTTTTCCTTAACTTGTCGGCTTTATGTTTCAGAAATATCACCTCTTATTTTTCTGTTTACTGGCCTCTGGCCTGGCTTACGGACAAGACGCTGCTGTTTTCCGCCCCGATACCGTCCGCCGGGAGCTGAAAGCGCATCCGCTCAGTCATTCCATTAAACTGGATGGCAAACTCGATGAAGAAGACTGGAAACTCGCAGGCCCCTCACCCGCATTTACCCAGATCGAACCTCAACAGGGTAAGATTCCCAATTTCTCCACCTCTGTAAAAGTGCTTTATAACAGGCAATATCTCTATTTCGGGATTTTCTGCCGCGACTCCATGGGCAAGAAAGCCATCCGGGCTACTGATTACAAAAGGGATTTCAATCTCCGTCAGCATGACCTGGTAGGTCTATCCTTTGACGGTTTTAATGATCAACGGAATTCAATGGCTCTTTATACCAACGCATATGGAGTTCAACGGGACCTGCTGAACTTTGATGATTTATACACCGACCTCGACTGGGATGGTTTATGGAAGGTCAGGACCACCCGTACTGACTCGGGCTGGTATGCGGAAATGGCGGTTCCCTGGCAGACACTTCGTTACCCACGTAAAAAAGACAGCCTGCAGGAATGGGGATTTAATGTATACCGGAACCGCCGGCTTTCCAATGAAATCAGCGCCTTTTCCGCTTATCCCCGGTCTTTTTCTTTTTTACGGATGGCTTATTCCGGCAAACTGACGAACCTGCAACCACCACCCCCCGGACGCAATCTCCGGATTCAACCTTATGTACTTGGCTCGTATGACCGCTATAAAAATTTCAGCTCAGGCGAACCGGAAAAAACCAGCTTGAGGTATGGTGGTGATGTTAAATGGGCCATTACCCCTCACAGTATCCTGGACCTGACCTTCAATACCGATTTTGCACAGGCTGATGCCGACAGGCAGGTGAATAATGTAACCCGCTTCTCGGTATTCTTCCCGGAACGCCGTCAGTTTTTTCTTGAAAATGCTTCGCTGTTTGGAACAGGGGTGGCTCCCTCTGAGGATTTATCCGGAGGCAGCATGCGGATACAACCTTTTTTCAGCCGCCGGATCGGACTTGATAACAGTGGAAACCCGATACCAATCGATGCAGGAGGCCGCTTTGTTTACCGATCTGCAAAAAATAATCTCGGGGCAATGCTTATGCACCAGCAAGGCTCTTCCAGTATGCCGGCTACTGATTTTTTTATCGGAAGATATTCTCATAATCTCGGCCGGCTGAACCGGATCGGCGCCCTCTTAACTGCCAGGAATAACAGCCATGGACATAATATCGTAAGCACGGTGGATGGATTTTTCCGGCTGAGTGAATCACACCAGCTGAATATGATGCTGACCCATTCCACCACCAGTGCCACCGGCAAACAGGGACTCTCCGGTTTCGCCCAGTATTATTATGTAAACAACCAATGGAAAATCTGGTGGACACAGTCTTTTGTTTCCAAAAACTTTAATCCTGAGATGGGATTCGTTTCCCGGACCGATGTAATTGCCACCACCCCCGGTGTTTTCTGGTATTACCGGGGTAAAAAATTACCCTTCCCGAAACTGATCAGGGCCCTGGAACCAGGTGCCTGGTTGGAAATGTACCACCAGGCTTCCACGGGTAAACTGATCGAACGAACTGTTTCCGTAAATCCTATCTGGTTCAATTTCCAGAATGGCGGATATGTAGGTTATATCTTTAATCATAGTTTTCAACGCCTGACCGAAACATTTTCACCACTGGGAATTGATATTACCGCAGGTGACTACACTTATTTAAACCACCAGTTTTATTACAGCACGGATCCCTCGAGAAAAATCAGTGGCGGACTGGATTATACTTTTGGTGATTATTTCAATGGCAAACTGAAGACCGGGAATTTCAGGCTGCAGGTATCCCCATCCCCGCATTTCAGCCTGCTGGCCCAGTATAACCGGAATCAGTTTAACCAGGTCGGCAACCCGGCTATTACCAAATCTGTAGAACTTTACAGTCTCTCCGGCAGAATCGCGCTAAATCCACGTATGCAACTGATCGGTTTTTATCAACGAAACTCTGAGAATAATCTCGGCAACTATAACGTCCGGTTCTCCTGGGAATATCAGCCACTCTCCTATGTTTACCTGGTATTCAATCATCGTGGATTTAATAATACACAGGCCAAAAGGCAGACCGAAGACCACTCCATTATCAAGCTGAGTTATCTCAAACAACTCTGATAAACTGTTTTCCGGTCACTATAACTTAAACAATGAACCAGGAATTCCGCTCGTAAACCCGGATTCCAGGTGAGCAGGATCATTGTTTTTCATTGTAAATTATCTTAATATTTGAACAGGGATTTATTGAAACTTCCGGTGTGGAAAGATTTGATCACCTGTCAAATGCTGTACTATGTCAGTCCGACATTCAAACCCTGCCGGCCTTGTTTTGCTCTTAACAGGCCTGATACTCCTATTGATTTCCTGCCATCGTTATTTTATGCCGGTTAAACAGGATACCGGGAGTCCGTCCGCTTCCGGAAGTTTTATTTCGACAAACAGTCAGCAAAAATATTTTATACTGAGAAAAGGAACCGCCAGCTATGCGATCCGGGACATTGCAGTGAACCAGCAATCCATGACCCTCAGCGGCCACCTGGCTGCCGTGCCGCCTGCCCACCAGCTTTACCTTAAGGCGGTTAATAACAAATTCAGATACAAGGATAATGAAGGGGGCAGTATTCTCAACGAAATACATATTTATGTGCAGGATAAATCCGTAACAGACACCAATGGCACCTGGACCCTGCCGCTGGACCAGATTGTACGGATTGAAGTGATTCAGCATGACCGGAAAAGAACCACTTCGAGTTATGTACTCGGCGGTGTCGGCATCGGTTTGGGTGTATTGGTACTGGCCGGCGTGATCATCGCCCTCACCAAAAGCTCCTGCCCGTTTATCAGTGTATATGATGGTGAGCAATACAATCTCCAGGGCGAATTATTCGGAGGGGCCGTAAATGCCAGGCTGGAACGAACGGATTATGTACCCCTGCAGGCCAGGGCACTGGATGGGCACTTTGAACTGCGTATCAGCAATGAACTCAAAGAAAGACAATACACCAACTTTGCCGACCTGCTCCTGATCGAACATCCGGCCGGGGTGCAGGTATTACCTGCTGAAAACGGGGAACTGTACAGCATCAGTACATCCATAAAACCCACTGCCGCTGTTTTAAATACCCGGATTAACCTGCTGAATGAAGTGATTGGTAAAGATGATCAATACTGTAACTTCAATGATAGCAGCAATCCCTCCGGGATCAATGAACTGCAACTGAGTTTTCCAAAACAAAACAATCTCCGGGAAGCGAAACTGCTGTTGCAGCTGAAGAACTCCTACTGGTTTGATTATTTATACGGTGAATTCACCCGCCAGTTCGGCAGCAGTTACAGCAGCTGGCAGGCACAACAACAGGCAAGACCGGTAAAAGAAATGATCCGGTGGACAGAGGAACAGGCCATTCCTTTACAGGTAGCTGTCCTTACCACATCTGGCTGGAAAGAAATCACAAAAATAAAAACAGTAGGGCCGCTGGCACAACGTAGACTGGTGATTCCTGTTTCTGTGGAAGACCTTCCTGGTGAAACAATCCAGGTAAGGCTGAGTACGGGCTTTATGTTCTGGGAACTCGATGAAGCGTCTATGGATTATACAGCAACCAACAGGTACCCGGTAACCCGACTGTACCCCTCAACAGCCGTGGATGAAAATGGGCTTTCCGTATTAAATGAACTCAGGCTGGAAGACAGCCTCTACCTGCGTCAGCCGGTTCCGGGTAATTTTGCCACCATCACCTACAACTGGAACAGGCAACCGGCTGCCGGTAATGTCTATAGTGTTATCCTGCATACCCGTGGCTATTATGAGCCGGTAAGGGACTACAATGGCCCTGCGGCAACAGAAGCATTGAAAAAATTCAGGGAGCCCGGGGCTTTGGCCCGGTTCAGCCTGAGCCGTTATCAGCAGATTCCAAAAGATCACCAGGTGATTGCCCTGGAAACCCGCTAAAACCGGAATATGGAAACAGTAAAAGAAAAAATCCCTTCATCCGGACTGGAAACGATACCGGCTATTCATCCGGCTATGGTACGCACCCCGGTGGTAAACGGTTGGGAAAGAAGATGGCTTGACATCCGCGTAAAACTGACCTTTCTCCGTATTGCGTTGCAAAGTTACCGGTCACCCCGGAAAGCTCTCAGGGTCATCCGGCAACTGCTGGCATTTAAACAGGCGATTAACGGGAAAGCGGGAATGCGCCGTTGTGTGAAAACAGGCGGAAAGTACTATTTCAGCCTGTATATTCCCGGGTATCCATCCCCGTTATTTAATAAGTATATTCAGACAGAAATGTTCAGAATACTGCCACACGCGCTTCCTGTTAACCATTTGCAGGTTTTGCAACTGGCGATCACCAGCCGCTGCCCCCTGAAATGCGAGCATTGTTTTGAATGGAAAAACCTGAACCGGGAAGATCCGTTTAATACGGAAGAACTGCTTCAGCTTGTAAAAAAATTTGGCGATGAAGGACTGGCCATTTTGCATCTTACCGGTGGGGAACCAATGGTCAAACAGACAAGATTGCTTGAAATCATCAGCCGCTCGAGGGCAGCGCATGAGTATTATATTTTAAGTTCCGGGCTTAACCTGACCGAAAGCAATGCCCTTGCGTTAAAAAAATCCGGTGCGACAGGGGTTATCATAAGTCTTGACCATACAGATCCCTCCGAACATAACCGTTTCCGCGGTACAGCACAGGCCTGGAACAATGCCGTACAGGCCATGGTAAATGCCAGGCAGGCCGGACTGGTTACCGCCCTCTCCCTTTGTGTAACCCGGGATTTTATCAGCCCGGCCAACCTGCTGGCCTATGCAAAGCTGGCCAAAGAGCTTGGCGCCGGATTTGTTCAACTGCTGGAGCCAAAAGCGGTGGGCCATTATGATAAGCAGGATGTCCTGTTAAATACAGCGGAATTAGCCCTGCTGGAAAAATTTTACCTCAGCATGAATTACGATGAAACGTTCAGGGACTATCCTGTTTTTCTTTATCATGGATTTCATCAGCGAAGACTGGGCTGTATGTCAGGCGGCGACCGGATTCTATATATTGATGCAGCCGGTCATATTGACGCCTGCCCTTTCTGCCAGACAAAGGCATACGAAGCATCCGCCATTTTATCAGGAAGACTTAAAGTAAAAGATATGAAGATCAGCGGATGCCCGGACTATTCAAAAAAATGGGTGAGTTTAAGCCAGTAATGTGGTCTTTTTTACATTTTTTCTGTACCGGATATATTTAATCGCTTCAAGAATCAGCAGGACTGAAACAGACCCGATCAGTGAGGAAATGAAATGTCCAACTCCCGGATAACCGAAACTGAAAATCTTTCTGAGTCCGGGTATAAACAGGATCAGCTGAAGCATAATAAATGCGGAAAACAGGATAACCAGCAGGGCTGTGTTTTTTTCCGTGAGTACGGCAAAAGCAGTCCGGGTCCTGGACAAGTTGGTCAATATCAGGAAAATATTTCCAGTGATCAGCGCAGAAAAAGCAATGGCCCTGACTTCCCCTTCGGTATGTCCTTCATGTATAGACAGAAAATAGACACCGATCACCATCACCAGCAGTAATAACCCGCTTAAAAAACTGGTCAGTATTTTCCTGGCACCGAAAAACTGTTCCTTCGGATTACGGGGTGGGCGGAGCATGATTCCTTTTTCTTCCTTTTCTGATTCAAAAGCAATTGAACAGACCGGATCAATGATCAGTTCCATAAACACAATGTGCAGGGGCATCAGTAAAAGCGGAAGCCCTGAAAAAAAGGCGGGCAATAAGGTGAGTCCGATAATGGGGATATGAATCCCCAGGATATAAGACATGGCTTTCTGCAGGTTATCAAAAATCCGCCGGCCGGAACGGATGGCAGACACGATTGAAGCAAAATTATCATCCAGTAAAACAAGCGAGGAAGCTTCCCTGGCCACATCTGTTCCTTTTTTCCCCATGGCCACCCCGATATGGGCTGCTTTTAAAGCCGGGGCATCATTCACCCCATCTCCTGTCATGGCTACTATTTCATTGTTGGCTTTCAAGGCCTGTACAATCCGCAGTTTTTGTTCGGGTACCACCCGGGCAAAAACAGTGACTTCACTGATGCATTCCTTCAGTTCCTGGTCACTCATTTTTGCCAGATCCGGACCTGCAATCATTTTTCCGCCGGGCTTCAATCCGATCTCGCGGGCAATACTGGCCGCCGTTAACGGGTAATCACCGGTAATCATGATCACTTTTATACCCGCTGTATAACAGTCTTTGATCGCCTGCCCTACTTCCGGCCGCACCGGGTCTGTAAGTCCGACAAGGCCTTTAAAGACAAACGTAAACTGTGACTGAATTTCCGGGAGTTCTCCTGCTGCATGAACCCCTTCGGCTACTGCAATGACCCGGTAACCCTCGTTCGCCAGTTTATGCAGTGCCGCTGCCTGCTTTGCTTTTTCTGTTGTATCCAGTTTACATAAACTGAAAATGGTTTCCGGTGCCCCTTTGGCATATACATTATACGGATTAGCCGCGTCTTCCGTGTTTTGCATAACACGGGTCATCGCCATCATTTCCCGGCTGAGCGGATACTCGCGGATAAATGCGGAAGCCGGAAGTTCAGTGGGATAAAACTGATCCTGCATTTCCCGGATGGCAATCTCCATCGGGTCCACTGGTTTTACCTGAGATGCCTGGTTGGCAATGCTGATGACCGGGGAAAAGAGACTATTTTTCTTTACGAAATCATTGCTGTAACAGAACTCTTTCCCGTTATAGACAACGGCCACTTCCATTTTATTCTGTGTAATGGTGCCGGTTTTATCACTGCAAAGAACGGTTGCCGATCCAAGGGTCTCAATAGCCGATGATTTCCGGGTGAGTACATTCCGTTTTGATAAACGCCAGGCACCAAGTGCCAGGAAAACAGTCAGTACTACCGGGAATTCTTCCGGTAGGATAGCCATTGCTGCCGTAAGTCCATTCAGGAGTGATTGAATAAAATGCCCCCGGGTGAAATAAAATAAAAGCACAATTGAAATACTGATCACTGCCCCGATCAGGAATAAATTGCGGATCAGCTTTTTCATTTCCGCCTGCAATTGCGTCTCTTCCTGTTTAATGGCCGCCAATGATTTACCGATCTTGCCAAACTCGGTATTGCCGCCGGTTGCAATTACCCGGGCCAGGCCGCTTCCCTGTACCACCAGTGTTCCGCTGTAAATCGTTCCGTCCGGGCCATCTTCATTTTTACCTGCTGTTTTTGTAACGGCGGCCGACTCGCCCGTTAAAAGGGATTCATCAATCGTCAGGCTCAACGTATCCAGCAACACCGCATCTGCCGCAATCCGGTCACCCTCATTAATGACCAGGATATCATCCGGCACCACTTCCCGGCCCGGTAACCTGATTTCCTTCCCGTCCCGGATCACCAGCGCCCGGGGAGAGGACAGGTTCTTCAGGGCTTCCAGTGCCTTTTCAGTTTTCCGATACTGGTAGAAAGTGATGTAAATGATAATGAAAATCGTAGACAACATGATGATCCCTTCCCGGTAATCACCCAGCAGCATGTAGAGCAGGCTGCAACTGATCAATAGCAGGAACATGGGTTCCTTTACCACTTCGAGCGCGATCCGCAGAATATTTTTAGGCCGGGAGGAAAGAAGTTCATTATATCCATGCTTCGATAATCTTTCACTGGCTTCCGCACTGCTCAAACCGTTAATCATGAAGAACAATTAATACTGAAAGGTAGCAGAAACTAATACGGTAAACCCGGATTTATTTCACCAACTAAATTGATAATTATCAACCGGAAAGCTGTAACAGTTTATTGGACTGAAGGAAGAATAGCCTACTCAGAAGGGGCTGTTCCTGACCACTGACAGCTGACATCCGACCACTGATTAAGTACGAAGTCAGAAGTACGAAGAACGACTGAAGTGCCCTGAAGTTTCACTACTCAGAAGGGGCTGTTGACTAACGACTACCGACTAATGAGTATCGACTATAACCCACTTCCACGTAAAATCCCTGGTACTACTACGATTAGTCAACCCTCTTTTCCAACTGAAACCCACCCGGTCAGGTACTTTTTCCCGTTTGATTCCGTTTTTTACAGACAAAATCTTCACTGTGAAAAAATTATACGCTTTCCTTTTCCTTACAGCTCCCCTTTTTACAGCCGCCCAGAAAAATGTTGACCTGGACAAATACCGTTTTACGGTGCAATACCGGGCACTGCCCCAGGTAAGACTGGACAGTACCTACCGTACTTACCATGTGGAAGTAGAGAGTACAAAAATGATGGATTCTTTTATGGAGGACCTGTCGCCCGAACAATCCGTAAAACTGGAAGGCTGGAAAAAATTGCCCGACGATGGTCATCTTGGCATTTATGTAAAGCTGGGTGACCTGTTGCCGGAATCCTTCTCTGTAAAAGAAAGGATTGAAACCGTGCGAAACGGGAATGGGATTGTCACCGGCAGCCGCACTTACTACCACCAGGAAGTCGTATATAGTTTTGCCGCCAATGCCACGATCTCCGATTACAAAGGCATGCATATTATGGACCAGGAACTGGCTTCCCGTCAGAACAAGCAGGTGTACAACAGTCCTGAATTTTCGATCAAGACGGTAGCCGAAGGATATTTCCTGGTAAATTCATTAGCTGTTACGAAAGAACTTTACCGTAATGCCGTTACGCGTGCCATGCATACACTCAGTGACCGGATCACGTATAATTTCGGTTTTGATGAAGTGGCTGCCAACGATTATATGTGGATCATCGACAGCCGGAAGCACCCGGAGTATGATGCCTGGCGCAATGCCTTTACCCAGATGAGTGAGGTCTTGTTTAATATGGATGCCAGCACCCCTATTACCGGGGCCCGGGAAAAACTGCAACCGGTGATCAGCTATTTTGAAAATGTGCGGAAACGTTATACCTCTTCCAAAAAACACGACCGCAAGATCCGGTATGCCACCTATTTCAACCTGGCGGTTTTATATTATTACCTTGACGATCCCCAATCAATGATGCGGGAAGCCAACGGGCTCGTTTTAAATGATTATGATTCGCGTGACGGGAAAGGATTTGAAGAGACAGCGGCCTGGCTGAAAAACCTGTTCCAGCAGACCAATATCTATACCCGCCATTTCCCGGTAAAGACAGATAATTTCCGGGGGCCGTTTGAACGGCAGGATGTGTCGTTGAAACATTGATCAGGCAGCTTTATTTACCAGTTCGGCTATTTTCCGGAGCGAGAGATCACCCTTATTCAGGATAGCGGGTATTTTAAGTAATCCCCGGACAGACCCCTGCATGAGCAACAACAGCAATACAACAATCAAACCATCAGCAGCCCTGAAATGAACCGTATTACCGGACATCACCCAAAGGATACAACCGATCATGCCAAACTGCAGCAGGTAAGCAATTGATTGCAAAAAACTCTCTGCCCGGCTGTTAACCAGGTTCGCTTCATATAGAAGCGAAGACCGGTGCAGAAACTTATCTACCATCTCCTGTTCCCGGTTTGCAGATTTGAGTCGTGAAAAACGGCTAAAGGTACGGGTGACAAATGCCAGCAGAACACTTCTCCTGTTACGGCTTTCCCGGATATATTTTTTCTGACCTTCAGATATAAAAAACATTACCAGGGTAATCAGGAAAATAAAAAAAGTGCAAATGAATCCGATTACCGGATTGATTTGCAAAACCAGGATAAGTCCCATTAAAGTAAACAACAGTTGCTTAATTCCACCCAGTACGCCTTTCACCAGGTATTGCTGAACCGCTTTCAGGTCATTACTATACCTGAGCAGGTAATTTCCATAGGTGCTGTCGGTGAATTTTTCCGCCGGTGTCATCATTTGGGCCGTAAAAAGTGACTGGCGTATTTGCCGTACAAACCGCTCCCCCTGCCTTGCAGCGAGGTAATTATCCAAAAAACCACAGATAAATTTCATTAATAACAACGCCCCGAATAGCCTGAAAAAATCCGGAACGGATGCCAGCTGTATTCCCATCCATGACAAGAGTTTGCCTTTACTGCTGCCGGTATTAAACTGCAGCATAAAGAAATCCCCGATAATCAGCGTCAGCAGGAAACTGGTTATACTGCTGGCTATTCCCAGCACTATAACCAGGAACATCCCCGGACGGTTGTCTTTCAGGTAAGTCTTTAGAAAACGACGGCTGTGACCGGAATGAATCCCGGTCACAGCAACTGCCTTCAACTGTTGACTTATACTGACTGATTGAACTGTAACCATCAGTTTATGGCTTGCTTTTCGAGCTGTTGTACTAACTGTGCGGCGATAGCCCCCGTACTTAACTGGGCAATATCATAAACCGGCACCTGTGTATTCTCTTTTACTTCCCGGATCAGCAGGGGGCTGGCTGTAAATAAACCGCAAAGGGCAATCGGGTAAAGTCCCCATTTATTCAGTGTCTGCACCCCGTTTATAGCCGCCAGGCTGTCCCCGGCAGAGAAGATCATGGATTCCACTGTCTGGGTAAATCTCGTTGAGTTCAGCAACATTTTAGTTTCCCGTTCATAAAGGCCATCGGCAATTTCCATGATCACAAAGTCGGGTTTCTTTACCAGTACTGCTGCCAGGGCTGATTCATACAGATCCAGTAATTCATTTTCCTCACACATATACGTTGAAGGGAATCCGAAATCTCCAAAATCAGCCACAATATCTGCCCCCAGGTCATTGGCCAGGTCGGCGTCCTTGGTATAAACCGTTCCGGTCAGTTTAATATAGGCCACAGCATACCCGGCTTTTTTCAAACCATGTACCAGGTAAGCCGCTGAAGTGGTTTTGCCGCTATCCATGGAGGACCCCAGTGAAAGAATCACTTTGGTGGCTGCAGCAGCCGCACCGGAAAAAGGCACCCTGAGCCGCTTCTTGATTTCCCTGGTATTGATGATATGTCCGTAATGATCTTTGGCAAATCCAACAAAACGAAGGGAAGTGGGACCTATATCCTTAAACTTATAATGCATACTGGCCAGCACTCCTACAGTACCACCGGCGCCCAGTATATGCAGTTCCTGGTCAATCCGTTCAGGCAGGTACCCTTCAAACTGTTCAGTGGCATACCTGGTACCGAAAGCTGCCATGATCAGGTCCCCGGGCATTATAGTGACATTGCGTTTGGCACTTCCCTGTACATTCTTATGCTTCCCAATCTGCAGTACTTCAAAAACAGCCACATCCCCGGCCTTTGCCACATAATCTGCAGGAATTGTTGGCTCAATACTGTGGGCATTTACATCTTTACAGATATAGGTTCTTTTTATTGTCTTTTGCATGGCTATTAGTTTTTATTGGAATGATATAATTTAATGTCATAAGAAAGGGTCAGTCCGGCTGTATTAAAATCATCGAAAGCACGTACCAGTTTGCCGGTTGCCGGTTTTACAATATTGATTTTTCGGGCGTCCGGTGTTAAGAGATTAAACTCCCGTTGTGCCATATAATAAACCGACAAGGAAAAATGATCTGATATTTTACTGTTCAGGTTCAGCATCAGCCTCCCCCGGTGAAATCCATCCGGTGTTTGTTTTACCGTAGCCAGTCCTGTTTCCGCATCATAATACTGAATGGGATTTCCCCCCATATTATAAAACAGGGAATAACTGGCTGAAGGCAGCAGGTGAAGAAAAGCCAGTCTTTTTCGAAGTGCCAGACGTGAGTTCAATACAACCCGGTTGCGGTACCTGGTTTCACTGGCAGAATGTTGTTCTCCCTGGATTGAATTGGTCCAGTTCAGCACCCTCATGATCCGGATCTTATACCCTATCCGGGCGGTCACCCGGCTACTGCCATCGGTGAGCGTATTACTGCCCCCTTTTACATACCCGGCAGCTATATCCAGGTGACGGGTAAGATCATAACTGGCATGCAAAGAAGTCTGGTTAAAATCGGGCTGAAACCCGTTTGACAGATCAAAGGCACGCATATGAGAAAGGCGGAGATCCAGTTTCTTTGTTAGTGAAAGGTTTACCTGGGCAGTATTCCAGCTTTTCCAGCTGGTCTGTCCACTGGCAACCGAAACAACTACTATCTGAAAGAGGATACTAAATAAAACAGATGATTTCATAAAAGTTGATATATGCTAATTAGTATCCATCTGAACTTAGTATGTAACCAGGAAGAAGAAAATAAATAAAAAGGGGCAGTACCGATATACGTACTGCCCCTTTGACTTGCCAGCTTTAGCCGGTATTACCTGTTGAGTATCAGTTTATGCTGACTTATTCCCGCAGGTGTTTGCAACCGGCAGATGTACATTCCGTTAGCCATACCCTCCGCGTGAAATCTGACCTGATGATACATCCCCTTCTGCAGGCTGCCACTGTATAAAGTATGCAGCCGTTTACCGGTAAGGTCATACAGTTCCAGGCTCACCATACCATTTTCCGGTGAGCGGAAACTGATCAGTACCTCATTGCTGAATGGATTAGGATATACAGAAAAGGTTTTATCATCAGGCATAGGGATAATTTCTCCGGACTTTGCCGTTAAGGTTACAGTGCCCTGGCAGGATCCCAGCCAGGCCCCATTACGTATATGGGCGGGAACCGCAGGACGGGCAATACAAAGATCCTTTCCTTTAAAGCAAACCAGGATCTTCTTCTCCGGATTGTTCCCGTTTCCACAAAGAAACTGCGGCAATGATTCATAAAGCTTTTTGGCAACCAGGTAAGGGTCTGAACCGTAAAAATTGGTCAGCACCACTATTGTCATCTTCCGGTCAGGCTGGTACATCATCACGGACCTGTATCCCGGGGCCGTACCATTATGTCCAACAAAATAATCGGTGGCACTGATGCGGTGATTGGTCCAGATACCATATCCCAGGTAATCCCCATCTTCATCGGGGGTGGAAGGAATAGACTGAAGCATAGTCCTGAGTGTGGCGGCGCTGGTTGCCCGGCCACCAAACAGGTCATTGCCCCAACGGGCCAGTTCAGCGGCATTCCCTGCAATACCACCACCACTGAAAGCCAGTGAGGCCACTGCAGTCATCGGGAAACGGCTGATATTAGTCCAGCTGTCAGGGAAAGTGGGTTGCCCGGTCATCATGAAAACAGGGTTGAACACACTTAAATTATCATGCGGTGCCGCCAGCTCCCCATGCCCGTTGACAGATTCCCTTTCGGTAAGATACATGGAGGAATAATGCAGCGGGGTAAAGAAACGTTCCCGGTAATGCTGTTCCATGGTTTTACCGGTAACCAGTTCCACGATTGCTCCCAGCATAATATAATTAGTACTGCTGTAACGACGCTCTGCTCCTGGTGCTGCGATCTGGTGAACAAAACTGAGGGTCTCAAAAGCCGTCCACACATGGGTGGGCTGATAAGCCACATAGACCTGCAGCATATATTCATCTGTATAATTGGAATATCCGCTCTGGTGCCCCAGCAACTGGCGTATCGTTACGGACCCGTTCAGTCCGGGATTTATTAATGACAATGGCAGAAAATTACTCACCGGAGCATCCAGTGAAAAATATCCTTCCCTGGCCAGTTCAAGTACCAGCGGTGAAGTAAATGTTTTAGTGATGCTGTAATATCTTGAATTAGATTGTACTGAAAAAGGAGTCCCGCCGGGCAGCAGATTATTTGCTGCGTCTGTATTCCTGGCGGCAAAACCACTGGCCCCCTGCCAGGTGGCCAGTCCATCCACATTTATCGCCGCCGACATGCCTCCTACAAACGGGGAGACCGGATTGTTAATAAAACTGTCCAGCACAAACTGCAATCTTGCTTCTGTAGCGGGTGAAAATCCCTGACTCTTTCCTGTAAAATACAGACCAGGAAAAAAGAAAAGCAACAGGCATACTGCCCGGATAAACCGGGGTATTGAATTTCTTTTCATAACCCATATTTTAATGTAAAAAAATACCCGTATCAGTCAGTAATACTGTACGAGATACCAATGACCGGAATCAGGGCCTGTGCGGTGTAGTTCCATGGGCGTATGTTTTACCGGTTACAGAATACCTTCTAAGTTAATGTTATCAATATGCCATAACAAATGACATTAATCATACTATTTAAGTAAAGGGAAAATACGTTCATGAGAAACTTGAAGAGGAAAGAAAACAACCCTTTCATTAAAACTATCCCGTTAAACTTCAAAACGCCTATACAACTAAACTTATTCGGGTGTAACGAAACCTGCCCGGAGCATCTTTCCCAACCCTCACCCGGCCAATGGTAATTATACTTATGCCTACTACGATGTACCGCTAAGTGGAAACCAATAAAATGACATAAATCCTGTTCAACTAATTGGCAATTAAGCAACAAAATGACAAACTTTAATCGTTAGTAGTTCATAAATCCGAATCCCCTACCGATGAGAACCCATAAGTATGTAATATTCTTACTCTTTTTCCTGTTTTTTATATTCGCATTCTTTTTGTGGGAATTCAAGAGTATCAATGTAAACAACCGCCAGAATGTGGACGCGGTGGAAACCACGACCCGCTTTTCAAAGAATCTCAATCAGCTTCGGTTTGAGTTACTGAAATTGGATAATAATCTTACTGCCCGGATCAGTGAGGGCTCTTCCCGTTTATATTATGATTTCAAAACGGATTCTGCCGCATTAGTCAAAGTATTTAACGATCCCTCTTTTGCAAAAAATACAGAAAGTTCACTTACAGCCGGATTACAGCTCCTCCGGCAAAAAACCGGGGAGAAACTGACCCTTCAATCTGCTTTTATTTCCGGCAACATAAAAGACAGTGCTGCCAACCTGGCTTATACCCGGCAGAACGAGGCCCTTAATAAATCCCTTCAATCGGGCATATTAGCGGTGAACAGCCAGCAGCAAAAATTATTTACCGGACAGATCGGAAATGTGGAGGATACCTACACCAAACAGTACCTCTTTGCCCTGGGCTTTGCCATACTGTCTTTCCTGGTTTTTTATTTCCTGCTGACAGGACTGAACTCCCATATACAGCGGCGGAAGCAAGCCGAAGAGGAAGCGATTATTAATGAAGAAAAATATAAAAACATTATCGACGAATCAGGCGCGATCATCTTTACCACCAATATGGAGGGCCGGTTCACCTTCGTGAACGAAATGGCGTCCAGGGTCACCGGTTTCACCCAGGAAGAATTACTGAATAAATCTTACCTCGACCTGGTGCATTCCGTATGGCAGGACCAGCTGATGACCTTTTACCTGGATTCCATGCGCAAAGGCGACCTGCAGACCCAGATCAAATTTCCGATTACTTGTAAAAACGGGGAGATCAAATGGGTGGAACAAACCGCGGTGATCGTAACCCAACAAGGGCAACCCGCCGGATTCCATTGTGTCACCAAAGACATTACCGAAAGCTACCAGCTGGAAAGGGAAAAGAAATATCTCTACCAGCTCTTCCAGTCGATTATGGACAACAGCCCACAGGCTATTTTTATCAAATCAACCGAAGGCCGTTACATTCATGTCAACAAACAATTCTGTGAACTCCTGAAACTGACAGAACTGGAGATCATCAATAAAACAGATGATGAACTGTTTGGAAAGAGCCATACCCTGCATTACCGCAATAAAGAAGCACAGGTGATCAGGACACAATCCCCTGCCCGACTGCGGCAGAATTTCAGTGGCAAGAACGGTATCCGTACTTTCTCCATTGAACTCTTCCCCTTATTCGACCATAATATGGAAGTACTGGGTGTATCCGGTATTGCATCCGATATTACAGATGCCGTACAAAACCAGAAAACACTGATCGCTGCCCTGAAACGGGCTGAATCAGCCGAAAAACATACCCAGAGTTTCCTGGCCAATATGAGCCATGAAATCAGGACTCCATTGAATTCAATCATCGGGCTTAGCTACCAGCTGCTGAAATCAGATCTTCGGCCAAAAGAACATGGTTTTGTACGTACCATTCATGGTGCTTCAGAACACCTGCTGGTACTGATCAATGATATCCTGGATACGTCGAAGATCGAGGCCGGTAAACTCGGACTTGACCAGACCAGTTTCTCCTTACGTGAACTGATTCAACTAATGGTGGAACTGCTGCGACAAAAAGCGGAGGAGAAAAACATCCGGATCATCACCGAGATAGACAGCAGCCTCTCAGACAGTCATATCGGTGACCCGCACCGGCTGAAACAGATCCTGCTGAACCTGCTGACCAATGCGGTGAAGTTCACGCCTAATGGCCTGATCCGCATCACCTGTAATGTAGAGGAAGATGAAGCCAAACAACAAAACCTGACCCTGAGTATTATTGATACCGGTATCGGCATCGAACAGGAATATATTGACAAGATCTTTACCAAATTCTCCCAGGAAGATAAATCGACCACCCGCAAATACGGGGGTACCGGACTTGGTATGTTTATCACCAAGAGTCTTGTGGAACTGATGGGAGGTTCGATCAGTGTCAGCAGCCAGAAAGAAATCGGCACACATGTACGGATCAGCCTGAGCCTGCCGAAAAACCTGACACCGGTGTTCCAGCTCCCCGCTAAACCTGTAACGGATACCCGGATGCTGAACAACCTGCATATCCTGGTGGTGGATGACAATGAAATGAACCGCCTGGTAGCTGCTACTGTCCTGGAAAACCACGGTATTATTGTCCGTGAAGCAGTGAATGGTGCAGATGCGATCAGTATACTGGAAAAAGAAAGTTTCGATCTTGTTTTAATGGACCTGCAGATGCCGGTCATGGATGGTCTTGAAGCCTCTATGAAGATCAGGAAGGAACTGGGACTCTCCGTTCCTATCGTGGCACTTACGGCCAGTACATTGAATGAAGAAAGCCATCGTTGCATTGATGCAGGGATGAATGACTTTATCATTAAACCCTTTAAAGAAGAAGAAATGGTACAGGTGCTGATGCGGAATATCAGCCACGAACAACGGGCCGGACGGGATAATGATATGCGGAAAATATCCTGATCAGTATTTCTTCATTTCTTCATCAATGGCGGCCTGGATATCACTGATCATTTTCTCATAGATCCTCGTGTGCCCCAGCCGGATAAAATTCATCTGCTCCACTTTCCACTGGTTGCTTTTCCGGTACAGGTATTTTTCCATTTCTATTTCCTTCTCCCCCGCCCGGATACTGTACTTTACCACATTCTCTGTGCGGTATACTACTTTCACCTGCGCCCGGTACTGTCGGGGGTCCCTTTCCCTGCGGAAATAAATAGTAAACTCGATTTCAGGTTTGGCTCCCATCATTCACTCTTCACTTTTCAGTATTATAATATAAACCAGGTAAAATATGCTTATTCGTAAACCAGTTTCTTCAGGTAAAAGACCCTGGGATCCACCTGCACAAAACTCTTACTGGTCACACTGACCCCCTTCTTATCCACCGTTATCCTTTTAATTCCTTCCTCTGTCTTAATCTCCAGCGGCAGGGCCATATCCAGGTTCAGTAAACGGATCGTGTATTTATCCATACCGGTTTGCCGGATACTGATCTCCAGTTTATCCGTGGTATATAAAAATAACTTAAACAGGGGCTCCATTGATTTCCCATAAGCCTTGCTGAACAATTGCTCCACATCGGAAGTCACCACGGTATTATCATAAACATATTGCGGTTCGGTTGACAACTTCTTCAGTGTGGGGAAGAAAAGCTCATCCCCCATGACAAACCGGAGGGTATGCATAAAGAAAGCGCCCTTGCCATAGATATCCCCATGATAGGCGCTGTCTGAATCCACTTCGTCGCCCCGTACCACCGGGTATTTATTCTGAGTATTCAGGGCGGTCTGTTGCATTCGTTTCAGGTAGGCTTCCTCACCGGCCAGTTCACGGGTGGCCATCGCATCCCCGAAGGTGCAGATCCCTTCCTGTATCCACATATGACCCCAGTCGCGGTTCGTGACTTTATTCGCCCACCACTCATGCCCGTATTCATGGTGCAGCAGCCAGTCAAAATCATGATCACCGAGTTTTTCAAACCGGTATTTATTTCCATAGGCAATATTGGTCTGGTGCTCCATACCCAGGTGCGGCGTTTCAGAGGCCGCAATCCGCTCATTGGCCCAGGGGTATTCGCCAAAATATTTTTCCAGGATACGGCTGGATTGTTCAAACAGGTCCAGGAGTTTTTCCGCCTTGCCCTCATTCTCTTCCAGCACATAGTATTCCATCGGGATTTTCTTACCGGTAACAGACGTATAAATCCTTTTGGCCACTTTGTACTTACCCACGTTGAATACCAGGCAATAATTGCTGATAGTATAATTGGTTTTATAGTGCCAGGTGGTTTTATTCTTCTTCGTTGTTTCCTTTTGCAACATTCCCGGTGCAGCCACCACCAGTCCTTTGGGTACGGTAATGATCATATCAGCCCCTTCATTGGGCTCATCACTGGGATGGTCCTTACAGGGGAAAAATATTTTAGCCCCCTCACTCTGGCAGGTCACCGCGATCCAGGGATTTCCTTTACTGTCTTTATCCCATTGAAAACCTCCGGTCCAGGGTGGGCGCGCTGCCACACCGGGTGTACCGCTGTAAGCAATTTTCACTTTCACTTTTCCGGCGGGAAGCTGATTTGCTGTTGTAATCCGGACCAGGTCATCGGGAGAATGCATAAAAGCAGTCTCCCTTCCATTGACCCATACTTTGCTGATATGCATCTCATGCCAGAGGTCAAATAATAACACGGAACTGGGCTCGGCCAGGTTCAGGTCGGTCTCGGTATACCCTGCAATTGTTTTTTTCTCCGGTTCCACCTCCAGGGCAATGGTATAATGCCGGATATCCATAATGGCCTGTTCAGGTTTGAGACGGCCTCCGGATTTCAGGTTCTGGGCAGCCAGCAGGACTGAGCTGAATAAAAAAGAAAAAAGGAAAATCTGGCGCATGAAGTCTGTTTCCGGGAAGTTACAGATATTCCCGGAACCATAAAAAAGGCAAAATAAAATGCCCGGCTGAAACGCAGTAAGCCCCCATGATACTAAATTGCATCAGTAATTCTTATCATTCAATCATAACCCATGTATTACCGGAAGTTTCCTGCTCCACTCCGCTACGGCTTTTATGTTTTATATGCACTGCTTCTCTTTTCCTGCAGTCAGCCCAAACACTGCAAAACACCCGAAGAACTGGGCAAGACTGTCTTTGACCTGTTTCAAAAACAGGAGGCGGCTAAATTAAAATCTTACCTGCTTGGGAAATCAGAAGTGGAAAAAGCTTTTGGCAGCAGTGAACAGTTTCAATCACTCACCGATGAGGAGAAAAAGATATTTGTCAGTTCCACCTACGAACGAAACAAAGAGATCGGCGAAAGCTGGATCGACTTCTACACCGGCAAGGATAAGCCATCCAGCGCTCTCCTGAAAGCCGGGAAATACGAAAATACCGAAGCGGCCGAACGGAAAGACAACGGAACCACGGTAGCCAGGATCGTTGTCCGGTTCAATGAAAACGGCAACCTGCACGTATTAACCCTGAATGCCGCGAAAGTGAAGGATTACTGGAAGTTGCTGAGCTGGATTGAGGTGAAATAAGAATGTGCAAATTAGCCAATGGCAAATCAGGAAAGAGTATCATTTTCTTACCAGCCTTTGAAATATTACCTGTAGACAAAATTTACATCATAAACACCGAAGGAGGAGGTGTAGGTAAACCGGGTGGCCGTAGCTGACCAGTTCCGTAGCACGTCTGTTGTACCATCATTTTTCTTCATTTCAATATCCCGGTCATTATTGATCAGTCTCCAGGTCTTATACCCAAAATCCCAGTCGCCCAAAACCACAGTCCCATCTTCATTTAATTGTATACGGGCTATCTTGAAAAAGTTATTGGCAGTCAGAAAATTTTGCTGCTCGGCCGGGCTCAGCTGGCTGAATAATAACGGCGGGGTGAGTACCACTGTATCTGCCACCCAGAGCCTGCCGGTCAGGAAGGGCACCGGTGTCAGCACAGGCTTATGCTTGTCTTTCCTGCAGGAACTGAAAAAAATCAGGACCGCAAGCAGGAACAGGAATAAGGAGTATAGCAGGGTTCTTTTCATTCTGGTGTACTGGCTGATACTAATATAACACAATGTATCGTCCTGTACAACTGCTTTTACCGGTCACTCCTTTATCAAAATAACAACAGTGAACACCCGGAAAATCAGTTACTTATTTTTCAACAAGCTTTTTAATTCCACTACCCTGAACTCAGGTGAGGAATAAAAACAATGCTTCAGTATGGGCATATGTCCATTACCAAACAGCACCACGATGCGGTCTTCCGGACCAGGCTTTGTTCGCAGGATATTATTAAAGATCCGGAGGTTTCGGTTATACCACCAGATGGATAAGGCATCAGGTCCCTGTTGCCCGCTGCCGGTTGGTTCTTCCGCTGTACTGAACCAGGAGGACATATAATGCCCGTGCATACGCTGAAGGGTTCCTGGTTCTGCCATGGTGAGAAAATTTTCCAGCATGGTCATCTGCAGTTCTATGGAATCCCCGGCATTATACCATCTGCTGTATTGACTGGCCCAGTACTTATCCCTCACCGAATCCACCGGGGTATTGTGACTCCATAAGGAATCAATCCAGGGGTACTTCTTTTCATATTCATAGGAAAACGGCCAGGTATCAACTGAATAGATCTTTGAAATCCCGGCCAGGCCAGCCACCCGGAAACCCACCTGGAAGATTTCATTACGACCCAGGGAATAACTGCCTTTCCGGTAGGCCTCATATAATGAATCGATCCAGCCGGCATCGCTGGACTCCACATAAATACGGGTGGGTTTAAACCGCATGATCACTTCCGCCAGTTCCTTCAGCTCTTTCTGGCGGACCGGCGATTTCACATCAATATATTTTGATGAATCAGTTTTATGCCCGTCAAGATTCGGATAGCCAAAATGAAAACTCCCGAGCAGCAATACGGGAACCGGTTGGCGGGTTCCATCCAGCAGCACTTTATCCGGATCGGCCGCTTTGATTTTTTTCCAGTCTACCTGTTGCCCGGACACAGCGAGCGAAAATAAAATCAAATAGGTAATGAATACACCTCTTATCATAACATACTTTTTAGACCCTAAAAATTCAACGCTTTCCGCAACTAATAAAATCCGATCTGCAAAAACGGTGGATTTGTCTGCCAATAAAAAAACGTCACAGACTCGCAGATAAAAAAACCTGTTTCGCAGACAGTTGCCGGAATTCAGCCCGGGCTTCTGTAGATTTGAAATATGAAAAGCAGCACCCTGGTCCTGGTCTATGCCGGATTCTTTTTCATGTATTTTTTCGGTTTTGAAATGATCGCAGCCTCCAACGCAGGGGTGGCCTATCCCTGGCATGACCAGTTTCATCTGCTTGATTTCTCCGGTTATATCTATTCCATCGGAACGGCGGCCGCGGCACATTTCTGGGTATTCAGAAAATATTATTATACAAAACCCAGGTGGAAACTGGCAGCTGCTATCGGGGCCCTGCTATTGCTCTTTATTGTTTACAGGTACATGGTGGAAGAACGGCTCTTCCCCGCCCTCTTTGGCATCTGGAACTATAACCCGGGAACCAGTCTCCGGTTTTACTTTTTCGATAATATATACTATGGCTCCATTAAGATATTTATCGGGTTTGTGCTTTTCCTGTTTGACGAACTGATCCGGAGCCGGAAACAACAGGCGGCTTTAAAACAACAGCAGCAACTGGCAGAACTTCGTTTCCTCGAAGCCCAGATGAATCCGCATTTCCTCTTTAATTCCCTGAACAATATTTATGCCCTCGCTTATGAAAAACACCCGGAAACAGCAAACGCCGTGCTGAAGCTCAGTGACATGATGCGCTATGTGACCTATGAAAGAGGACAGAAAGCCACTCTGGAAAAAGAACTGAGCTATATTCACAATATGCTTTCTATCGAACAACTGCGGCATGATTATAAACTACAGTACACCATAACGGCATCCCCGGATTCCCTGGATTGCAACATGCGCCCCCTGCTAATTATTCCATTGGTGGAAAATGCCCTCAAACATGGAGACTTGTCTGATCCGGCGGTTCCCCTGGGTATACAGTTGCTGAAGGAAGGACATTGGCTGAAGATCAGTATCAGTAACAAGAAAAGCGATCAACCCGCTGCAAGGGGGGGGCTGGGTTTACCAAACCTGGAACGGCGGCTGGCCCTTTCCTACCGTCCGGAAGAATACCAGTTCAGGATTGATCAGACTGACAGTATATTTACCGTTCATTTACAGTTACCTGCCTGACCATGTACCGTTGTATAGCCATAGACGACGAACCACTCGCACTGAATATCATTGCGGATTATATCCGTAAAACACCCTCCTTGTTGTTAGTGGATATCAGCACCAGTCCCCGGTCAGCCCTGCAGCGGGTACTGAACGGGGAAGCCGACCTGCTGTTCCTGGATATTGAAATGCCCGGTTTGAACGGGATCCAATTTATGCAGCAGGCCGGCAATAACAGTCGTTTTATTCTTACAACGGCCTACCCTGACTATGCTTTGAAAGGATATGAGTTCAACGTAGTGGACTACCTGCTGAAACCCATCGCCTATGATCGTTTCCTGAAAGCAGTGCAGAAACTACCTGCCCTAAACAGCAGCCCGGAGCTCAAACCACCGGCCTATTTCTTTGTAAAATCTGAATATAAATTAGTACGGATCGATTATGACGAAGTCATCTGTCTCGAAGCCTTACGGGATTATGTAGCGATACACACTGTTACCGGTCAAAAAATACTGACCCTTCAAAGCCTGAGTTCCTTCGCGAAAGAACTCCCTGATCATTTATTCACCCGTATTCACAAATCCTATATTGTTGCTATCAATAAAATCAACAGTCTCTCAAAAAATAAAATCACAGCCGGCACCCATGAAATACCGGTTGGGGAAACGTATAAGGGGAACCTGGTGAAGGTGATTAAACTATAGAATGGGAGGAAGAAGCTAGTAGTTAATAGTTTTTTGTTCCTGCTAAGAAAATTTTTCTGCCCTATCAAAAATATTTCAGGCGGGGCTGCTCCTTCTCGTTTCCAGCATTACTTCCCTGCTTTCTCCTTTGCCTCCCCGGAACTGATCACCGGCACCACTTCAAAATCCACCAGGTCCTTCCAGTGATCCATCCATTCCTGTAACAATTCAAAACGCTCCGCTTCCATGACCTGGTAACAAACAGTCACCGTTTCATTGATCCAGCTGCCAAGATAAGCCACTCCTTCCGGCATCATCCGCCCGCATTCAGCAAAGCGCTGGTATACTTCCTTTATTTTCCCTTCCTTATATCGTTCAATTACCATGTATTGCATACTCAACGTACTATGTCACTAAGAAAAATTTATCGCTCACGCTTCGCAGAAATCAATTTTAATCCCTTAACTCAACCTGCTCAGGAGGGGCTGTTCCCTTCTCGCTTCCTGCCTGATCTCTATAACTTTACTGCTATATCAATCACCGGATGCTTCCCCGGGGCATACACTGCACTCAGCACTTCAAACTTCAGCGTCAGGTTAGTCAGCCGTTCTTTGGTTTTAACATCAATCGTATTCTCGCCAGGCTGCAGGGTGATCACATCATAATCGGTATGGAAATTAAAGGCACTTTTATTACTCAGCAGGATCGGGCTGTTAGTACCATTTACCAGGGTTACTTTCAGCACATCAGTTTTACCGGTATAGCTGGCTGATTTTACAGTGATGCTGGCCTGCAATAAGGGATTCAGGTATTGCTCTCTCCCGATCAGGAGGTCTTTATAATATACCACGGTGCGCCGGTCAAACATGGCTTCTTTTACACTCTCTTCGGTACGCTCTTTTGCAAAAACCAGGGTCACGGGACGATGTCCGCCATCATTCACCTTGAAATCCCAGTCGATCAGTTTATGGATATCACTGGTACCCATGATCGTCAGGTTATTGTCGAGGGCGATCTGTAATGCTTCTTCAGAATAACTGTTATCATTCACTACTTCGATACCATCCAGTAATTTTTCTTTGATCAGCATGCTGTGCATATCAGTCAGTTTGGCGATACCATCCTTCCGTTGGGCCGTCCAGTTCGGGTGATTCCAGAAAATAAAAGCCCCCTGAGCTTTCGCCGCCTTGAATATCTCCACCGAATCCTTGATCAGTAAGCCATTTGCGTCTTTAATAAAAATGGCATTATTATGCCCCGGGGGCATTTTACGGGTGATCTCTGAACCCCGGACAATAATCAGGTCATGGTTCTTTGCCTCTGCCAGGGCGAGGTTATAGGAACGGTTCCTGTCCGGATGCGGGATATCATCCTTATGAGGCTGGTACTCCAGGTGTTCGGTCAGTGAAATCACATCCAGTCCGTCCATCAGGGCCTCCATTACCCGTATGTCCGGCCATACACTTCCATCCGAAAAGGCGGTATGCTGGTGCAGATCGGTCTTCAGGGTCTTATACCCCGGAATATCAGGGAAAATAATTTTACGGCCAATAGAATGACTGTGGTCCTGGGCGAAGGTTGAAGTGCTAATGAGAATCATCAACAGGTAGAAGAGTCTGCGCATAGGAAATATTTTACGAAAGGTAATTTGTTAAAAGTCAAAAATCAAAAGTAAAAAATAAGAAGCAGGGGTTATCCTTCAGCCCGCTAAAGTCCGTTATCGAATTATTAATTATTGAATACACAAGGGTTGAGAGTTGAGGGCCTGCCTGCCGATTACTATCTACAGGCTTCTATCAGCTGGGACTGTCCCCTTCTCTCTTCTTTCCTCTTTCCTCTTTCCTCTTTCCTCTCTCCTCTCTCCTCTCTCCCTTCTTTCACCGGCCAATCTGCCCGTTTCATCTATATTCTCTTTTCCCTTCACAGGAATCAGATCGAAATTTACTTCCAATATAAAAACAGCGTAATGAATAAAAAAATCACCGGACCCGGATTCCTGGCTTTTTTGCTTTCCTTCTCACTCCTCACCCAGGCCCAGCCCCCTGCCGGGGAAGCGCCCATGGGTCCTCCGCCAGAAATGGGAACACCCGTCAGCAATGAAGTAACGAGTATCAGCAGCATGCAGATGGACTGGATGAAGAAAAAACTTAAGCTGGCCAGCGAACAGGAACCGGCGGTTGATAAAATCACCCGGGAATATGTAAAGAAAGTGCTGGCCCTGAAAAAAAAGGAGAATTATTATGGAAATGCTGATCCTGCCAAAAAAGCCGCTGAATCCGAACGGGATGAAGCTCTTAAAAAAATTCTAACCGAAAAACAGTTCAGTAAATTTGTTAAGAACAAAGCGATACTGGACAATGCTTTTGATAATGCCGGCATTGGAGGTATGCCACCACCACCGCCGGGACTCTGATCAAATAAAAAGTACGAAGTACGAACTACGAAGTACGGCTGACGCGCCTTGTAAGATTTCTTCTCAGAATGGGCTGTAACCTCAAAACTGAAACCTGACAACTGAATTGGTTTAGTTGTTTGGCGTTTGAGGTTTAGAGGAGTTTTTCGATATCACGCCCTATTTTATTCTCCTTTTCTCTTTTCATCCCCCGAAGCTTTATCGAAGGTGGGTTTGAACTCTTTGCTGCCCCGCCGGTCTGATAAACTTGTATGTCAAGACGATTAAGGCAATATTCTTAGAAGGGGCTGTTGACTGCC
>CAZFLL010000030.1:7187-11000 GCA_964519865.1 uncultured Chitinophaga sp. | reverse complement strand
CTCTCCTCCATTCTGAAACAACGTCATCGAAACCACCTCTTCTTTCTCATTCCGGTTAAACCGGATCTTTGCTTCTATCTCTTTCAGGAAGAAATTATCTTTCTTCTCAGGATGCAGTTGCAGCGGCTCCTGTCCTTCGGGGGCGCCGATAAGTTTGCCATTTTCCAGGTAGACCGTCACCACCAACGCGGGTGATAATTCAAATACACCGGTATATTGTTTCAGCTCTTCTTCACTCATGCTGATGGCTGTCTTTTCCTTGGGCAGTTCGTAAGGCTGGTTATAAATGACAGACAGCAGGCTTTTGGTAATATTTCCCAGCTGCGAGCTGCTGAAATTATTCAGCAGGATCACCACTGTGCTGTCTCCGGGGATGAACACCATATTGCTGACAAAGCCATGAATACCTCCGCTGTGTCCGATCGTAACCTGACCGGCGATGGTATCTACTCCCCAGCCATAGCCATACCGCTCCAACACCGGGGTAAAAGCTTCGGCTTTAGAAGAGGCTTTTATGATGCTGTTGGCCTGCAACGCCTGGAACCACTTATAGAGATCCCCCGTAGTGGAGTAAATGGAACCGGCAGCAAAAGATACGGATGAGTCCACGATGGGAGCCGGCACATTGCCGTCAGATTTGATCTGGAAATAACCGGTTGACTTTGCGGGAGACTGTAAATGGGTAAAATCAAAGCCGCTATGCTCCATACCCGCCTTGTTGAAGATATACTCCCGTACGGCTTTCTCCCAGGGCATGTTGGCGACATCTTCAATAATATACCCCAACAACATATAACCGGAATTGGAATAACTCCATTTGGTACCGGGTGAAAAATCAAGGGGCTTGTCTTTAAACCGGGCCAGCATTTTCTCCCTTGTGGCGGGATTACTCACTTCTTTCTCCATAAACTCCCGGTCATTGGTATAATTGAAAATACCGCTGGTATGCGATAGCAGCTGGCGGATGGTAATGCTATCTCCCTTCGGGTAATCCGGGAAATACTTACTGAGTTTGTCATTTACACTGAGTTTCTTTTTCTCCTGCAGTTTCATGATCACGGTGGCCGTAAACTGCTTGGTTACCGACCCGATCTGGAATATACTGTTCGGATCATGCTTCACACTGTCTTTCAGGTTCCGGTAGCCATAGCCCTTATCCAGCAATATCTTTCCCTTATGGGCCACCAGTACCGTGCCGTTGAATTTATACTGGCTGCTGTAGGCTTTCAGGATCTCTTCCAGTTTGGAAATGTCCTGGCTGTAAGAAATCTGCACTAAGAGCAGCGTACTGAGGATAAAGAAAAGCTTCTTCATATAGAATTTCGGGATTTGACGAGGTTTAGGGGGATGAGGTTACAGGGCAAATATAGTCGGCAGTCGGCAGTTTACAGCCTTAAAATGTTGCAGGCTACGAGCAGCAGGTTTCGAGACCTTAAGTTCGTCCGTATTTTTATGTCCCGTGGCCCATGGCTAGCTGCTCAAAACTTTCCCTAAGCACTGAGTTCCAGATCCACTTCCACTTTCCCTGTATCTTCACGAATAACGGCCGAATAATAATCCAGCCGTGTGGTCAGGTCACGGTTATGGGTATCTGTAAAGCGTTCAGAGAAATCTTTCAAAGAGGAATCATGATAGAAATTCAGGTTGAGTTTACGTGTTTTTTTGAGGTAAATATTCAGGAAACGGGTGCTCTTCGTTCCGGCAATAATGCTGATACACTGCTGCAGAATACGGTACAGGGATAACCGCTCAATCTCCGGTATTTCGACGGAACCATTATCAATCTGGATATCCACCGGAATTCCGTATTTAACGGAAAGTAATTCAGAATAGGTCGCCAACCCGTCCTTAAATCCAAGATCGATCAGCATGGAAGGACTCAGTTCCACCGAAATATCATTCAGTCCATTTAGTGCAGCTTTCACCTGTTCATCTGCTTTGCGGGTGAATTCCTGTTGCTCAGGGTACATTTGGAGATACATCCTGCTGGCAGCCAATGTCTGGGAAATATTATCCCGCAAGGAAAGCAGCAGGGCATAGCCTTCTTTTTCCCGGATCATATCCAGGTCACGAAGCTTTTTCCGGTGCTCCAGTTCCTTGTCCTTAATTACACTCAGGTGAATATTCGCAAACTGTTTATACAATGAAAAAAGGATAATGATCGTAGCCGAAAAAGAGAAAAGGAGGTTCAGGATATAGATCCTCTCCAGAAAAGGATCCGGCAGAATAAAATATGTTGCCTTGAACTTTGTGTAGAAAATCGAGAAAACAATAAAGACAACAGTGACCCCGATCTGGGCAATTGTCTTACCCAGGTTTGAATTATAAAAAAAGAGATATAGAAACCCTACCAGGAAGGGAAAATAATAGAGCATGGCACCTGATGCGCGTCCCAGGTGGAAGGATACCCAGAAGATAACCCCGTTGCTTACAATCACGAGCAGCATGATCGCGATAAATGTCGAATAATACCGGAATATTACAATTCCGAGCAGCAACAGGAAAATAGCACAGGTAAATATCAGTATTGTAAGCGGATCCTTGAACGGCCAGAGTTTGGATAAAAATATATTACATAGTAGGATGACAATGCCAACAATACTAAGCATATTGTAGGGTAAAGGTCTGCCCGCGACCTTGGTATCAAAAAGTCCTTTCTGAAAAATCATTGCCTTAAACCAGTTAACCCAAATTAGGGAAAAAACGAATGAATAGTTGTGAGTTTGGCTGCAACGGGTAAATATAATCCACAGCTTGACAGTAAACTAAGTATCCCAAGGTCTTCATACTAACAAATATTTAAAAAACTAATAACAACTGTTAGTATATAAGTAACTACAATGAACCAATTGTACTATTTTAACCAGCTTTTCAAAAAAAAGGGTAAAATAGTATCAGTTTGAAGTTTGGGGTTGGGTAATGGAAAGATGAAAGTGGTGAACGGAAATTGTTCGTGAGTAAAAGGAATGTTCTGCGAAGCATCCTGCCTCTCTCAGGAGGGGCTGCTGACTGCCCACTGCCCCATCACTTCACTAAATAAAGCAACTCATCGATAGATGCTTTTTCTTCCTTCAGGAGTTCCGGGTTGCAATACTTCATGGCCTTTATCTTCATCTGTGCCTGCTGTATTAGTTTCCGCGCAGCGTTTTTATCGCCCTGCTCGAGCTTTATACCAGCGAGGGAGCTGTAGAAACCCGGGTAAGCAGGATAGGCAGCTATCCCCTGCTGCAATACAACTGACGCGAGGTAAAAACGGTGATCCTTAAACTGGCTGTTATAATCATTCATATACGCAGAAGCAATACTGTTGTAAAAAGAAAGATCAGGCCGGAGATCCAGGCCAAGATATGCAGCCGCTTCTTTATAACTATCCAGGTAATCTGACCAGGGAACTGAATCAGTCTGCACCTGTTTATTCACAATCGCGAAACAACGCTGCAGCGCTTTAGTGCAGGGACTGAACAGGTCGTTCAGGGCCCTTCCTGTTGTCATACCCGGCACCGTGATATGCGGCGTATTTTCCCGGTAATGCTGCCAGTGAAAATTGCCCGGGAATTCCTTTGCCGACATATAGTTGTTCAGTTTCGTGACTGAGCTGTCATGTGGGTCGCCGTTTTCTTTTGAACCCGACGAAAAATAAAAGAATTGCGGCTGACCCGGCTGTTTTTTCTTTTCCGTAATATAGTTTTCAAACAACGCCTGCTGGGCCGGATTGTCAAAATCAAAAAAGGAATTACTGGAAGCAATCACTGCATTCACCTGCCCGGGAAATGCAGCCAGAGCATAGGACGAGAGCATCGCCGTACGTGAATG
>CAZFLL010000030.1:1503-7087 GCA_964519865.1 uncultured Chitinophaga sp. | reverse complement strand
AAACCTCCAGGTGCACCGTATCCTTCAATGCCGTCACATATACCCGTTCATTTCGCCCTGGCCGGTATTGTGAAAGAGTTTGAGAATAGGAAATACTGTTAATAAACAATATAAAGCCAAGGAGTAAACGCAGTTTCGGGTTCATTTTGTAAAAATAAGCGAAGCAGGTATTATAGGAAAGTTAATCAACGGGAAATAGTGTATAACAGGTGAGTAGTGAATTTGGAAAAGGCTTGTTCATTCAAACCAAAAAAATTGCTGTAAAAGTAAGCCTGATTTAAACAACCTTCAGAGGTTCGAAGCAACGGGCAATCAACGGACAACTACTTTACGGACGACTCCTTCGTTTACCGGGTAACTGGTAATGTATACTTGAAGGGTCAGTTTCCTTCCCGATTATGGCATTATGCTTCTATATGATCTTCCCATTAAGCAGGGAAAACAGGATCGCAACGATCATGATGGCCAGTAACCGAAGCCAGGAAGGGCCTGAAATCACCTTAAATGGGGAAGTAAACCCAGAAATCGCTCTTTTTTTGGTGTAAGACATGAAACAGGGGCCATCGGCAGTTTGTAGCACAACTAAAGCCCTTGTAAAGTTGAAGATGAACCCTTTGAAAAAATTATACGTTTGAGTGAGAAATTATCAGAATTCTGTGGTTTTAAGAAAAGGTTTAGTTGTTTAGGCGTTTAGATGGACATTCCCTTTATCATGCATTATTTTCACTCTTTTGAACTCTTTGATGTCCCGCAGGGCTGAAAAACTTGAATTGCAGCCGATCTAAAAAGACTTTCTCAGGAGGGGCTGTTCCCTTCTCGCTTCTAGCTTGTCGCTTCTCGCTTTCCTAACTCCTTCAGCAACTTAAAATGCGAAGCCACCGCATACCTGAACCCCGGCATTTCCCGGTATTCCAGTCCATGCTTCTCCGCTACTTCCTTGATAATTGGTGTAATGTGTTTGTAGTGCACATGACAAACTTTTGGAAACAGGTGATGTGCCACATGGAGGTTAAGGCATCCGGTGAACCAGGAGAAGACTCTTGAATTGGGGGAATAATCGCTGGTTGTCTCCACCACATGTACTGCCCAGTTATTCTCGATACTTCCGTTTTCCGGTACCGGGAAATTCGAGTCTTCGGTCAGGTGTCCGGTCAGGAACACAAAGACCAGGGTGATCCCGTTCAGGAACTGTCCCAGGAGGAAGTATGTCATGACCAGTAAAAAAGACACATCAAACACAAAAATGGGAATGATGAAGATATAGGCGTAGTAAAACAGTTTAAAGAAGATAAACTCCGCCAGGAAGGCCTTGCTGGCCCTGATCTTGTTCAGTTTGGTATAGCGGATAATGAATTTCAGGTCACGGAAGGTGGCATAGTTCAGGGTCGACAGCGCATAAATGAAAGTGGCATAGATATGCTGGAAGCGGTGGAATTTCCGCCACTTATCCTCCGGCGTAAAGCGCAGGATCTTGTAGCCGTTCACATTATTATCCTGTTCATGTACATTGATGAATGTATGGTGTTCCTGGTTATGTGCGATCATCCAGATTTTCTTATTGCAGCCCAGTACTTCCATAAAGTAGCCGAAGAAATGGTTCAGTCCCCGGGACTTGAACAAGGCCAGGTGGTTGGCATCATGCGCGATATTAAAGGCGATCATCAGGTGCGAAAACAGGTGGGCGATCCCGATGAGGACGGCCACGAAGAAATACTCTTTAAAATAGATCACTCCCACCCAGGAAGCCACCCAGAAAGCCAGCCAGAACACCAGTTTGACCCGCATTTCAGTATTGGCCAGGCTGGTCAGCTTATGGCTGACAAAATAGTCGTTCACCTGTTTTTTAACATCATCGTAAAAATGGCTGCCCCTGAGGTCCGATTTGAATTTTACTTTTTCCATGCTGGTGCTTTGAGTAATAGGATTCCCTGCCGGTTATACCGGCAAATACTGATTTAAGTGTTTAATTTCTCAGAGAAAAAGAGACCTTAGTGCGCACCAGAAAGATGGAAATATCCGGTCAGGATATGAACAGAAAAATGGCGGGCCTTAACGTACCTGGTTTTAGCAATCGATACTCAGAAAACAGGCCCCGTGGATAATCCCTGGCAGCTTATTTTTCAAGTGCTTGTAATGTACGGAATTATGTAATGCAAAAGGGGAATTGTGGAATTAAATGACTTAAAGCAAGAAAGCTGGAAACAGGCCGGTCGTCAGGAAGATTTTGGGTTAAAAATCAGGTAATCGGGGAAGGACCTTTGGAAAGAATATTAGTCAGAGCGGGGTGTTAGTAATACCCCGCCCCCGAAGATTTATTTCATTGAATGAAGAGCTACCCTGTTACCTTCTGTATCCAGAAAATGGCCCATAAAGCCATTCGCCCCGATTGAGGTTTTGGGCAATAATACTTTACCACCTGCTGCTTCCACCCTCGAGAGGGGAACTGATAAATCTTCCCCGCCATTCAGGTAAATCAGGCTTCCTTTTGCCGAGGGTTCATAGCCCTGTTCTTCCACCAGGCCACCACCAACAGTTCCCTTCTCCATATCAGTTGGAAACATGGCATACTTCATACCTTCAAAAGGGGTCTGCATCACCACATCAAGTACGGCTTCGTAAAATTTCCTGGCCCTGTTAAAATCAGTAGCCGGTATTTCAAACCAGTTAAGTGCGTTTCTCATTTAATTGTTTTTAGAGGTGAATGAATAATTTAATAAAATGTCCGCAGAGTCAGCTTTTTTTCAAATCGTGGTTGATACTGAGTTGATGAAAGAGCCGGGGCTTCCGGACTGTTCTCAATGTTCAGGGCTTCTTCACCACCTTGAAATGATTTAATCCGATTCGCGAATTGATAAATACTTTTTCCGCCCGAAAGTCATGTAATAAACCAAAAGTAAAAAAAAAGGAATGACCAGGAATATCACATAGTCAATATGAAATGTCAGCCTGAGGATAAAGTGAAGGGCAATTATTCCGCCAGCCAGCGGCATAATCCAGGCACCATGCTTAAATCCAGCCACTTTAATATTTCTTGTTTCGCTTTCCTTCAGGGTAACCAGCAGGTCCTGGCTGCTGCACCAGTCTATTTTGGCTGTAACAGTATGCAGCCCTGGTGAAACAGTAAAGTCTATCGTTTCCCCATCTGCGATCTTTCCTGCTTTTGTATGATCGATATAAACCTGGTAATCCCGCATTCTGTTGTTGTATTCACTTAATCGTTGGATTCTGATTGTTGCCATGTGATTATGTACTGTTAATTTACTCGTTATAATTGGGCATCTTTCCAAGGAAATAAAAGGTCTCAGTCACTTTTTTCCGCTTAGTCTTAGTAACAACGACAGACAGCTTTTTCCCCACCAGGAAATCTTCAGTTACATAAAGCTTCCGTTCTAAGGTAACCCATTCCAGCATTGACCATTTATTTCGGCTGGGGGTAAAATTCAATACTCCTTCTTGTTTAGTCCAGGTTCCTTCTTCTGATCTACTTCCGGTACAGGAATGGTCTGTAAATATATAAGTTCCATCAGGTTTTATCTCAATGACAATATTTCCAAACCCATCACCCCGAAAATACCGTGCATACATTCCTTTTGGAATAAACAGACTATCATCAGGTTCATAGCCCAGGTTGCGCGGTATAAAGAAATTACCCTGTTTGGTAAACTGGCCGCCAATAAGAATTTGAGGAATATTAGAAACGTCTTTTAACACTTTACTGATCCTGTCCAAATTTTTTAACTTTGAAGTATCACATAAAAATTGGAATGTGGAATCACTTGCCTTTAACATACCGGATGAAATAACATCATCTTTGAAGAATAGCTTATTTGTACAGAATTCAAACCGGTTTTTATTATATACTTTAATTTTCCAGCTTTCTGCAGGCTTAAGATAATCATACACCCTGGTTGTATCATTCTGCTGACTGAAACAGTTCAGAAAAAGGAAAATAGTAAATATGACTGTTGCCAAAACTCTCATTTCTTTTTTGATTGAAAGCTGAATCATGGCCTATCCCTCCCTGCAAAACGTTCCTTCCCCAACAAAAACCCTATTGCCTTCTGAATATTTTTCTCCAGCATCTCCTCCGTTTTCAGATTAGCCAGGTAGCGGATTATTTCATTTCTCCTGGACGCGGACAGCTTGTCAAAAACTTTCTTTGCTACCTTATTTTTCGCCAGTGCCTTTACAAAAGCAGGTGGCGGATTGATTTCCCTGCTCTCCGGGTCAAAGCAGACACTGATCTCCACCTGCTCTCCGATCCGCCTGGGTGAATTTTTAAGCATACTGGTATTGATATAAAGCCGCCAGGCACCACTATACTTTACCAGGGTCTGTTTATAAGGATTGCCGTTGATACTGCCCCTGATGGGAATATGCCCCCTGTCCTTTCCGGCCTGTTTGAATACCTGCTGCAGTATTTCCTCCGGTACAAAGACGAAAGGATTAATACCGATGAGTTCTATTGTTGCGCTGAAGGAGTACATGAGTCCTGGGCAATTTAGGGAATTTCCTTTATGAAGCTAATAGCAAGATGCTAGAGAGACCAGCCCGAAATGTACACAATCCAAAGCAGGTCGTTGATAGTTTGCAGCGTCCTTTTTTGCTATTGATACCATTTCCCCTATCACGCCCTATTTTATCCTCCGTTGCTTTCGTAAAGGTGGATTTCACTCTTTATCCACTTTTAAACTCTTTGCCTCCTCACAGGGCAGAAAAGCACGATTGTTAAGCCAATTCAGCAAATCTTCTCAGGAGGGGCTGTTGACTGCCGACTACCGACTGCCGACCCCCGACTCCGACTGCCGACTTATTTCACCTGTTCTTTCTCAAAAATCCCAAACAAATCATACGGTTTCTTTTTGAACTGGTCGTTAAACAGGAAAACGTTCAGCACAATATACCCGATAAATAAAAGAACAATCATATACTGCACCCCGGATACTTTCTGGATCGGCTGGCGGTCCTTCCGCTCGCAGATCTCACCCGGACAATACTGGGCTTTCTCCTTGTAAAACAGGCTGTACATTTTACACCCGATGCATATCCCGAAAGCGGATTCGAAAAACAGGAAGATCAGGCAGATCAGGCAGATGATGCCGGTGATCGGGCTGAAGGCGTTTACGATATTAAAAAAGACGAACATGGTGCCTGACAGGATCACCCCGATGATCCAGGCAAACTTCTTCTGCTTGGCCCCTACATATTCCGGGTTCTGGTTACGGACGATCCACCGGCTTAGGATCAGCACCGGTGAAAACCGGGGACTGATAAAGACCCGGATTACAAAATCGGTAAAGAATACAGTAATGACATACTTGATGGCCAGGAAATCCTCTTTGAATATGATCAACATCAAAGAAAAAAAAGTGGCCAGGAACAGGATGCCGGCCCCGGCTCTGATTTCCCGTTCATTCAGTACTGGTATATTATATCCGGGTACTGTTTCGCCGAATTGGATAATTTTACTCATACATAGTTGTTTTAGTGATTTAACCTCAATACTTCATCACACAAGAAAGTTACAATAAAGGACGAATAGGAACAGATGACTTTGATTAGCTTTCACAGATTGGTGCGAGAA
>CAZFLL010000030.1:0-1403 GCA_964519865.1 uncultured Chitinophaga sp. | reverse complement strand
GTAGTCAAATGACTTCATAATGAATCTGAGACGCGATGTTTTCCAGGGAATTGCCGACCCGACCAGGAGGGCGATCCTCCTGTTAGTGACCACCCAGGCCATGACAGCCGGGGCCATTGCCGCCAACTTTGACAGTGCCCGACCTACTGTTTCGAAACACCTGCAGATACTGACCGAATGCGAACTCCTCAAACAGGAACAAAACGGCCGGGAGATCTATTACCACCTAAACCTGAACAAGATGAAAGAAGTAGCTGGCTTTATTGAACCTTTCCGAAGAATGTGGGAAGACCGGTTTACTAAACTGGAAAAGGTCATGAAAGCCTATAAACCTAAAAAATAAACAGGATGGAACTGAAAACAGAAATCAACGCAGAAGAAGGCAGGCAGGACCTGCTGATCACCCGGGAATTTGACCTCCCCGCCAACTTGTTGTTTACTGCTTTTATTGAACCGGAGATAGTGGAACAATGGATGGGGACAAAAGTCATCAAACTGGAGCCTGCCCGGCATGGCAGTTACCAGTTTGAAACAACCGACCCCAGGGGTGGTATTCACCGTTTTAACGGTACGATCCACGAATTCGAGACCAATAAGAAAATCACCCGGACATTTGAAATGGAAAATACCTCCTTTCCTGTCCAGCTGGAATTCCTGTCCTTCGAGTCCCTGCCCGGCGATAAAAGCAGGCTGACCATGCACGTTATCTATAAATCCGTCACCGACCGGGACAATATGCTCCGCCTGCCCTTTGCACAGGGCATTAATATGGCACATAACCGGCTCCAGCAAATATTCAACAATAAAAAAAATTAATTGTATGAACCCCAAAGTCGACCTGTTCCTGGGCAAAACAAAAAAATGGCAGCAAGAAATGACGTTTTTACGGGAACTGATTCTTTCCTGTAAACTGACCGAAGAATTCAAATGGATGCATCCCTGCTATACTTCCGGTGGCTCGAATATTGTCCTGGTACATGGGTTTAAGGATTACTGCGCCCTGTTGTTCTTTAAGGGCGTTCTGATGAAAGATCCCAAAGGCCTGCTGGTACAACAAACTGCTAATGTGCAAACCGCCAGGCAAATCCGGTTCAGTAATCTGGATGAAATAAGGAAACTCAGTCCACAGATCAAAGCCTATATCAAAGAAGCCATACGCGTGGAGAAAGCCGGGTTAAAAGTGGAATACAAAAAAACCGCAGACTACGCTATGCCGGAAGAATTTAAGGCTACACTAAAACTGGATAAAAAACTCAAAGCCGCTTTTGAACAACTGACCCCCGGAAGACAAAAGGGTTACTTACTCTATTTCTCTGCCGCCAAACAATCAGAAACCAGGATAAGGAGGATTGAAAAGTTTATTCCGGCGATATTGAAGGGGAAGGGAGTGGATGAGGGAGGGA
>CAZFLL010000029.1:25639-40494 GCA_964519865.1 uncultured Chitinophaga sp. | reverse complement strand
AATTGGTAGACACGCAGGACTTAAAATCCTGTGGCCAGCAATGGCCGTATCGGTTCAAGTCCGATCCGGGGCACTTTTTTTAAAGCGATTCTTACGGGAATCGCTTTTTTGTTTTGAATACTTCTTCAATTAGAACAACGGTGGCCGGTAGTGAGTAGTCAGGAGTCAACAGCAGAAGAGTCTGTTATAATGCACGGAGATTGTTTTTTACAGGGATAAAATTTTTTTGTCGCCCGTTATCCGGATAATTACGCATTAAGGGCTTACGGACCGGAGTAGCGAACAATCCGTTATTCCTGATATATTACTGTTTAACCTGTATTCCTTTTCAGGAAAATGCTTTTATCCATTTCCTTGTTTTGGAAATGGCCGATTTGAGGAGTACTTTTTTACGGATTTCTATTTCTTTTTCCATTTCTTTCAGGTACGACTTCTCATCAAATACACCCGGCAAAAGTTCCTGTCGAAAATGCTTTACCCTGGTCTCCATAATTCCGAGATCCTGCCAATCCCCGAGATTATCCAGTATTTCATGAAGAGAAGTGGTTTCAGCAGATTCAGGCTTTACTATTTGCAACCAGTAATAGATTGTTTTTAATTTCTTCCGGAGCTGATGTGGTTTATGGAACCAGTGCTGAACTAACGGAATCTGTCCGGTAACCTGTTCCATGATTGTTGAATTTAAAAACAAGGGATCTGTGTGTTCAATTTTCTGTTCCAGTAACCTGCCCGCTTTATGTAATTCAGTTATTTTGAAGTGTTGAATGCCGGCCCTTGTCCAGGTGCCGGCTTTTTTTAAGCAACTCCTGAAGAATGAATTCAGTTCGCTGAAGGGATGCCCGGTTTCTTTTTTAAAGGAGGATACAATTTCCAGGCAGATTTCCAGGTCACGCTGGCGGCCCGAAACAGTAAAAAGTGATTCTGTATAATTCAAAATGGTTTCTGCCTGTAAAGTCCGGGCGTCTTCCTTGTCCCGGCTTAGTAAAAGGCCAAGTTCAAGAAAGGCCCTGAGTTTTTTTACAGCTACACGCAAATCATGAAGCGCGTTTTTTCGGTGATTTTTCCGGAGTACAGACAGGTTTTTTTTAAACACCTGTAGCTCTTTTTCCCAGTTCAACGATACTAAGTTCCCTGTATTCATATTGATTACTGTTCCGCCTTGAAGGAGACGAAAAAGACTATACAAGTAACAGTATTTTTCTTATTTTCCCAATGATCGGGATCAGTTGTTCTGACTATTGACTGAAATTGTAGGTATAATCAATCCTCCCGGTAATCTGCTTATCACTGTTAAACAACACTTCTTTTGACTTCAGCCCTTTGTCGTTGTAGATATACCTCCAGATCAGGTAGCCCAGGTGCAGGCTGGAGGTGGTAGTGGTTTTTTGGGCAATGCGGCCGTTTTCATCGTACTCAAGCATAAAATCGGGCATCAGTTTTTTTAGCCGGGTATTGTAGCGTACCAGGTCGAGTAAGCGGTGCTGGTCGTCATAATAATAATAGAGGTAGGATGTTTCCACGTTATTACGATACGTGCGCTCATCGCCAATATTGCCCTCCTCATCGGCGGTAAACCGTACTTCCAGGCTGTCAATACCAGTTTCCGCCCCGGTATTACTGATCACCCTCCACATCTTTACGGGCATTCCTTTTTCATTGTAATACCACCAATGGGTTTCGGTATGATTGAAGGCATTCGTGGAATCCAGTACTATGTTCTCCACTTTGCTCACCCGTCCGGCGGCATCATATGTGTAATTGGTAATTCCCTGAATATCGGCGGCAGAATCGATGATACTGATCACCCGGCCCTGTTCATCAAAACGGGAAATGGTGACTGTTTTATTAAAATTCCGGATAGCAGAGAGACGGAGCAGGCGGCCGTTTTCTTTAATCTCCTGTACTTCGGCAAAATCAGTGGCCCTGACTCCTTTATTATCATAACCGGTAGCCGATACCATCCGCACTTTCTGAGCCTGGTAAGTCTGCATCAGCTGGTTGGTTTCCCGGGTACCCGCAATATCGTTGTAATAGTATTGGGCAGACCCGGAAAGGCTGCAGATGGTTAAAAAACTAATTAAAAGGAATTTCATGGGCTGAATGGGTTTTGACGGACAAAGTTACCTTAATTGTACAGTAACGAAAAAGAAAGCCGGCTTGTATTTTTTGTACTTATTTTTAAGCAAAATTTATCATTGTCACACAAAGCCCTGCGTAAGGAAAACATCTGCCTGAACTGCGGTACTGCCGTGCCTGACAGGTTTTGTCCTCACTGCGGCCAGGAAAACACTGAGCCACATGAGAGTTTCTGGCATATGGTGCAGCATTTCCTGTACGATATCACCCATTTCGACAGCAAGTTCTTCGATTCTATGAAGTTCCTGCTCCTGAAACCCGGGTTCCTGCCCCGGGAATATATTTCAGGAAAAAGAGCCAGCTATCTTAATCCCGTAAAAAAGTATGTTTTTACATCTGCTATTTTCTTTATTGTCTTCTTCAGTGTTTTCAAGGCCGGGGAAACAATCAAAATAAATGTGGATCAGCCGATCTCCAAAGAAGAACGGGCTGATTATATTGATAAAGGAAAAAGGAAACTGAAAAAGGATTCCAATGATGTGAAATGGAAGGCTGCACTCTTATTGCTGGAAGACAGCACCCGTGTGCTTACCCAACAGGATTTGGTGCAATACTGGGATGATTTCAATTTTATCAATATCAGTAACCAGTCCTACAGGAACCTGCGGGAGTATGATTCTATTCAGCAAACCCTGGCTTCTGATAAAAAAGATGGCTGGTTCCTGCGGATGCTCCAGCACAAAAACCTTGAACTGAAAGCAAAATTCAAAAATGATCCACGCAGCGGGGCCAATAAAATGATGGAGACATTCCTGCATAAGTTGCCCTATATGCTCTTTGTATCCCTTCCCTTATTCGCCCTGCTGTTGAAGCTTTTGTATGTGCGGAGAAAGAACTTCTATTTTGCCGATCATGGCATTTTTACGATCTATCATTATATCTTTTCCTTTTTCCTGTTGCTCTTTGTGTTTGGTTGCGGGGAACTGGCTGACCTGACCGGCTGGGGCATTTTTGAATTCCTGGCGGGCCTCTTATTCCTATCCGGTGGAGTTTACCTGTTTATTTCCATGCGACGCTTTTACGGGCAGGGTTTTTTCAAAACCCTGATCAAATTCATCCTCCTGAACCTGGGTGCCGTGATTGTTTTACTGATCCTGTTTTTCGTTTTCCTGATATTCTCTGTATTTACAATCTGATATTATGAGTACAACCGCTGAAGCCGCATTTACCCGATTAATTGAGATCATGAATGACCTCAGGGAGAAATGTCCCTGGGACCGGAAGCAGACCATACAATCCCTCCGGCAAATGACCATCGAGGAAACCTATGAACTGGCCGATGCCATTACGGAGCAGGACTGGAAAGGGATCCGGGAGGAACTTGGCGATCTTTTATTGCATATTGTGTTTTATGCCAAAATAGGCAGTGAGCAAAAGCAGTTTGAACTGGAGGATATCCTCAATGGCATCTGTGATAAACTGATAGCGAGACACCCCCATATTTACGGGGATGTAAAAGTGGAAAATGAAGAGGATGTCAAGCGGAACTGGGAAAAGCTGAAATTAAAAGAAGGAAAAAAATCAGTCATAAGCGGGGTGCCGGTTTCTTTACCGGCCACCGTAAAAGCCATGCGGCTCCAGGAAAAGGCCAAACAGGTGGGATTTGAATGGGATAACCGCGAACAGGTTTGGGAGAAAGTGGAGGAAGAGATACAGGAACTCAAAGAGGCCATTCAAAGCGGTCACCTGGAAAAAACCGAAGAGGAGTTTGGGGATGTGGTCTTTTCCCTGATCAATTACGCACGGTTTTTGCAGGTAGATGCCGAAAATGCCTTAGAACGCACCAATAAAAAGTTTATCCACCGGTTTACCAGTATGGAAGAAAAAGCCCTGCAGAGCGGCAAGAACCTGAATGAAATGACCCTGGCAGAAATGGACGCTATCTGGAACCACATTAAACAACAGCGAACCGAGTAAGTGAAGTCCGCCATCAATAAGAACAAATGGGGTAAATTTATTTTCCTGACCCTGGCAGTAGTGCTCTTCGCATTGTCCTTTTTTTTCAACACACTTTATTCAAACCGGACTTCAGTAGCCCGTGAAGTCGGGCTGGCAGAACGTTATATACGGCAGCAGCAACAGGATTTTACTGATTTTCTGAAAGACGCGGCCCTGGTGGAACGGCTGGCTACCAAGACCGAGTCCTACCGCGAACTGGAAAAATTCACTTCCAGGAAGTACGGTATTTTCCTGTACAAGACGGGTGAGTTCGGAGAAATAAAAATGCTGCGCTGGGGTGATCAGCTGGTCGTACCTCCCCCGGAAATGTTCACGGCTGCGGACGGCGAGTATTTCACCCAACTGTCGAACGGGTGGTATTACATCATTAAAAAAACGATCAACGGATCCGGTGCCGACCTCGCTTTTGCGATGGTTCCGGTTTGGTCTGAGTTTTTTATTGAAACCGATTACCTGCCCCAGCAATTTATCTTCAGCGATGAAGCCGCCAAAAGGGTTAGGCTGAGCACATCGGCTACGGAGTTCCCGGTACATACACTCACGGGCAAAACCATTTTCTATCTTGAAAAGAAAATAGCACTGGCCGTACCTTTTAACGACGGGCTCACCATTTTACTCCGGTTTGGGGGGTTATTGTTCCTGTTGCTTTTTATTCACCTGATGGCAGAAAACCTGGCGCGCCGGTACGGCCCCTGGAAAGCCATCGGCCTGCTTTTCCTGCTGCTGGTACTGGTGAGGGGGCTTACTTATGTCTTCCCCTTGTTACTCAACCTGCGGCAGTTTGAACTGTTTAACCCGGTCATCTATGGTTCGGATCCGATACAACGATCATTAGGGGACCTGCTGATCAATTCCTCCCTTCTTTGCTGGCTTGTATTGTTTGCCTGGTACAAACTCAGGGAACGGGAACACCCGTTTGAATCCATGTCCCGCAGGTGGCGCTGGATACCCGGGGTGGTTTCGCTGGTTACCCTGATTTTTTCGAGTTTTATCCTGGCCAGTGTGGTTAAGAGCATGGTGGCCGATTCAAAAATTTCGTTTGATGTCACCAATTTTTTCAGCCTGGACAGGTATACCGTTGCAGGATTCGTGGTACTGGCCTGTTTATCCATTTCTTACTATTACCTGTCGCAATTGTTATATAAATTCCTTTTCCCGCTATTTGCGGGGCGGGATTACCTGATCTATTTCTCCATCGGGTTTGCCGGTCTTATCTACCTGACCACCCGTTCTGGTCACCCGCAGGTCTTGTTTTACCTGCCCGTGTTGTGCTGGTTGCTGGTATATACCTGGCTGGTACAAAAGCAGGGTAGTATTTTTAACCGGCTGCGGGTGAATATCGGCGGGATGCTGGCCTGGCTGTTTATTTTCTCTGTATCCATCGCGGTTATCATGCTTTCAGAAAACAAGAAAGTAGAGTGGGAGAAACGAAAACGGATGGCCGATAAAATGGCCCAAAGCACCGACAAGTCCAGTGAAATGCTGATGAGTATTGCCATTCAGTACCTGGACGCGGATTTCCTGCGGGAAAACTTTAACCGGTTCGGGGATCATGAAAGCGGTAAACAGATCCGTGACAGTATCATTGCCGACAATTACCGGGGTTATCTTAACCGGTATGATACCCGGCTCTATGTTTACGATGAATACAACCGCCCGTTGTATAATGAGGATGCCACTACCTATGAATCCCTGAATACGATTCTCACGGTTCAGGCCAAGAAAACAGATGTGGAAGGCCTTTACTATTATGAAACGGCGCTGGATAAATACAATTACATTACCCGTCGTGATATCCGTGATACCAGTAATGTGCTGATGGGTACTTTTTTTATTGTATCCAATCCGAAGATTTACAGCAATGAGGCCCTGTTCCCGGAATTGTTCCGCCAGTTCAAACAACTGGATCCTGAAAATTCACCCACATATTCCATTGCTGTATATTCAGGCGGGCGGCTGATTTCTCCACCTGGTAATTATTCGTTCCCGATCTGGTTAAAGCCGGAAGAACTGCCGAAGACAGAATTTGAACAGAAAACAAACGGGGAGTATGACGAACTCTGGTATAGTAAATCAGGCAATGAAAAAGTGGTGGTGATTGCCCGGAAAAAGGAAACATTAATTCAGGCGATTACCCTCTTCTCCTATATATTCTGCTCGTTCCTGTTTATTGTGGCCGTGGTTCAGTTACTCAGTTTTGTATTCCGAACGGCCATCAGCGGGGCCAGCCTGCGCAGTATGCTGCAGCTGACGATCCGGAAACAGATACACAGTACTTTTATTTTCATCAGTGTTTTTTCTTTCGGGGTTATCTTTTTTGCCACCGTATCCTCCTTTATCAGCCGGTATGAACAGAACAACGGGGACAAGCTCAGCCGCACCATGAAGATCATGGTTAATGAGATGCAGAAAAAAATGGCCGATCACACCACTTTTGATGATGTGATCAAGATCTATGATTCCGTATCCAATGCCGGGCTGCAGGTGCTGGTGGATGAAGTATCGGATATACATGGCGTGGATGTCAACGTGTACGATTTGTCCGGCAACCTGCAGGTATCTTCAGAAGGGAATGTATACAACAAGGGGGTACTGAGTAAAAAAATGGACCCGGTGGCTTTTTATAACCTGGAAAAGCTGCGGAAAGTGCTGTATCTGCAGAAGGAAAAAGTTGGTACATTTTCCTATTACAGTATGTATAGCCCGGTCAGGGATGATGCCGGGCAGGCCTATGCTTACATCAATATCCCTTACTTTACTTCACAGCCGGAACTGGATAAAGAAATCTCCAACTTCCTGGTGACCATTATCAACCTGAACGCGTTCATCTTCCTGATTGCCGGTTTGATTGCCCTGTTTATTACCAACCGGATCACGGATTCATTTTCACTCATCAGTGATAAAATGAAGGAAGTCAACCTGGGCAAAATGAACGAAGCCATAGTCTGGAACCGCAACGATGAGATCGGGGAACTGGTGCAGGAGTATAATAAAATGGTCAGTAAACTCGGGGAAAGCGCGGTGGCCCTGGCCAAGAGTGAGCGCGAGGGGGCCTGGCGTGAAATGGCCCGGCAGGTGGCACATGAGATCAAGAATCCGCTGACACCTATGAAACTGAGTATCCAGTATTTACAGAAAGCGATCAATAATAACCAGGAGAATGTGAAGGAGCTTTCCGCCAATGTGGCCAATACCCTGGTGGAACAGATTGATCACTTATCCAAGATTGCGGCTGACTTCTCCCAGTTTGCCAATATCGGCAATGCCTATACAACGGTCTTTGACCTGCATGAAGTGCTTTTTTCCCTGAAAGAACTGTATGCCACCAATGAAAAAGTCAGCTTTGCCTGGAATGCCGTACAGGGACAGGTGATGCTGGAAGCCGATAAAACCCAGATGAACCGGCTCTTTACCAACCTGTTTGCGAATGCCCTGGAGGCCTGCAGTGAGAAAAATCATTGTCATATTATTGTGAATGAAAGAAGGGAAAATAATCATATTGTCATAAGTATCCGGGACAACGGGGAAGGGATTCCCCCGGAAATGCAGGAACGGATCTTTGTTCCCAATTTCACCACCAAGTCTTCGGGCACAGGTCTTGGACTGGCCATGTGCAAAGGCATAGTGGAACAAGCCAAGGGCCGTATCTGGTTTGAAACAGAGCAGGGGCTGGGGTCTGTTTTCCATGTAGAATTGCCCATCCTGATTTAGTAGTTCTTCAACTACTGCACGTAAATGGGTATAAGTTAATCCAGAAGATATACACAATTGTAAGGGGAATGACCAACTGTTGAATGCATGGCATTTAATTTGCGACTCTCAGGCAGCACCATATATCCTTAAGGGCTTCACCAGCCCGGTTAAGACACTGATTACATGAAAGACCTCATTCGTTTCCAGGTCAGCCCTAATCCGGCCCCTTTAAATGCGAGTATTACTGTTCTGTTTCCTGGTAATCCTGTTGCCGGGGAATCCTACCAGATCATGGATGATTACGGGCACCTGATCCGTCGGGGAAAGATAACTGACCGGGACAGGGAATTATTCCTGAGTACGGGCGGAATGCGGGATGGTGTTTACTGGCTGATCGTAGGAGAAAGCCGTGAGCGGTTTACGCTTCTCTGAGTTTAATCCCAGACGTATTTCCAGCTGCCATCTGCCTGTTTTTTCCAGACAGTGTGAAAGACGCCTGTACTGCTGACTGCAACACCTTTGCTGTCTGTACTGGTCCACTGGTACCTGCCGTAGGTATATCCCATTTTTCCATCCTCACTGGCGTCAATAAAATCGGGCGACCATTTTACACTGGCCTGTTGAAAGTAACCCGCACTATAAAAATTACGGATACCTTCTTTTCCCTTTACCAGGCTGTCATTGCCTCTCTTTATAACAGCCATTGAATCTGCGAAGAAAGCAAAGGCCTCCGCTATTCCTTTTGTTCCGGCCAGTTGCTCAAACTCTTTCTCTGCCGCTGCAATCTGTTTCCTGGCAATTTCCTTTTCAGGCAGGGTGGCCGGATTACAGGCGCTTAAAAAAAGTAAAGCCAGCCCCGGGAGACTGTACCTGATGTATATTTTCATATGCTGAGTTTTATAATATTTATCCTTTTTTTTCACGCAGACCTGTAGTTGCAAACTTAGCCCGGAGTATTCTTTATGCATACTTACCCGTTGTGAAAAACAAGTGTATACCCTGATATTCCGAAAAAGGATTGGCAAAACTGCAGGCTTTAATATTCACTGATTAATTTTATATATCTTTATTTAGTATGATCATTCATACAGGTTTAAGGGTTTTTGATTAGCATGTCTGAATTTAAAGAAAAATATGAAAGCCTCATCCGGCTGGCCTCTGATGGCTGTATCATCTATGATCCGGGTGGAAAAATACTTGAATTTAATGAAGGTGCCTGCCGTCACCTGGGTTATACCCCGGAAGAATTCCGCCAGCTGGCGTTAACCGACTTATTTTTACCGGAAGACCTGGCAAAACGCCCGCTTCGTTTTGACCTGATGAAGGACGGTGATATTGCCGTGGACTACCGCCGGATCAGGCGCAAAAACGGGGAAGCCTACCTGATTGAACTGCAGTCACTCATATTATCTGATGGGAATATCATGGCCCTGGCGACTGATGTAACAGAAAAGGCAAAGATCTCCAAAGAGCTCAGCATGAAAGAACATGCCATTGCCAGTTCGATCAGCGGAATGGGTATAACCGATCTTGAAGGCAAGATTATATATGTCAATAAGGCCCTCTGTAATATGTGGGGGGCTGCAGATGACCATCAGTTGCTGGACAGGAATGTAAAAGACATGTTTGAAGGTGACCAGGTATTTGAGGTATTGCCGGGGATCCGTGAACAGGCCATTATGTATGGAGAATGTACCGGAAAGAGACTGAACGGGACTTCGTTCCCGGTTGCTTATTCAGCCAATATTGTCCCTGATAAACACAACAGGCCGGCTTATTTATTCGGCTCCTTCCTGGATCTTTCAGAACAAAAGAAAACCCGTTTACTGTCAGACCGGATCATTGATAACCTGCCGGTAATATTTTTTATGTATGATGTACCCGCCGGGAAAATTACCCGCTGGAATACACGGATGGAGGAGGTTACTGGTTATTCGCATGAAGAAATGCAGAAGTTGAAATACCAGGAACTGATCTGCGAACAGGACCGGGTATTAGCCATGCAGAAGATTGAAGAATCTATCCGCCAGGGAAGGGGAGAAGCAGAAATTTCATTAATCGATAAAGCCGGCCGGCTTCACCCCTTTTATTTTACCGGTTTCCTGGTCAAACTGGGCGATAAAGAAGTGGTGATCGCCAATGGGATTGATATAGCTGACCGTAAGGAAGCAGAATTGCAGCGGCAACGTAAATTTCAGCAGCTTCAGCTTATTGCCAACCTTACCGACGCGGTAAGTAAGGCCAACCAGTTGGAAGAAATCTACAAACTGGCATTAGATGGGTTATTGAATACGATACGGGCCGACCGTATTTCCGTGCTCCTGTTTGATGAAGCCGGGGTCATGCAGTTTAAAGCCTCACATGGGCTTTCAGCGCGTTATAAAGAAAGTGCAGCAGGACATTCACCCTGGAAACAGGATGCTATTAATCCTTTACCCATATTTGTTTCTGATGCGGCTGAAGACGATTCATTGAAATCACTCCTTCCGGTGATCAAAGCGGAAGGAATTACTGCCCTGGGATTCATCCCCCTGATCTATATGAACCGGCTGCTGGGAAAATTCATGGTCTATTTTAATGAAGTGCATCATTTTACCGAGGAGGAAGCACAATTGATGCAGACCATTGCCCGGGAAGTGGCTTTTGCGATAGGGGAAAAGGCCAATGAGATTGCCCTCCGGAAAAGTGAGCAGTTGTACCGCGAATTATCCGCGCACCTGCAGGATGTCAGGGAAGAGGAAAGGGCTTCGATAGCCAGGGAAATCCATGATGAATTGGGTCAGCAGCTGACCGTTTTAAAGATCGATTTTTCATGGCTGGAGTCCCGGCTTAACCTGAATGAGAATAAACAGCTCACTGATAAATTTGCCGATATTTCCAATCTCCTCGACCGGGCGGTGAATACGGTCAGACGTATGTCCACCAGCTTACGCCCCAGTATGCTGGATGACCTTGGCCTGGTCGCCACGATCGACTGGTACCTGGCTGATTTTGGCAGACGGGTAAACCTGAAAACATCCTTTATCCATGCGGATGATGAATTTATAATGCCGGATAAAATGCGTACGGCTCTCTTCCGGATATTCCAGGAATCGGTCACCAATGTGATCCGTCATTCAGATGCCACCATGGTGGAAGTGGAACTGGGCCGTGAAGGAGAAAATATCTGTTTGAAAGTGAAAGATGATGGAAAGGGATTTGACACGGCAACCGTGGCCGGCAAAAGAACACTCGGGTTGCTGGGAATGAAAGAAAGATCAGTATTAGTAGGTGGCGATTGCCGGATCGAAAGTATTCCCGGTACAGGTACAACAGTATCCGTGGTGGTGAACCCCAACTGACCTTTCAACTTTTATTTTTCTAAAATCACCAGCCCATAATATCCACCAATCCCTTCATGGTGAATACCACGCCAAGACTGGTAAGGCCATACATGGCCCATTTGATATCCCCGCCGCTGGTGTACAACAGGACAGTGAGCATACATCCGATTACCAGGAGTGCAACCCCGATACCACAACAGGTAAACCCATTATTCCTTTTGCGGGTTAACCGTAATTGTTTCAGGTGATGCAGGGCTTCCTGCAGCAGGTTTTCCGGTGCTCCTTTTTCTTTTAATTGCAAGGTGATCTGGTCCATGTTATAGCCCTCTTTGTGGAGCGCACTGACCAGGTGTAATAAATCGTTGTTGGCAGAGGTGTTCATGTATAGCAAGCTTTAAAGTAAATTACGGTTTTCCCCGAAATTTCCAAAAAGGATTTGCAGGTCATTTACAGGTGATAACGGGCACTTTTTCAAACTCCGCATATCGGGCTATACTGTGCTGGTATCCAGCCTCATTCAACCAGAGTATGACATCTCTCCCGGCATTTTTTCCAGATAAGGGAATCTGGATAAGTTTACCATTCCCATTGGTTTGTTCATAGGGAGAAAGGCTACCGGTAAATTCAAGTACAGAAAAACTGGTCTTTAGTAAACTGAATACTTTCGATAGAGGAACCTGCAGGTTTTTATATCCGACTTCAATGGATGAAGCCGATAAGGAATCACTGTATAATTCACCGAGCGCGGCAATTCCTGAGGCAGATGGGAATTTGGGTACAATATCATTCCGGTTTTCCACGCGTATGGAACGGGGGAATTTCTGATTGAAGTCCCGCGCAAATCCTTCATTCCCTGCAGCCGGTGCGGCAAAAGTGATAATATTAATAAGGGTGGCTTCTTTCCCGCTCTTTTTCCTGGTTTCCGATAAATAGGAGCCATAAACAGAAGCCAGGTTTCCACCCAGGCTATGTCCGGTGATTAAGAGCCGGGCACCAGTGTCCAACAGGGAATCAAGGGTGGACTGCAGGAGCCGGCCTGTTTTTACATCAGGCATACTGTTCAGGTTTTGCCAGCCTGTAAAAGCACCGGCAGAAACCTTTGCTTTTAGTGAATCTGGTGCATAGGGCCAGTCTTGCTGGGTGGTTACATGAAGGTCCTGGTAAATCCAGTTCTGGAAAGCTGCCCAGCTGAATTCGATCAGGGAGCCCCGTATAGCCAGGGCAAACTCATGACCATTACCTGCAACAAATGCGTGATTTCCATTTGCTTCCTTCCCTTCCCAGATAATTTTCCAGCCAGGCAGGTATTGGGTTATGGAACCGCTTATATCCCGGCAGTAAGCCACCTGGGAAAGCAGGCAGGCTGTATCCTCGGTTAACCCATCCTTATAAGCAGGCAGATCGGAGAGGGTTTCCTTCTTGTTATTATTCAGGTTGCAGGAACTTACTAGTAAAAGTCCGAGGAGGACTGGTAAAAAAACTTTCATACTGATATTCTTTCCCGCTAAAAGTAAGGGTATATGCTAAAAAAAACGGGTCTTTTAACCGGTAAGGGGAACCTGAACATGTCCATTATACTCTTAAGAATGGTAAGTATTTTCCTATAAAATAGATTTTTTTTCCATTTTCTGGAATGTTTGGCAGGGCTGTTTTTTATAAGTCGCTGAAAACCATATACGTATTTTTTGGCACTGGAATGGTAATTTAACGGTATCCTAAAATCGTACTTTATGAAAAAAATTTACTCAATCTTCGTCATCGCCCTCTTCTTCGTAACAAATGTTACCGCACAGAGTTTTCCCTGGACTGGTTTTACAAGTGGAAGCACCAGTTCTGTAATGAGCCAGAATGCAATCAGCCGCAATTTCAGTATAGCTGGTTCCGGCCTTGAATCAAGTTTCCCTCAGTACAATGCAAATGGTGGTGGTAACCTGGCCACTTCAGTAAACTGGTCCAATAAGACCACCACGGTGACCATGACCATCACTTTTTCCAAACCGCTGTTAGGAGTTACCTTCCTGCTGTTTGATGTGGACATGAGCACTGGTAACTGGCATGATAAACTGACCATTTCAGGAGTCAACGAAGCCAACACAGCTGTTTACCCGACGCTTACCGGGAATTCATATACTACCATTTCCGGTTCAAACCGCAATATGATCGAAGGGAAATCAAATAATGTAACCTATTCCAATTCACCGGCAATGGCCAGTTTCGGAAGCCGCTACATCAAAACAATCACGATTGTATTTGGTGCAGGTTCCAACAGCCCGAGCAACCCGGCTTCCCAGGTAATTGGTATTGGTGGCCTTGTTTATGAAAGTGTGTTACCCATCGACCTGATGTCTTTTAAAGCTGAGAAAAAAGGAAATACGGCTGATCTGAAATGGGAAACCGAAAACCAGGAAGGCTTCAGTCATTTCGTGGTAGAACGTTCTTCCAACGGAACTGATAGTTTTGACAGCATTGCCCGCCTGTCTGCCACCAGCGGTTCAAGGGGTTCATATACTTACAGTGATGCAAATGCAGTACGTCTTTCACAGAAAGCTTACTACCGTCTTAGAATGGTGGATCAGGATGGTCAGTATAAATACAGTTCAGTGGTGGTGGTGACTTTTGATAATGCGCCTTCCATTATGGTTTCTCCTACCTTACTCAATGCCGGTGAAATGATCAGCGTGAATATCGCCGGAAACAACCAGTCAAAATATGAAGTGAAACTGTTTGACATGAGTGGTAAACTGATGGCGCAGCAGACCGGTAACAGTCGTCTGCAGGTAGCTACTTCCGGTTTACGTAAGGGTATGTATGTGGTGAGTGTCAGCAACCAGAATGAAGCGAAGTCTTTCCGTGTAATGGTTCAATAAGCTAAATACCAGGTGCGATTTTAGGAGATAATACCTGAATATTTTGAAAGAGGTTGTCCGGAAACGGGCAGCCTTTTTTTTGCGAGAGGCTAGAAGCGAGAAGCAAGAAGGGAACAGCCCCTTCTAATAAAGCAGTCTCTAAACCCTTCTTTCAAACTCTTTCTTCTATCGGTATCCCTAAACAACTCAACGACTAAACGACTCAACGTTTACTCCTTCTCCCAAAAAAAAGGCCACCCCTGGAAAGGAGCAGCCTGTATCAATAGTTATTCAAGCCAGCTAATTAATAACGGCGGGTGGGACGATCGTTCCTGTCAGCCTCATGCCTGTCATAACGATTATCATCATCATGTTTGTAATAACGATCATTATCATGATTGTCATACTGTTTGTGCTTTCCGTACCCGTTATTCCATTTGCCCTGTTTGTCTTCACGGACCATGATCTGTCCAAACCGGTCAACGCGGATCACCACATCATCGCGGTCAATAAAGAAGGTGGCGGCATCCACCATTCGTTCAGCGCGGCCAAAAAAGCCTCTTTTCATTTCAAATACCCGCACCGTGTGCTGACCACGGATAAACTGGTCAGGCCGGATATTGATATCATCCCCGAAATAAGACCGGCCATCGATCACTACTTTATAATTATTGTTATTATTCAGTTTAATAACAGGACGGCGATCGGCCGCCATTAAAGATGCAGTGATGAAAAGAGCTGTTAAAAGGGTAAAAATTTTTTTCATGTTATTTAGTTTTAAAATCCCGTACTGCAGAACCGGACAACCACAGTACAATTTGTTTATCGCCCGGTTACTGGTAGTAATCCAAAGCAGATGCCAGTGTGCCGGAAATAGGGAAAGGAAATGTTAATGCTT
>CAZFLL010000029.1:2677-25539 GCA_964519865.1 uncultured Chitinophaga sp. | reverse complement strand
ATGGCACAGTTTTGGCAAACCAATAACAGTAATATTTTAAACTAATTTCAATTGAATTGTATGAAAAATGTGTTTGGGCGCTTTGCGCCGATCTTCTTAGTACTGGCCGGTTCGCTTCTTTTTTTATATTCCTGTCAGAAAGAGGCTAACCAGAACAATGACAATATTCCTGCCGGACAGACAAAATTGTCTGTATACCTGGTTGATGGGCCGCTTGATTTTCAGCATGTCTGGGTGGATGTCCAGGGAATCCTGGTAAAAGTGGATACCTGCCGCAGGAACGGCGATGCAGATCATCACAATGGCCCTGGCTGTGACGATGATCATGATTCACTGAGCAGCCGATGTGAATACTGGGATACCCTCGCCATTAACCCGGGTGTTTATGATCTCCTGGCTTTAAGGAACGGGGTGGATACCCTGCTGGCCAGCGGATTTGTAATCAATGGCAAAATTGAACGAATCAAATTTATACTGGGCACGAACAACAGTATAATGGCGGATAGTGTGACTCATCCCCTTCAACTGGTCAATAACCAGCATTACATTTTTGTAAATGTTGGCCGTGATCACCTGGATTCAATTTCATCCAATAACTTCCAGCTATACCTGGATTTTGACCTCGCCCGTTCCATCAAATATATTGGTGGTAACTATTGGCTGAGACCCTACCTGAGACCTTTTGGTCATCATAGTTTTGGAGAGATAGAAGGAAAAGTGAGACCCGTACATACTTTTGGCCTGATCAAAGCCTTTAATGCCACTGATACAGGATATGCCCGCCCCTGGGACCAGGGTGAATTCAAGATCCGTGGTTTAAGACCCGGAACTTACAGCCTGCTGATCGACGGTATCAACGGATACCAGGATTCCCTGATCAATAATATTACCGTTGAAAGAAACCATGATACAAAACTTGGTGTCATTCAGTTGCGCCAATAGTTTTAAATGGCCATGAAATACAGAACCGGGTAGTACTGCCCGGTTTTTTATTTTGCCAGATGTCTCTAATACTTATATTTTATTTCAAAGGGGAGATCCTGCGGGGGCATCGGGTAAGTGACCGGTCTAAACAGGAGGTTCAACTGACATCAATCCCATGTTTTTGAAGTAGTGCCAGAACTGCCGGGTAGGCAAATTTTGCTTTCCGGATTTTATTTATGTCCGGATCAATGGAATAGTTCATGGCTGTCCGGAAATCCGCTTTCTCCAGTATCGTATTTTCAAATTTTGCATCCCGCAGGTTTGCTCCTTCGAAGACCGCTTCGGTGAGCTGGGTCTCTGTGAAATCACACTCCTGCAGACTGCAATGGCTGAAAACGGTCTTTTTCATTTTGCACTGGTAAAAGGAGCAGAGGTCCAGGGTGGAGTGTTCAAATTTTACAGTGAATAAATACTGGCTGGCTGTTTCAAAATGGAGTCCCAGCAGTTTACTCTGTTTGAATATCACATCGTTGAAAGTGGTCTGAATGATTTTTGCCGTACTGAGGTTGCAGTTGTCAAATTCACACTCCGTGAAATTGATCCCTGAAAGATCGGCCCCGCTGAAATTACAATGGAGGAAACGGCAGCCTTCAAAATCTGCTTCAGGCAGAAGGTCTGTACTGAAATCGGAATGTTCAAATACCTTGTCTTCGATGTAAGCTTTAGCCATACGGATTAGTTGTTTTCACTTTTCATGCTTTGTGGCTGTTGTTTTATGGCCAGTACTGCTTTTAAATTTCTTTTTTGCACCCAGGCCTGAATAGCCCGTACACCACCAAACAATATCGCTCCCCAGGCAATAAAAAAACTGCCTCCTTGTTTACTGGCATAATCATACGTGGCGGCGGTGATTACAAAGCCGGCAAAAAATATAAAAGTGTTTATTACAAGGATCCGCTCAGTTTTTTTCAGTGCTTCTTCGATCTGGGAAATACTCATTTTCTCCAGCATTTCTGATTCAGAGAGTTCTGTTTCATTAACAGGGGACTCTGTTTGGATAGCTGAATAACTATGCCCAAGCATGGCCAGATCTGCATTATTATTAGCTCCTGGTATGATGGAAGCTTCTGTTTCTTCTTGTTTTAAAGCTTTGGGGACAGGCAAATATGCATCCAACGACATATTGCGACGGCTGAATTCCAGGCGTAATAACTCCATAGCCTCTTTTGTCAGGTCTTTACTGTCCTCCCTGGCTATTTGCATTAATTTTTCTGAAGGCAGTTCAGTATAATATGCTTTTACATACTCCGTATCCATGGTGCCGGAATTTTTCTAAAAGTATTAAAATCCGGAGATTTCATGGATACTTCTTTCATCCCACGGGCTCCTCATCCCAGCCATGCATCCGCATAAAATGATTGTACTCCTCACGGTAGGATTTTTTGCGGTGATGTGTTTTCTGTTCGGCTATATAATGCTGCACCCATTCCAGTCCGGATGAGCCAACAGAGTACACCGCGTAGCCTTTCTGCCAGGCAAACTTTCCCTTCACCATTCCCTGGTTATTGATCCAGCAGGAGCTCCCGCCTTTTACGTGTTTGATCACATCAGAGACTGATTTCAGCGGATTTTGCTGGTAGAGGCAATGTACATGGTCAGCCATACCGTTGATAATACGGACGGTGCAACCGGCTTCTTCAAATTTGTTACTCAGGTAAAAATGAACAGACCGCTCAATGGAGGGATCCAGTAGCGGCATTCTTTCCTTGGTGGACCAGATCGCGTGGATCCAGATGCGGGGCAATAAATAGATCATAGTCAGGTTTTGCCGGCTAAGCTATACCGGCCCCGTGACCGGGTAAGGTGAAAATGACCGCTGAAACCTGCTTTTTTCCCGGAAAACCGGAGGTTTTCTGCCCCTTAAAGCCCTGCCTTTTCCTCGCCTAAATGATGTACCTTTGCCCCCTCTTAAAAGGAGGCAAAAACCTACATGAAGAATATCAGGAACTTCTGCATTATTGCGCATATTGACCACGGTAAATCCACCCTGGCTGACCGTTTATTGCAAAGCACGGGTACCATCAGTGACCGTGACATGATGGACCAGGTACTGGATGATATGGACCTCGAACGCGAAAAGGGCATTACCATAAAAAGCCATGCGATCCAGATCAATTATAAGCACTCAGACGGGCAGGAATATATCCTGAACCTGATCGATACACCCGGGCACGTGGACTTCAGTTATGAAGTAAGCCGGGCCCTGGCAGCCTGCGAGGGTTGTCTCCTGCTGGTGGATGCCACCCAGGGTATCCAGGCCCAGACCATCAGCAATCTTTACCTGGCTATTGAGAATAACCTGGAGATCATTCCGGTTATCAATAAGATCGATATGGATGGCGCCATGATCGAGGAAGTGGAAGACCAGATCGTGGACCTGATCGGTTGTAAAAGAGAAGACATCCTGCATGCCAGCGGACGTACCGGCCTGGGCGTGGAAAAAGTACTGGATGCGATTGTGAGCCGGATTCCCGCCCCCACAGGCGATCCGGATGCTCCCTTGCAGGCCCTGATCTTTGACTCGGTGTTCAACTCCTTCCGCGGTATCATCGTATACTACCGGATCATGAACGGATCGATCAAAAAGAATGATAAAGTAAAATTCGTAAGTACCGGGCAGGAATACGGGGCCGATGAGATCGGTATCCTGAAACTGAAGATGACGGAGAAAAGTATTGTGAAAGCCGGTGACGTAGGCTATATCATTACCGGTATTAAAAATGCGAAAGAAGTAAAAGTAGGGGATACCATCACCATTGCCACCAACGAGAACCCCCAGCAGATACAGGGATTTGAAGAAGTAAAGCCCATGGTATTCGCCGGTATCTTCCCCGTGAATACGGATGAGTTTGAAGAGTTGCGTGATTGTATGGATAAGCTTCAGCTCAATGATGCTTCACTGACCTACGAACTCGAAACCTCCCAGGCCCTTGGCTTTGGTTTCCGTTGCGGCTTCCTCGGCATGCTGCACATGGAGATCATCCAGGAAAGACTGGAACGTGAGTTCAACCAGACGGTGATCACCACGGTTCCCAACGTAAGCTTTATCGCGTATACCACGAAAGGGGAGAAGATCATTGTGAATAATCCTACTGAATTTCCTGATCCGGTTCGGATCGATCATATTGACGAGCCCTTTATCAAGGCACAGATCATCTCCAAGCCGGAATACATTGGTAATATCATGACCCTCTGCCTTGGCAAACGGGGTATCCTGATCAACCAGAGCTACCTGACCCCCACCCGGGTGGAGCTGCTGTTTGAAATGCCGCTGACCGAGATCGTATTTGATTTTTATGATAAACTGAAATCACAGACCCGCGGGTATGCTTCTTTCGATTACCATCCGATCGGGTACCGCGAAAGCGATATCTGTAAAATGGATATCCTGCTGAACAGTGATAAAGTGGATGCCCTGTCAGCCCTGATTCACCGCAGCCGCGCCCAGGAATTTGGCCGCAAGCTCTGTGAGAAACTGAAAGAACTATTACCCCGTCAGCAATTCCAGATTGCCATACAGGCCGCCATTGGCGCTAAAGTCGTGGCCCGCGAAAATATCTCCGCCATGCGGAAAGACGTAACCGCCAAATGTTATGGTGGTGATATCAGCCGTAAGCGTAAGCTCCTCGAAAAACAGAAAGAAGGTAAGAAACGGATGCGCCAGATCGGAAACGTGGAAGTACCACAGGAAGCATTCCTGGCGGTGCTGAAGCTGGACGACTGAGAAAGAGTTTAGTCGTTTGTTGTTTGATGTTTAGAGGGACATCAATTTATCCTGTCCATCTCCAAACACCAAACAACTAAACAACTAAACAACTAAACCTCTAAACCTCTAAACTTCCTTACTCACCTGCGGATAATGCAATTCCGATTTCCGGTAAAAGATCCAGAACATGACCGGGAAGACCAGCAGGGTCAGTATCGTAGCCGTGATCAGGCCCCCGATAATCGCCACTGCCAGTGGTTTCTGACTTTCTGAGCCAATACCGGTTGATAAGGCCGCCGGCATTAATCCCAGCATCGCCATCAGGGCGGTCATCACTACTGGCCGGATCCGTGAAATCACCCCCTGTCTTATAGCATCTGCCAGGCTTAATTTTTTCCGGATATTCTGATGGAAGACCGTGATCAGGATAACCCCGTTCTGGACACAGATACCAAACAAGGCGATAAAGCCTACGCCGGCTGAAATCCCGAAATTGATACCGGTAATGTGCAGGGCAAGAATACCACCGATTAAAGCGAAAGGCACATTGATCAGGATTAGCCCCGCATCCTTCGCATTTCCAAAAGTGATGAACAATAAAACAAAAATGGCCACCAGGCTGATTGGCACCACCATACTTAATTGCCTGGTAGCCCTTACCTGGTTTTCAAATTCACCGGCCCATTGGATCGAATACCCTTTCGGAAGTTTTATATTCCTATTTACTCTTTCCATGGCTTCCTGGATCGTACTGCCCAGGTCGCGTTCCCTGACTGTGAATTTTACCCCGATAAACCGCTTGTTGGCATCCCGGTAAATAAAAGCAGGCCCGGTGACTTTTTTCAATTCAGCAATACTGCCCAGCGGGATCTTTCCTCCTTTAAGCGTGGGCACCATCAGGGCCATGATATCGGATTCGTCTTTGCGGTATTCAGGGCTATAGCGCACACGGACTTCAAATTTCATTTCGCCTTCATATTTTTCGGTAGCGGTTTTGCCACCCATGGCCATTTCAATCACTGCCTGCGCATCGGCAATGCTGACACCATACAAGGCCATTTTTTCCTCATCCAGCACCACACTTATTTCTGGTTGCCCGATATTTCGTAGTATACCTGCATCCTTTATACCCCTGACCGGTTCGATCTGTTGCAATACCTGGCTGGCGAGGTCATCCAGTTTATCCAGGTCATCCCCGAATATTTTTACCGCATTGTTTGCATTCATACCCGCTACCGCTTCGGCCACATTATCAATGATCGGTTGTGAATAGTTATAGTTAATACCCTGGAAGACTTTCAGTTTTTTATCCATTTCATTGATCAGCTGGTCCATGGATAAACGGCGTTTCCATTCCTTTTTGGGCTTCAGGTTCACCTGCATCTGCACATAGTAGAAGCCGCTGGGATCTGTGCCGTCATTGCTCCGGCCGGTTTGCGACAATACGCCATTAACTTCCGGGAATTCATTCAGTTTATCCCGCAGCTGACTGGTCAGGTGGACTGTTTCTTTCAGCGACATACTCATGGGCATTTTGGCTTCCACCCAAAGGGCTCCTTCATTCAGGGGTGGCAGGAATTCTGATCCCAGGAATTTTGAAGAACCCAGTACCAGCGCCAGGATAATAAAAGCCCCAACCAGGCTTTTGCGTTTGTTCCGGAAACACCAGTTAAAGGCACGGGTGACACTGTTATTAAAAAACCGGACAATAAAATTATCCCGCTCCCGGACATTCTTTCTCAGGAGAATGGAGCAGAGTACCGGTACCAGCGTGAGTGTATAGATCAATGCACCCAGCAACGCAAAACCAAGAGTCCAGGCCAATGGAGAGAACATTTTACCTTCTACTTTCTGGAAGGTGAAAATCGGTAAGAGCGCCGTGATAATAATTATTTTGGAGAAGAAGACCGCTTTACCCAGGTCGCCGCCTGTCCGCTTCAGTAATCCCAGTTTACTGAGTTTATTGAATTTCTCCATTCCCTTTTCATGTGATAAGTGGGCGAGGGCTACAAACATCCCTTCCACCATTACCACGGCACCGTCGATGATGATCCCGAAGTCAACCGCCCCCAGGGAGATCAGGTTGGCACTCATTCCTTTCAGTTTCAGGCAGAAAAATGCAAAGAGCAGGGAGAGTGGAATGATCAGGGACACGATGACAGTGGTTCGCCAGTCGGCCATAAATATGAACACGATGACGGTTACCAGGATGATTCCTTCGAGTACATTATGCGAAATTGTATCTGTACAGAAGGCCATCAGGTTGTCACGGTCATAAAAAGTTTCCATTTTAACATCGGCCGGCAGGATCTTTTCATTGAGCTCTTTTATTTTCTCTTTTACTTTTTTAAGCACCTCTGTCGGGTTTTCATTCTTCCGCATGATCACGATCCCTTCCACCACATCATCGTTTTTGTCCAGACCTGCCTGGCCAACCCGGGGAAGGGCGCTTTCTTTAATCGTGGCAACATGTTTCACCAGCACCGGGGCATCCCCGTTCTGGTCCACGATAATATTCTCAATATCACTCAGGCTGTTGAGCAGCCCGATTCCCCTGACCACATAGGCCTGGTTATTTTTTTCAATGACATCACCCCCCACATTCAGGTTGCTCTTCGTTACCGCATTGTACACTTCAAGGGGAGTGATGTCATATTTATGGAGAAGGGTGGGATTAACCTGTATTTCATAAATTTTTTCCTCACCGCCAAATGCGGTAAGGTCGGCCACACCCGGTACCGACCTTAGTTGCCGGTCGATGGTCCAGTTTTGTATCGTCAATAACTCCCGGCTGTTACGGATCCTGCTTTTTAATGTATAGCGGAAAATCTCGCCGGTAGGGCCATAGGGTGGCTGCACTTCCGGTTCCACGGCATCGGGAAAACTGATCGTCCGCAACTGGTTATTTACCTGCTGCCGGGCAAAAAAATCATCCACATCATCTTCGAAAATGATTTTCATTACACTCAGGCCGAACATGGAGATACTGCGTACATTGGTTTTCCGCTGTACGCTGTTCATGGCCACTTCCATCGGCCGTGTTACAAACCGTTCCACTTCCTCGGCGCTCCGTCCGGGCCATTGCGTAACGATTACAATCTGGGTATTGGTGACATCCGGGAAAGCTTCCACGGGTGTACGGATAAAACTCAGTACGCCGGCTATCACGAGCAGGGCAGTGAGAAAGAAAACAAAGAATTTATTCCTGAGCGAAAACGCGACTATATTCCGGATAAACTTATTCATATCGTTTTTTTTACTGGTGAGTAATAGCTGACGGATACAGCTGTAAACTGAGTCAGCTGCCTGCTTTAATCATTGATCGCATCATAAACCAGTAAGGCATTCCGGCTGATTACTTTTTCCCCGGGTTCCAGCCCGGCCCTTATAAAAGTGGTGTTACCGCTGGTCCGTAAAGGATCCACTACCCTTGTTTCAATACTATCACGCCGGTGGTAGACCATGATATAGTATTTGCTTTTATCAAAGACCACCGCTTCGGCGGGGACAGCAGGGAGTTGTTCCTTTTCCTGTTGAGTGATATAAACAGTGGCGGCCATTTCCGGTTTCAGTTCAAATCCCGGGTTGGGCAGGCTGATCCGGATTTTAAGGGTACGGGTTACCGGGTCCAGGATATTCAGCATCTTGTCGATCTTGCCGTAAAAACGTTTTCCCGGGTAACTCAGGAGTTCCACTTCTGCGGGCATATTCAGGGAAAGCCGGGCAATATCGGTTTCGTATACATTGGCGGTAACAAATACCTCATCTATTTGTGCAATGGTAAAAAGGCTCTGGCTGAAACCGGCCGGCAGCTGCATGTCCGCGTTTATATTTTTTTCGATAATAAACCCGCTGATCGGGGCCACCACATTATAATACGATCCGTTGCTGATATGGTACACACTGAATACTTCGTTGATGCGGTTCAGTTCAGCCTGGGCTGTTTCCACTTCTTTCTGTACCGCATTTACATCCCGTTCTGTATTCAGTCTGGATTCATAAAGTTCCTGGGCGGCTTTCAGATTTTTCTTCGCCACCACCAGTTCTGTTTCGGCATCCCTGCGTTGCTTTTCAAAATCCGCAATATCAGTACTCCGGATAGTCGCCAGTACCTGGCCTTTTTTCACATAGTCACCCAGGGCCACATTCAGTTTCGTGATATAACCGGAGACCACCGGGAATACGGTGGTCATTTTATTTTCTTCCGGTGTGATTTTCCCGGAAAACCGGAGTTCACTGTATATGGGCCGGAGCGATACAGTATCCGTTTTTATTTTCTGCATCATGGTATCGGTCAGGCTGAATCTTGCTGTCGTTTCGTCGGTGGTTTTATTGCTGCAGGACAGGCATGCAATTACAGGCAATAAAAGAAATAAAGACATGTATTTATTTAGCATGAGTGGTGTTTTTGGGGTTAGTTAATCGGGCTGCCAACCGTATATTCCAGTTCTTCCCTGGCCAGTTGCCGTTGTTTGCCCAGCTGGTTAAGCTGGCGGATCGCTGAGTTGTAATTCTCAAAGAAATCCAGGAATTCAAGCAGGGAGATATTTCCTTTGTTGAAGTTTTCTATCACTGACTGGTTAACTGCCGGAAATTCTTTATTAAAACTTTCCTGCGATTCCTTGAATTCCCGTTCTGCCTCCTGCCAGCGGGCAAGGCTGCCGACCACTTCTTTTTCCACGCTGCTTTGTTTGTATTGCTGCATCAGTTCCGCAGAACGGATCATGGACTGTGCCGCTTTAATATTTCCCTGGTTGCGGTTAAAGAATGGAATATCTATAGCAGCCCGTATGGTGTAGAGATTCCTGGTATAGCTTCCCTGCTGGTCATAGCCAGTACCAAGGGTGAGATCGGGTTTAGCCAAAGCCTGCTGCACCCGGAGATTCAGCTGTTCCTGTTTTACACGGCTTTCTTCAATCTGCAGATCGGGCCTTGCGGCATGTGCTTTCTCCAGCAAAACAGCCAGTGCCGGCAGGGGAGGTAACCCCGCAGGTTCCAGTACCGGGATGATCACTGCTGATGTATCCAGCAACTGCTGTAGATTCTGGCGGGCAGATATGGCCTCCATGATGATGCTGTTACGGTCAGAACTCAGTTGTATGTATTCTGTTTTTAACCGGACGGCATCTTTTAAGGAGACATTTTTTTTGAGGGACTGCTCATCATACGCTTTTATCAGCTGACGGAGCAGGCGCATCTGTTCATCATATTGCCTGATCAGTTCCTGTGAATAGGCCAGTGTAAAATAATCCTGGCGCAGGCTGAATTTCAAAGTACGGAGCAGATCATAAAACTGCAGCCCGGCCTCCCGGCTCTGCTCCCTGGCCAGTTGTAATTGCTTATTCCGTTTGCCTGCTAAAATAATCAGCTGCTCAACCCCGAATGACTTTTGCCCGTTCTTTCCAATATCTAACCAGCGGCCATCTGCTCCATAGGCAGCCAGTTCAGTGGAGATTGACGGATTCGGGTATAGCTTTTTCTGAATTTCATTTGCTTTTACCGCGTCAGCCTGGTAATAAGCAGCCATCAACGGGAGATTTTTCTTAAGGAACAATGACTCGGCAGCGGGCAGGGTCACCCGCATACTGTCATACTGCTGTGCCTGCAACATACCCGGAATGGTACAGCAGTACAGCAGCAGTCGTATACTGCGCATACTGTAAATATTTAAATAGTACTGGGGCTCCCGTTACCGGGAGTATTTAATAAATGTCCATCGGATCAGCCGGTTGGCTGTAAAGGGATTAAGACAGGTCGGGAGGAGGTGTGAAAAGTTGAATGTAACCAGCCGGAAGTTGCTGGTCCTGGCTGCTGAGCAGCCTGTTGAGTGATTGCTGAGGTTCAGGAATATTGAGGGGTCTGACTTTCTTTTCCGGTAAAGAGAAATCCACGCTCATTAGTTTTTTCGCCTGGGCCTGGGAGTCAGTTTGTTTATTATCAGGCAGACTCTCATGGGAAGTAGCCTGCAACAGGTATTCGGTGATACTCTCAATTTCAATAAACTCGTATGCCTGTTCCCGGTTCTTATTTTCCACAATAACGGTATCTTCCACATCAATACTCCGATTGATAATAGAAAGGGCTGAAAGCCAGAGCAAAAAACAGGTGAACCGCTTCTTCATAAAGTTTTGCGCGGTAAAAATACTCAGTACACTAAGAAAGGGCAACAGTGTTTTATAAAAAAAATGTTAAGATAGGCCAGTCGGTATAGGATGTTAGTTCCTGAGCCGGAACAGTACAGCAGACGTTTGATGCAATTTTATTTTAGAGTGGAAGAGTGGTTGGCGCATTGACACTGATTTAAAAAGTGCCGGAGGGATTAAGGACCGGCTTCCATTTTTCCCAGATGGCTTCAGGACTGAATCGTTGAATATTTTGAAGGGCAGCAACTGCCAGCCGATCACGCAGTGCGGCATTCATTATCAGTTTCCTGATGGCGTTAAGCATCGCCTCTGTATTTTTATTTTCTACAAGCAGCCCGTCAGTTTCATGTTTAATGATATGAGCCGGACCGGATGGACAGTCAAAACTGATAGCAGGTACCCCATGCGACATGGCTTCCAGTAAAACCATCGGAAAAGCTTCAGCGCGGGAAAGCAGTACAAACAGTGCGGACTTATTGTACTCTTTTTCCAGTTCGGCTTCGGCAGGGCTCACCAATAACAGTCGTTCCTGTAAATGGGTTTCTGTTATAAATTTTTTGATAGCAGGTTTCAGGGGACCATCACCCACCAGTGTCCAGGTCCAGTCAGGATACTCTTGCAGTATCTTTCCGGCAATTTCAGGAATCAGGTCAGTTCCTTTATGTTCCGCGAGCCATCCCACCGTGAGTATATTCCCTGAACGGGATACGTCAGCAGCAGTAGTATAAGGCTGTATAAAATTGGGTACAATAAAAGTATGGCCAAACTGCCGGTAAAACCCTGCTTCTGTTTCATTGAGGCAAATAATACCAGTTAACCGGGGGTAGTATTTTCTTTTCAGGAATGACCAGAAGCGATTGCTGTGTTGCCGGTTATAGTGAAGGTGTTCCCAGGAGTAACAGGCTGCGTTTTTGCCTGCACCGGAAAGTACCATGGTGATTGCTAGGTGGTATTCGCTGGCAATGATTATATCCGGCTGGCATTTTGAGAAAATACGGCCAAGCGCCCGGATATCCCTGAAGAGCCAGTATTTACGACTGAAAGGATTGCCCTTTTTTGTGATCCCGAAACTGGCGGACAGCCATTCAACCTTGATCTGATCCGAGATTTTAAAATGGCTTTTATACATGCCATCCGTATCTGTCACCAGGATAGTTACCTTGTGTCCCTGTGTTACAAACAGGTTAGCGGTATTGACCACCGACCGTTCAATACCACCGGGTGTATCAAGCCGGGAACACAGTAGTAAGATATGTGCGGGTTTACTCAGCATGTCAGTTTTTAAGGATCCGGGGGCAGATCAGGTAACAGGTAAAATGTATTCAGATCTTTTGTGCCAGCCGGAAAAGTAATCGTTTAATCCTGGTCCGGATTTGTGTTTTTTGTTTTATCGTATAAAGGAATGAATTTTTTTCAGGCAGGTTTTCAGCGGACCATTCATGATCCCGGAGTTGTTCCAGGTACTGAATCAGGTATGGCTTCAGTAAAGCATCATTGCCGTTCCGGATATGGTGAATGGTTTCACGGGTGAAATGAATGAATACCGGTTCAAACTTTCCATTTATCATCAGTTTCCCGTTTTGTATTCCCCTGACATTAGTATCTATATTCCAGCTGGCAAGGTTGCAACCCCTGTGTCTGACAATACAGACTTTTTCAAATTCCACCGGCAGCAGGTCCAGGTATTTCTGATCATCATTTAACCCTAGCTCCGGTACTTTTTCTATCCGGTAATGACAAAGTCCTGCCCACCATTCCATCGCTGCCAGTCCATCGGCTGATGCTCCTATAAAACCGGCATTGAAAATGCCGCCCCGGAGCATGGAAAACAGGCCATCTTCAAATACAAAAGGATTGGTATTGCTCCAGTGAGGTGTGAGCAGTACAGACGCTGTATCCAGTTCCCTGAAGAGGAAATCCGGATTGCCGGTGAAGTACAGGTCTGCGTCAAGATATATGACTTTCTCATAGCCGTTTTTCAGCAGACAGGTGATGAATACCGGTTTTAACGCCCAACGAAAAGAGTCATTATTGGTGCCTGAATATTTTTTATAAATTTCAAGCGCTACGGGTGATTCGGTCAGGGATTGAACTGCATGACAGGTAAAACTATTGTCAATGTTGAATTTTTCCGCTTCGTCAGGGGATGAAAGATCTGTAATCAGTACCTGCAGCCGTGCAGACGGGCTATTTGTACGAAGTGATTGCCACAATACCTTCGCAAAAGCGATATAACCTGAGTTTATGATTGTGCAATACGTATGCATGGTTTATTAAATAGGTTTTCCTGTGGTTCAGTCCGGGTTGATCGCGCGCTGATAATCAAATATACTATCGTTTATTTTCCGGTTATTTCCCTGAAACAGGCAGCTATAACTGGGGCATATTTTTTAACGGAATAATGGTTTTCAATGAATGGGGGGCCATTTCTGGCCGACTGGCTGTAAAAGTCGTGATCGTCTTTTAATGTTTGCAGTCCTTTAAGCCAGCTGTTCGCGTCAACAGCGGCCAGGCCCGCATTGCTGTTCCTGAGTACCGGTTCATTATTTCCAACAGGACTGACCAGTACAGGAATACCACAGGCCATATACTGCAGCATTTTAAAACTGCATTTGCCCCGGGTATATGGTGTATCCGGAAGAGGCATCAGTCCCACTGAAAATAAATTGATCAGTTCGTTTTCATTTTCTGCTGACCAGGACCTGAAAAGGATTTGTTGGTCATCATATTGAAAGAGGTCGCCTGGTGATGAAGATACAATTATAAAACGGGCGTCCTGATGCTGTTGGAGAAACTGAATGATTGCGGGTTTTGCCAGTTCAAGATAATGCATATTCGATGCACTGCCAATCCACCCGATTGTAAAAGGACCTTCCTTTTTTTTCAACGGGAATATAACTGAAGTGTCAATCACAGACGGGATGATACGCACATTTCCGGAGTACCGGGAAGCATAGCCAGCCAGGTATTCATTGCCGGCAAATACCTGTGCCGCAGCAGAAATAGCTTCCTGAACATTTTTTTCCCCGTCATGCAGCCAGATGGCATCGTCAAAATCAAAAACCCGGGGGACATGTATTTTTTTTTCATACCAGGAATGATGTGTTATGATCATCCGGTTCTGCCAGATAAGGTCATATTTATTTTGCTGGTAAAGCAGTGGAAACCGGCTGATATTCTTAAACAGCCATAAAAACCGCCATGGGTTAATACCTGTAATTTTCCCAGTTCTGAACATCCAGGGAGCCGGGTCGGTATTGTTGTGGGGAGAAAAACCTCGGGCTGTGACATTAATATTTTCTTTTTCAAGTGCCGGCAGGTACTGGAGTATCCGGGCCCGCGAAGACGGGTCATTTTTTTCGGTAATCAATCCAAGTATGCTCAGTACATTGTCCATATTCCTATTTCATCAGGAGTTTCCTTAACCATCGGACCGGGGAAAGCAGGAAATGACCCAGCCGGTAACTCATTGTTCGTCGTATATCATCTGCAAATTCCTGCTGTAGCTGGTGAAGTAACCCGCTGTCTTCAAAAAGAGTGACCGGTAATTCCGGAATTATATTGTCCGATGCCAATGCAATAAGGAAGGGAGCTGATCCTGAAGTAGGGGCGTTTAATTCATCAAAATTTCCGGAAAAAACCAACGGGGCATCTTGACTGGCAGCACTGCAGCAAACAGAGTATAAACCGGCATATTGGCTGTGAATATCGGTGTGCGTGAAATAGGATTGAAGTAACTGTTCAAAATCCGGCCGGTATAATTCTTTTACGTGGAATGGATTCAGGTGTCCGGTTTTATCTGTATAATTCTTTTTGTCAGGTGTTGAAATAAGCAATAATCCCCCTGAGCGTAAAACCCGTTTTAACTCAGCTATCATTTGTTGCTGTTCTTCCAGGTGCTCAAGGGTTTCAAAGCTGACCACCATATCAAAAGATGCATCGGGGAATGGTAGTGCAAGTGTGGAGGCTGTTTCAAACTTAAGATTCGAACGCCCGTATTTTTTCCGGGCGGCCGCGATGGTTTCCTGATTTATGTCCGCCCCGGTCACCTCAATGGCCGCTTGAGCAAGCAGGTTGGCTCCATATCCTTCCCCACAGGCTATGTCGAGCACTTTTTTCCCTTTGGCTACATGACAGGCAATGGCGTAACGGTGCATATGCTCCAGGGTGATTATACCCGGATAGTACACTGTAAGACGTTCGCCGGTTGGCTGAATGGACATAGTTTCTTATTCTTTTAAGATTCGTGTTTGTGGATTTGCCAATTGAGTAATGGGCGGACATTGCCGGGAAATTCACCCGGACTCATACCTCTTGCCGTCTGCCGGTCAAATACATCATGTACATGGAAAATACAGACATCCTTTTCATGCAGGTGAATCACCTGCCGCAGGTGATTGAATACGGCGCAACTGGTGTAGTACATACCTGTATTTAACAGCTGTCCGGGTATCCAGGCGATCGCCTTGTATTTACCAGGCAGATGAGGTTCTGTATACTCTTTTGTATTCACACTGTGCGTATCAAAAATGTTGACCCCTTCCTGGTTGTACAGGTTGTAACCGAGCCACAATACATGTCCGGCCTGCAATACTTCATATTCCATTTCAATACCGATTGCTTCATCTACTGCAAAACTTTCACATGTTCTGAAACCGGAATTAATACATTGTACAGATAAGAGGCGGACTACCGGATTTTCTCCGGCTGATTTTTCAGCAGTAGCAGGAGTGCGTGCAGCAGTTATATACTGGTTGATGACCTCTGTGGGGCTACCTGTATTAATCACTGTGCCTTTATCCAGTAAGACCGCTTTGTCACACAGACTGGTTATATAACTCATATTGTGGCTGACAAAAAGGATTGTCCGCCCGTCTTTTTTACTTACTTCTTCCATCTTTCCCAGGCACTTTTTCTGGAACTCCATATCGCCGACAGCCAGTACTTCATCGATCAACAGTATTTCCGGCTCCAGGTGTGCCGCCACGGAGAAGGCTAAGCGCAGTTGCATCCCGCTGCTGTAATGTTTCAGCGGGGTGTCTAAAAATTTTTCAACGCCGCTAAAATCAATGATGGCCTCCAGTTGCCGGTTGATTTCTGCTTTTTTTAATCCAAGAATGGATCCATTGAGATAGATATTCTCCCGGCCGGTCAGTTCCGGATGGAAACCGGTGCCCACTTCAAGCAGGCTGCCTACCCGTCCGCGGATAAAGGCCTCTCCTGTGGTAGGGGGGGTGATCCGGCTGATGATCTTTAACAAGGTACTCTTCCCGGCCCCATTCCGCCCGATAATACCCACTCTTTCACCAGGCTGGATAGTCAGGTTTATATCCCTGAGTGCCCAGAATTTTTCTTCTTTCACAGGGGATGAAGAAAAGATATGTTTTACCGACTGGCTCAGGATATCCCGCAAGGCCATATATGGCGGGGCTTCATGCAGCTGGTATTGCTTGCCCAGGTTTTGTATGTCTATGGCGGGTTTCATCAGGCAATATCTGCGAAATAGGCTTCTGTTTTTCTGAAATAATAAAGTCCGGCAATAAAGATGATCAGGGTGGTTGACCCCCCGAGACCCAGTATCAGTGAATCAGGAGACTGCCCGGTTAATCCACAACGAAATAATTCGAGGGCGGCATTCACCGGGTTAAATGCCAGTACATATTTTAATACCGGCTGGGTGACTCCATGGACCGGGTAAATGATCTGCGAAGTAAAAAACAAGACCTGCAGAAAAAACGGGATGGTATACCTGAAATCCCGGTATTTCACATTCAATGCGGCGAGGAATGTACCGGTACCGAACGCGGCCAGCAACATAAATAATATACCGGCCAGGAAAAAGGGAAGGGTATACCAGTAAAAGGCTTGTTTATATACCAGGCAAAAAACCAGGAAGATCAGCAGTCCCATGATAAAATCGAACAAGGCGACCAAGACGGCTGAGCCGGGAATGATCAGGCGGGGGAAGTATATTTTCTTAATGATACCGGCATGCTGGATCATACTTTCACCGGCATGCGAAACGGAAGACTGGAAAAGATTCCAGAGGATCAGTCCGGATAATACAAAAACCGGGTAGGGCAGTGGACTGGTATCAACTTTCCAGGTTTTTGAAAATAGCAGAGTGAAGAGCAGCATCATTCCCAGGGGCTGGAGCAAGGCCCAAAGAATGCCCAGGGAGGTCTGTTTGTACTTTACCTTGATATCTCTCCAGGTAAAAAAATAGAAGAGTTCCCGGTATTGCCAGATTTCCCTGATGCCGGTACTAAACCGGCCGGGGGGCTGTATATGCGTCTGGGGTTGCTCCATGGGTTGTAAAGATACCCATTGGCGCGGAAAACCGGTGCAGGGATCAGTTGTCGTAATTCACGGCAGGCTTGTTTTCTTTGGTCTTGTTTTTATCTGATTTTTCCTGGAGCTTTTGTTCATTCCGGTTGCCCTTTGGATCAAGCAATGGTTCGCCTACCGGGGCCTGTCCATCCTGCAGTTTCAGGGTAAACACTTTGTCAACATGCATCCATTTCCCGTTCTCCCATTTGTAGCCTTCCTGGTCCCCATCGGGTACAAAGGTCCAGGGCAGTTCCGGCTGGTCTGATTCAGAAACCAGGTGATCCACCAGGATCAGGTCCAGGTCCTCAATATAATTCACCAGGACACGGGTATCTTTCTTGAATTCAACAAAGAGCCGGTAACGGGGAGGCCTGGGTACCGAATCTTTCTCGTACGTAAAGAAAGGGCCACCGAATAGCGGTTCATTTTTTTCATTGAACTGCAACACTTCGATCCATTTCATGCTGCTTTGCGCGCTGTTGTTGTCAAATCCAAAAAGGGTATAATAATTTTTCCCTTTATGCTGGGTTTTAACCATATTGTAATACATGGCTCCAACCCAGTTACCCCGGTTACGGACCGAATCCTCCGGTTTATTGGTAAATTCCGAGGCATCCCGGAGCGGTGTGAGTTTCAATGAACCGTCTGCCGTTCTGAACTGTATTGCCCCGCGCTGCCGGGAATAATAATCATTGTAGATAATGTTCCAGGTAATGATCCGGAAAAGACTGTCCGGGGAATATAATTTAGATACCCCCAGTACAGAATCCAGGGGATAGAGAAACGAGTTTTTTACCTGCAGAGTACGGACCAGCACCTTGGTAAAAGCACTGTCGGCCAGCATCCGTTGCTGTGGCAGACTGTCGGTATTCAGGTGCAGGGAAAGGTTTTTCAGGCTGTCTTCCTTTGCCCGCAGGGTTTTAAGATCAGCATTACTGATTTTCTGGGCTGAGCAGACAGTAAGCAGGCCGGTAAATAAGGTCAGAATGAGCAGGTGCTTCACGGGCTGTTTGTTTTATACTGGTAAAAGTAAGACAAGTACCAGATGGGCCTAACGTAAAAAGGGTTGTAAAATTATTCCCGGGTTCATAAAGCTTTTACAAAATCCTCCAGGCAGTTAAACGCCAGGTCGATTTCCGGATGGGGAAATTCCTGCCGGGGCCTGGTGCTTCGTATAAACACGGTGTAGATCCCTGCATTTCTTCCAAAATGCATATCGCTGAGGTTATTGCCTGCCATGATGGATTTACTGAAGTCAATTTCCGGGAAATTCAATTTCGCCCGTACGGCCATTCCCGGATTTGGCTTCCGATCCGGGTGGTCGTTATGAATACTGCTGCAGTAGTAAATCGCATCGATACGCCCCCCGGCTTCTTCGATCTCACCGGTCATCCGGTTATGTATTTCATGGAGCGTGGCATCGGTCATGAGTCCGCGTCCCACACCCCGTTGGTTGGTGATAATGATAATCCGGGAAAAAGTTTCGGCCAGTTTTTTAAAAATGCCCGGACCACCTTCGGTAAAAATGAATTCATCCGGGGTAAAAATATAACTGCCGTCTTTGTCAATATTGATTACCCCGTCCCGGTCAAGAAAAAGGGTCCAGCTTTTATCCACCCGGCTGAGATCCAGGGGAGGGTGACTGAACTCAATTTGTGCCCGGTTATAATCCTCCGGTATCCCGATATCAATAAAATAGGCATCCTGAACCAGCCCGTAAATCCGGCGGCTGTTATGGTACTGTTCCAGGTAATTTTTTTCAAAAGAGAATTTCTCCGGGAATTCCTCATCCAGGAATTTATCCCTATCCAGTATATAAACACCACCGTTAATATTGCCTTCTGCATATTGTTTTTTCTCACTGAACTGCTGCACCAGGTGCTGCTCATTCAGTTCCACCACTCCATAGCGGTCAAAGTTTTTCATGGGTTTAAGCAGGAGCGTACACTCGGCCATATGATGGGTATGGAAGAGAAAGGCTGCATGCAGGTCGGCTTTGTACATGGTATCCCCGTTGACCACCACCACCTGTTTATTTTCTGCTTTTGTACAGGCCAGTTGGATGGCCCCGCCTGTGCCAAGGGGTTCTTCCTCAATCGCCACGGTGTATTTCAGGGTAGGGAAATGCATCTGTAAATATTCTTCGATCACTTCATGCTTATAGCCGAGTGAAAATATAAACCGTTCAATCCCCTGCAGGCGCAGGTAATTGATTACATGAAAAAGGAAGGGTCGCCCGGCCACCGGGGCCATACATTTGGGAAGTTCCGGAACAGCTTCCCGTAAACGGGTGCCTAAACCGCCGGCTAATATGATGGCTTCTCTGATCATAGGTTTTCCTTGCTGTATTATTTTGACTGGCCGAAATAATTTTCTTCCACCAGCTGGCAGATGATATGACCAATGGTGATATGACTTTCCTGGATGCGGGGTGTATCATTGGACGGGACATTGACCAGGTAATCGCTGAGGGTTTTCATTTGTCCCCCCGTGCTGCCGGTAAAACCAACGGTAATTATTCCTTTCTCCCGGGCCACTTCAAAGGCCTTGACAATATTTTTTGAATTACCGGAAGTGGAAAGCCCGATCAGCACATCACCTGTGATCCCTATACCATCAATCAGTCTCGAATAAATGACATCATAACTGTAATCATTCGCCACGGCGGTCAGGTAGGATGTGTTGCAATGCAGGGCTTCGGCGGGTAATGCTTTCCGGTCAGTATAAAACCGGCCGGAGAATTCAGCGGCCAGGTGCTGCGCATCGGCGGCACTGCCACCATTGCCACAGAAATAAACCCGGCTTCCATTTTGAAATGCCCGGGTCACTGCGTTTACCACCTGTTCAATCATGTTGAGTAAAGCCGGATCCTGCAAAATCTGTTGTTTGGTATCAATGGATGCCTGAATGATCTGTCTGATTTTTTCCATACTCAATGTTTATAACGTTTAAATGGTCCAGGTTTTTAAACCATGTTCGGTGAACTGGTAATTGCGGTGACGGCCGCCAAAACCGGAAAGACGGTCAATTACTTTATATTTTGTATTTACGGGGCAATAAAAAATCATGAAACCGCCTCCACCTGCGCCGGAAATTTTACCACCGGTGGCACCGGCTTTCTTAGCCGTTTCATAGATCTCTTCCATCAGGGGATTACTGATGCCTTCTGCCATCTGCCTTTTTTGCTGAAAGCCATAGTCCAGGATTTCACCGATCTCATTCAGCCTTCCTTTCAGGAGTGCTTCTTTCATCATGCGGGCCTGGTCTTTCAGGTGATGCATGGCTTCGATGGATTTTTCTTTATTGTCTGTTACGTTTTTGCTTTGTTTTTTAATGATCTCCGCGGATTCCCGGCTGGTGGATGTGTAATATAAAAGAAGGTTATTTTCGAGTTCAAACAGGTATTGTTGTTTTACCCGCAGCGGGTTTACAATCACTTTATCCTCTCCGTAAAACTCCATGAAATTCACCCCGCCAAAAGTAGCCGCGTACTGATCCTGCCGGCCGCCAGCCAGGTTGAGGTCACGACGTTCAATCTCATAAGCATAATGGGCCATATCATATTCCCCCATCGGCAGTTTCATCATTTCGGCAAAAGCCCCAAGGATGGCGACCACCAGGGTGGAGGAGGTGCCCAGTCCGGAGCCTGCCGGGGCATCCACATAGGTGGAAAGACGGAAACCCTGTTCTTTGATGCCATAGTCCTGCTGGATCCGGTTGTACACTCCTTTCAGCAGATCAAGTTGTCCGTTCACCGGTAAACGATCGGCCCAGTCAAATTCCTGAATTTCCTGGCGGTCGATGGCTTCCAGGATGATTTTATTTTCATCCATGGGTTCTATCGTGGCATTTGCATAAAGGGAAAGGGTGGCATTGAGAATAGCACCGCCATAGAGGTCGCTGTAGGGGCTGACATCGGTTCCACCGCCAGCCAGTCCGATCCGCAAAGGAGCTTTACTTCTGAATATCATGGGCTAACTGAGAAATGCTGCTGACCATACGGGTCCAGCTGTACTTTTTTTTCTCTTCACGAAGATGAGGAATAAAATAATCTTCACCTAATTGGTAGAACTCCAGGATCCCTGCGGCTATAGCAGCCGGATCGGGTTCAGTTACAAGTCCCACTTTATGATCCGGTACCAGGGAAGGCAGGCCGCCTACATTGGTCACCACCATCGGTTTTTCAAAGTGGTAGGCGAGTGGGGTTACGCCGCTTTGTGTGGCATTCCGGTAGGGCTGTATCACGGCATCTGCCGCACATAGATAATATTTCACTTCACTGTCGGGTATAAAATCCGTACGTAAGTATAACTGACCCCGGATACCGAGCTGATCGATCTGTTCCTGGTAGCCTTTTTCTTCTTCATAAAATTCACCGGCCACCAGTAAACGGATACCTGAATCCCGCAGATTCTTTTCCGCCATGGCTTCAAAAAGCAGGTCAAGTCCTTTGTATTTCCGGATAAAACCAAAGAAAAGGATGATTTTCTCCCCTCCGGGAAGTCCCAGGTGCCGGCGGGCCTCTTCTTTTGATAGGATCGCCCCGAAATTATCATAGAGCGGGTGGGAGACTAATTGCGCCGGTTTTGTTTTTTCAAAAAGCCGGAGATCACTCATTACTTTATCGCTCATCGTGATAAACGCGTCACAACTTTTCAGGAAATATTTCGTGAAAGGTTTATCCCCGGGGCGTTTTTCATGCGGAATCACATTGTCTGCAATACAGATGATCTTTGTCTGTTTGTTTTTCCGGGCCCTTCTCAGGATGGTGCCCAGGGCGGGACCCATCAACGGAAGCCAGAAACGCACAATGATCAGGTCGGGTTTTTGTTTACGTAGCCAGTTGCCGGTGCGGATCCAGTTCAACGGGTTTATAGAGTTGATCTTTGTATGGATCACCAGGTTTTCCGGAGCCGGTTCTTTGGTATACTGGGTGGTGCCCGGGAAAATAAAATCAGGGTATTGCAGGGAAAAGGAGAGCAGGCTGCATTCATACCCTTCATCCATAAATGCCTTTGCCAGGCGCTGGTTAAAAGTGGCCAGTCCGCCACGCAGGGGATGGGCAGGTCCTATAATAATCACACGGGCCATTACAATCCGGTTTTGGTTTCCACCAGGTAGGTATTGCGGTTGGCTGAATTGCGGGAAATAAGTTCGCCAATAAAACCGGCAAGGAATAGCTGCATACCAATAATCACGGAGGTTAAGGCGAGGTAAAAACCCGGACGGTTGGTCAGGGCAAAATTGGAATCAATGATTTTTGAAACCACCAGGTAAATGGAAATACCCATACCGGCCAGGAAAAACAAAGTGCCCCAGAGACCAAAGAAGTGCATGGGTCTTTTTGAGAATTTACCAACAAAGCTGATGGATAAAAGGTCGAGGAAGCCATTCACAAAACGTCTCCATCCGAATTTTGAAGTGCCGTATTTCCGGGCCCTGTGTTCCACCACTTTTTCCCCGATCTTTTTAAAGCCCGCCCATTTGGCCAGAACCGGGATATAGCGGTGCATTTCCCCATATACTTCAATGCCCTTGATTACTTTTTTCTTGTAGGCTTTCAGTCCGCAGTTAAAATCGTGCAGGTAGATACCCGACATCCAGCGGGTAACTGCATTAAAAAATTTGGAGGGAATATTCTTGGTCAGGGTATTGTCGTAGCGTTTCTTTTTCCAGCCACTCACCAGGTCAAAGCCGTC
>CAZFLL010000029.1:0-2667 GCA_964519865.1 uncultured Chitinophaga sp. | reverse complement strand
AAGCCGTCTTCCACAATCATTTTTCTAAGTTCAGGGATCTCGTCGGTACTATCCTGCAGGTCGGCATCCATGGTGATCACAACCTCTCCCGAGGCGGCCCTGAAAGCTTCATTCAGCCCGGCTGATTTGCCATAATTGCGCTGGAATTTAATCCCTTTCACGGCTGGATTTTTGGCCCGCAGTCCTTCAATCACTTCCCATGAATTATCACTGCTTCCATCATCCACGAAGATCACTTCATAGCTGTAGTTATGTTCAGACATGACTTTCTCAATCCAGGCCGTGAGTTCCGGCAGGGATTCAGCTTCGTCGATCAGGGGTATGACAATGGACAGGTCCATAAATTATTTTCTTCTGGAGGTAAAAGCGGCCGTAACAGCGGTTACCACGGCGCCAATAATCAAATATCCGAAAATAGTTTTAGATACAAGGGCAGTTATATACCCCTTTTTATAATCCGCAATGTACTGGTCGATTTCCATAGGAGTCTTCGATTTCTCGGTGCTGGTGATCCTGGTTTTTTCCATAGCAGCACTTTCTTCTTTGAATTCAGGATGCAGTTTATTAAAGACATAGGTAAATACCACCATAACCAGGATACTTACAATAAAACTCCTGAACCCCACATTGAATTTATCCCAGAATTTTACAGGGTTCTCTGCTGACTTTACATACAATATCACGGAGAGGATGATGCCGGCCGAAAAGGCCAGCGTTGCCAGTAATTCAATTGGCAGCTTTGTGTTATCCCTGTTGGCATATCCAAACAGGAAAATGGCGGCCATCAGCAAACCTGCAAAAAGACCAGTAAGGGCCGGGGTGAGTTTTAATTTCATGTATTAAAATGTGGAGGATGAACCGGTAATGGTTCCGGCCACTTTTCCTTTAAATGTTAGCCCGGTAAAAGGGGTATTGGCCGATTTGGAACGGATATCCTCTTTGGTGAATGTCCAGCCCTGCTCCGGTTGAAACAAACTGAGACGGGCTGTATTTCCTTCCTTAACCGTTGCGGGATCGAGACCGAATATTCTACGGGGGTTTGTGGCCAGTAACTCCACTGTGCGCTCAGGACTGATACCCGGAACTGCGGTATTGAGTACAGCATAAGCGGTTTCAAGACCCGTCATACCAAATTTGGCGTATTCAAATTCAATGATCTTGCTGTCAATCTCATGTGGCAGGTGATGCGAGGCCAGGCAATCCACGGTGCCATTCAATACTGCTTCCCGGAGTGCCTGCCTGTCTGCCGCAGTGCGGAGGGGCGGGTTTACTTTCAGGTTTGTGTTATAGCTGGTCATGTCTTCATCGCTGAAGAAAAGATGGTAGGGGGTAACGGAGCAACTCACGGCAATTCCACTTTCTTTTCCCTTGCGAACATAGTCGGCCGATTTCTTGGTACTGATACCGGTAAGGTGGATTTTAGAGGAGGTATAATCCGCCAGGCTGATATCTCTTTCCACCACCAGTTCTTCGGCCATGGCCGGTTTACCGGGTAGTCCGAGTTGGGTGGATATCACACCTTCATTGATCAGGCCGGGAGGGTTTACACTTTTATCATCCGGCACCTGTATGATTATGCCGTCAAACGCTTTTACATATTGCAGGGCTTTTACCAGCAGTCCGGCGGATTGCACACAATTGATCCCATCGCTGAAGGCCACGGCTCCACTCCATTTCATATCATACATTTCCGCCAGTTCTTTTCCTTCAGTATTCCGGGTGATGGCGCCGATCGGGTGAATGGTTACGGGGAGGTGTTGTCCTTTATGCACCACGTATTCCACCGCGGCTTTATTATGCAGAACCGGGTTGGTATTCGGGATGATCAGTACATCCGTATAGCCACCGGCGGCAGCGGCGGCGGCCCCTGTTTCCAGGGTTTCTTTGAATTCATACCCCGGGTCGGCAAAATTGGCAAAAACATCCACCCATCCGGGAGACACACAGAGTCCCTCCAGGCTGATCACCTGTTCCGCTTCCAGGCTGATGTCGTTTCCAATCCGGCTGATGGTGCCATTCTCAATAAAAATATCGGTGATTTGCCCGTTTTGTGGGGAGGAGGGATCAATGATCCGGGCCTTTTTAATGAGTATTTTCATTAAGGGGCAAAGTTAACGGTTGGGAATGGTTCGGAAAAATCTGAATCGGGTGACGGAAGACAGGTGTGGGGTGTCAGGAACAGCCCATCCTGAGAGAAGTCAGTAGTCGGGAGTCAGGAGTCGGTAAGTCAACAGCCCATACTAAATAGGGTTATCAAACCCACTATTATCCGATATCTAAGCCTGCCACAGTTCCTTATGAACTCTTCCCGTTTTAAGTACTTCGTACCTCGTACCCCGTACTTTATTCCGCGGTTCAAACAAAAAAGCCCTCCGTCGCTAAAGCTTTGGAGGGCGAAGTCGGGATGACTGGATTCGAACCAGCGACCCCTACGTCCCGAACGTAGTGCGCTACCGGGCTGCGCTACATCCCGTAATACAAACCGGGCCGCAAAAATAACTAAGAGTGATGAAAAATCCATAAAAATCAGGTGTTTGCTGGTAGCTGTTAGTTGTTAGGAACTTCTAAGAAATTCAATCTAAATCAACGGATCCAAGCTTTTTTTACGTAATCCGCTCGTAGCTCGTACCTCTAACCTCGTAGCTTTCAACAAAAAACCCCGGCAAT
>CAZFLL010000028.1:7914-40602 GCA_964519865.1 uncultured Chitinophaga sp. | reverse complement strand
AGAACATTAAGTGTATGAAACTAATCAACAAAATTGCTTTAGCCCTGTTATTCATCATGATCCTTGCTTCCTGCAACCGTAATTATTATTCCGGCACAGGTAAGGGAGGAAAAGGTTGTGGCTGTCCAAGCCACAAAGGAATGACCGGATACTAAATCACCTCTTTTGGAATGAACCGCTTCACCCGAAACATTTTATTGTTTTCCAGAGAAGAATTCATGAGCGAACAAGCCATTGAAAAGGAAGTCTCATACCTCAACGGCATCCTGTCTGTTGCCGATACCACCGAAGCATTCTGCAGGGCCAACGAACTGGTTGACCGCAATTCCATTACTTCCAACCCACGTAAGATCCTGAAAGAAGCAAGGCATTTCAGGATGAGGGAGTTCAGGTTTTTAATCAATAAGAATTAGAGCCCACAAAAGCCCAGGCCCCCAAACCCCCTGAAGGGGGCTTTACACTCCGCTACTTTGAATAATATTTACATCAGTGTTTTGCGTAATAATTCCCGCAAAGTCAGAATGACTTTACTTAAATGCCAGCCTCCTCCACATTCTGGATGTATGACAAAATAAAGAGTTTACTGCTTTTGTAAATGCTTATAAGCTTGGCGGGAGCATCTACGCAATTCAATAGAGAAAAGTAATTATAAACTTTCGGAGTCTAAAGCCCCCTTTAGGGGGTTTGGGGGCTTGGGCCTTAGGGGGCCTTCAGCCCACTCAACGCTTCTCTCAGCTTCCCGATCATTTCACCGATTTCTTCTTTCTTGCAGGTACCAACACTCAGGCGGTACCAAGGTGAATTTTTTGAAGCGCCGAAGGCGTAAAAAGGCACAACAGCCAGACCGGCTTTATTGAGTAAGTAGGCCGTCACATCAGACTGGGCGGCGAGCACCGTTCCATCCGCTGTTTTTTTGCCCACCAGGTCGAGTTTAATCGTCAGGTAAATGGCCGCTTCCGGGGCAATGGCTTCCACGGCAAATCCTTCGGCTTTCAATGCGCTAAACCCTTCATAGATGCGTTGCAGTCTTTCTTCAATCTCTGCTTTGAAATGCACCAGGTATTTTTTGATAGCGGCCCGGTTGCCCAGGTAATAAGCCACGGCTTTTTGTTCTGCCATGGGTGCCCAGGCACCGATATGCGTGAGAATGGCTTTCATTTTGTTGATGATCGTGGCAGGTCCCATACTCCATCCCACACGAACACCGGTTGCCGCAAACACCTTGCTGATCGCATCGATAAAGATGGTGTATTCTTTCATTTCCGGCCGCAGGGATACCGGATTATAATGCTGAATGCTTCCATAAGTCAGGTGCCAGTACATCTGGTCAAACATCACATAGAGTTTCTTTTGTCCTTCACCCCTTGTTTTGTTTTCTTCAATCACCAGGTCGCAGATCGCTTCCAGTTCTTCTTTCCGGAAAGTGGTGCCGGTCGGGTTCTGCGGGGAACAGAGGGAGATGAGTACCGCTTCTTTTACATACGGGCGGATAGCTTCTGCCGTAGGCATGAAATTCGTTTCTGCCCCGGCCTCGATCACCACGTGTTCGCCACTGACAAAATGGGTATAGTGATTATTGTTCCAGGAGGGTACTGCATAAATGATCTTATCTCCCGCGTCACAGATCGCGCGGAACACTGTATAGATCAGGGGTCTTCCACCTGAGGCAATGAGTATCTCGTTGATGTTATAGTCCAGTCCTTCTTCGTCTTTTATAAAACTATGGACTGCTTCACGCAGATCGAGATTCCCTTCTGCAGCCGGGTAATTGGTAAAATGTTTGCGGTAGGCTTCCACGATCGCGTCTTCCAGTTCTTTGGGAATCGGGAAAATGGAAGGATCAAAATCACCAATGGTGAAATTGTAAATACGTTCTCCCTGGCGGATTTTTTCCCGGATTTCGCCTCCGAGTTTAACGATTTCTGATCCGATGAGTGTTTCCGACAGGTGAGAGAGTTTCATACTGATTATTTGCGGCCAAAGGTAGTAAATAGTCGGTAGTCAGGAGTCGGTAGTCGGTAGTCAGGAGCTTGTCTGCCGTCAATACGATAATCATAGCTCGCAACTCATTGCTCGCTGCTCGCTGCTTTTCCTATTCCACTAACATAATCACCCTCGTCTGCCATTTCGCCGTATCCTTTACCACCGCAGGATCATTGAGGTACTGTTCAATCACCGGTGCTTTTTCTTTTAAATTATGGGAAGCGATATACTGGCGCAGGATGGTCCAGGCGGCCGGTGTTTGATCATAAGCACCGAAATGATCCGTGTAGATGGCTTTGCCGCCACTGATTGTTTCCATGCGGATAATGGGGCTGCCCAGTTCTTTACCTGCAGGTAACGGAATGGCAGCGGCCATATCAGTGAGCTGTTTATCATTGTCCCAGGTAAAATATAATCCACTTGCCATACCCGGTGTAATCTTCTGCCGCTGCGCTTCTGCATACAGTATGGAAATATGGCTGGCATAGAAAGCCGGGATATCCTTCCAGCTGATGGACTGGCGGACAAGGGCATATTTTGTTTCCGGGAAATCCATTTCTTTCACCACATAGGCAGTTGATTGTCCGGATGGCACTGTATTTTTTTCCACTCTTGCTTTTAAAGCAGCCAGCCCCTTTTCAAACTCAGGTCCCAGCTGTTCATCGATATCGGCGAAAAAATTGAATATATTCCAGGGCCGGGGTGTTTCACTTTCAAAATGCCAGTTGACCGTGGTAAGCCCGTTCAGTTCAGTCAGCGTGAATAAAGACTCCGCATGTCCTTCCTTGGGTTTGATAAAATGAATTTTCTGGCTGACGCTTTTACCGGGTTCTGCCGCAGTAATTTCAATCCTTCCTTCTCCTGAAATGGAGGCATCTCCGCTCCAGTGACTCGCTGCACCCGCCGTTCCATCTGTCCCGGTGATAGTGATTTTAACGGTTGAATCATGCTGATTCCAGGCCGACCATTGATTAAAATTCTCCAACCGGGCCACCTGCTCATAAACAACCAAAGCCGGCGCCTGGATTGAGATGCTCTTATCCAGTGATTGCTTCACCGGGGCCAGCCAGGAAAAAATGGCTGTGACAACGATTAATGCCAGGAAAAAAAAGAATAACAGGCGCAGGTATCTCATAAATCAGTTATATCAGAATCCTTTTAATGGTTTTTTCTCTTCAGTGGTCTCCGGTTTGAGTGTAACACGGATATAACGTTGCAGGTTGAGGTATTTTTTGGCGACATCCTGCATCATTTTACCGGTGAGCCCGTCGATCTGTTGCTGCTTCTTCAGCAGATCAGCTGGCTTGCTGCCATAAAAATAAACATCGAATAAGCCGGATAACCAGAAACTGTTCTGCTTGATATCCACTTCCAGTTTCCGGGTCTGCTGCTCTTTGATTTTTTCCAGGTCCTCTTTGCTTACACCGGACTGCATGATTTTTTTCAGTTCATCCAGGGCCGCTTTGGTCAACGTGTCCGCATTCTCCGGGGCACAGGGGAAAGAGATGCTGAAGTTTACATTGCCATAGGGAATCCGGTTCATGGATCCGCTGGCGCTCACGCCATATACCCCGCTTTTTTCTTCCCGCAGCTGTTCCACCAGTTTGATGTCCATCAGTTCACCAAGACTGCGCAGGGCATATGCTTCATTACTATTGAATACAGCAGGGGTGGTAAACACGAGGTTCACCATGCTTTTGGGTTCTGATCCTTTATTAATTACTTTCTCCAGCTTACCCTGTGGCGGACGGATACCCAGGTCACGGAAATTTTCTTTCTTCGGATTGCCGGGCAGACTTCCGATATATTTTTCCAGTAAGGGTTTTAAGGTTTCTTCATTAAATGAACCGGTAAAGATGAAAGTAAAGTCACCGGCATTGGCAAACCGCTCCTTATAGATCTGGATGCTGCGGTCCAGGCTGATCCTGTCAAAATCACCGGGTACCGGAATTTTTCCGCCACGGGGGTGATTGCTGGTCATTATTTTCTGTACTTCACCACTGAAGAAAATTTCAGGATTGGAAGCCACATTGGCGTACAACTGCTTCTGCCTTGTTTTGAATGACTCAAAAGCCTGCGCTTCTTTATTCGGGGAAGTAAAATAGAGGTAGACCAGTTGCAGCAGGGTTTCTGTTTCCTTTGGTATGGTACCGCCTGAGAGGCCTTCGCTCAATCCCCCGATGCTGGGCGTGACGGAGGTATTTTTTCCTTTCAGCATATTCCCCAGGTCAATGGCCGAGATACCTCCCACACCACTTTGCCCGACAATGGAGGCCGCGTAAATAGCCGAATAATAATCCGCATCTTTTACCAGTGAATGGCCGCCTTTGCTGAAAGCCCTGAATCGGATTTCATCATTTTTAAAATTCGTGGGCTTCAGCACTACTGTAGCCCCGTTCGACAATACCAGGGTGCTGGTGCCAAGTTCTTCATCTGTTTTGGTACTGATGATTTTTCCCGCTTTGATCCTGGAAGCATCCAGCAGGTTTTTAGCCAGTACTTTCTCTTTGTAAGGACTGATGGTAGCTGTTTCTGCTTTACCCAACACCGCTTTCACTTCTTCGGCTGAGGGGATCTTAATACCAGCTTTATCCGGGGCATTTAAAGTGACCACCATATTGTTATTACTGATCCATTTAGCGGCCAGCTGATTCACATCGGGCAGGGTCACCGTTGCGAGGTATTGTTTTACGAAATCATATTCCCATTCAATACCGGGAATGGGTTCCTCCGTCAGGAAATTGCGGATATATTCCTCCACATAATTATAGGATTCCTGTTTTTCCCGTTCATTGAATACCCGGTCATAATAACTCAGCACCTGTTTTTTCTGCAGGTCAAATTCAGAAGGGGTGAATCCGTATAACAATATTCTCCTGTTTTCTTCCGCCAGTGTGTACAGGGCGCGGCTCATGCCGGTATCACTGCTGTTGGCAAAAAGCTGGTAGGCATCCTTGGTGCGGGCATAGCTCTCCCCGTAAAAAGATCCTGCGCCCACAAAGGGCGGGTTGGGTTGCAGCGTCAGTTCGCGGAAACGGTTATTCAGCATACCGGTGAATAAGGCCCCGTTCATGTATCGTACATAGTCACCCACGGTGGTTTCAGGTTGGGGATCCCTTTTATACAGGATCTCAACTGAAGGGAAGGCCGTTTCCTTATCCTTGGCTACTACGGTCAGTAATTCTGTATGATCCGGTACCGGGAAAATTTCCCGTTTACGGGAATTGGTTCTTGCCGGAATATCGCCAAAAATTTCGCGGATCTTCTGTTCCATATCATTCACATCAATATCTCCCACCACCACAATGGCCTGCAGGTCGGGGCGATACCAGTCCGTATAAAAACGTTTCAGGGCGGCATGATTAAAATGCTGCAGGGTTTCCAGTTTGCCGATCGGCAACCGATCGGCATATTTGGACCCCTGGTATTGTACCGGCAGGGTTTGTTTCATCATCCGCTCATCGGCTCCACGGCTCAGGCGCCATTCTTCAATCACCACCCCTCTCTCTTTTTCAATTTCAGTGGAATCCAGCAGGGCATTATGGGCCCAGTCTTCCAGTATCTGTAAACCTTTGTCCACCAGTCCGGGTTTATCGGTGGGTACAGGTAACATATAAACTGTTTCATCAAAACTGGTATAAGCATTTAAATCAGCGCCGAATTCCACGCCAATGCTTTGGAGATAACTCACCAGTTCGTTTTTAGGAAAGCGTTTGGTACCGTTGAAATTCATGTGTTCCATGAAGTGGGCCAGTCCCAGCTGGTCATCATCTTCCAGTACCGAACCCGTATTCACCACCAGGCGCAGTTCCACTCTTTTCTCCGGTTTTACATTGTGCCGGATATAGTAGGTCAGTCCATTGGACAGTTTCCCGATTTTCACTTTCTGATCCACCGGCATGGGTTGCAGCGGATTGATCTGTGCAATAAGTGTGGTACTGAGCGTAATAAAGATAAGGCTGGTCAGGAGGCGGGGGAAGGAAGGCATATAAGGAGCTTTTAAAGCGTAAATTTATTACTTAGCTGCCTTTTAAAACTAAAAATCCCGGCAACAGGTTGCCGGGACAGATCTTATTAGATAAAATTATTATTGATTGTTTTTTTCCTGGTAATTTTTTGCCGCTTCATTGGCTTTCTGAAAATCAAGGATCACCCCGTTTATACAATAGCGGAGACCGGTGGGAGGCGGGCCATCATCGAATACATGCCCGAGGTGTGCTTTACAGCGACCGCATTGTACTTCTGTGCGTTCCATGCCATGGGTCCGGTCAGGGGTATAAATAATACTGCCCTTGCTGATGGGTTCATAGAAGCTGGGCCAGCCACAACCACTTTCAAACTTGGTATCGCTTTTGAACAGGGCATTGCCACAGGCGGCGCAGTAATAAGTACCCACTTCTTTAAAGCTTTCAAATTTGCTGGTCCAGGGCCGTTCCGTGCCTTTCTGCCGGGCGATCTGGTATACATCGGCCGGGAGGATCTTTTTCCATTCCTCCTCGGTCATGGTCACTTTGGAAGTATCTGAATTGGAATACACGGGATTGTTTTTTTTGAGGCTGTCCATAATTGCTGTTTTTGCAGGTGATTGATTGTTTTGCGAGTAGCTGCATTGCTGCAGGAGCCCGCAAAGGCAGGCCAGGAGGGTGATGCGTATCATTGGTCTCATATTATTCATTTAACAAACATACGCAAACAAGGTTTGGCCGGTTTGGGTGAAGGGTAACTACTGACATTTGTTAACATTTTGACAGGGAATAAGAATCCTTTCTAAAATTGACCTCTGGCATGATGTTTTTAGTGCTTGTATGGTATATTTGTCCATACACCAAGACAGACAATTGATTATGTTTAATTTAATTCTCTTTGGACCTCCCGGCAGCGGGAAAGGAACACAATCTGATAAACTGGTAGAAAAATACGGGTTGAAACATCTTTCAACCGGTAACCTCCTGCGCCAGGAAATTGCGGACAAGACCCCCCTGGGTATGGAAGCAAAAAGCTTTATTGACAAAGGACAACTGGTGCCGGATGAAGTGGTGATCGGCATGGTGGATTCCTTTTTTGAGCTGAATAAAGGCGCCAAAGGCTTCCTGTTTGACGGATTTCCCCGTACAGCCGCCCAGGCTACGGCCCTCGATAAGTTACTTGATTTAAAAGAAACCGGTATTGCTGCCGTTCTTGCCCTTGAAGTAGGGGAGGAAGAACTGGTAAAACGCCTGTTGAACCGGGGTAAGACCTCCGGACGCAGTGATGATACCAATGAAGAAGTGATCCGGAAACGTTTTGCGGTATACAGCAGTGAAACCTCTGCAGTGGCGGAGCATTATAAAGCCGCCCATAAATTTCAATCGATCAAGGGAGAGGGAACAGTGGATGATATCTTTAAAGCCCTTTGTACCGCGATCGATAAGAAAATGAACTGATCAGATCCGTACATCATCTTCACCGGCTCTTTTCAGTAAATCTTTTTCATCAGCCGTCAGGGAATTATAGCCCTGCTGGTTGATCTTATCCAGGATGGCATCAATCCGCTCGGCCGTTACATTCGGCGTCTTTGTATAAGGAGCGGTACCTGACTTATAAAAAAGCTGGTCTTTTATGGCCGGCTTTCCTTTTTTGGGCTTATCCGGGTTAAAGAGATCATTGACCCAGTCAAAGAAATTACTCATCCAGTCACTCCAGTCATAACCCCGGCGCACAAACCAGATATACAGGAAACCGGTAAAAGCGCCGGCTGCCATGGGTGCGTAAGCGGCCACACTGTACACTTTAATGGTGGCCACCGAACTCAGCAGGTAAAACGCGGTAAGTACCCATAAAGGAAATCCTCCATTCAGGAGAGGAAATATCCGGTAGCCCGGGGAAACCAGGGTGGTGGCAACAGCAATGGCGGTGATACTGGCCGCCCCTCCGTAATACATACTGAGTACCGGTTGCCCGGCCATGGCCGGCAGTAAGTTTGAAACCAGTAAAAAAGCAATGACACCCGCCAGTCCGCCATAAATATAAAGCGGAACGATCTTGCGGTTACCGGTCAGGTCCTGCATGATATACCCAAAGGACCATAGCCAGAGCATATTGGCCAGGGTCATCCATACGCCTATATGCGTGAACATGGCAGTCAGAACGGTCCAGGGTTTTGAGGCCAGTTCCGAAAGACTGGCCGGTAAAACAGCCAGGGGCAGCACTTCGGAGGTAAAACGGGTATTGACTTCCGCTTCGGTGCGGTAGATATAATAGTAAAATACCTTGGCCAGGGCGATCGAGATAAATATCACCAGGTTGATCATAATAAGGCGGGTCAGCGCATTATTACTTTGTCCGAGGGACATCCGTTGTCTGTATGAAGGCTCAGTATAAGTCATAATTACCGGGGCAAAGGTATGGGTTGCGCAGGGTGGTTAAGGCAGTCCTATCTGTAAAACGTACGACGTTTCTTTTTGTTCCAGAACCAGACCAGTAAAAACCCGGCAATGGCCCCACCCAGGTGGGCAAAGTGGGCTACGGTATCACCGGCAGAGTTCCGGACTCCCAGCATCAGTTCGCCGGCCGCATAGATCAGCACAAACCATTTGGCCTTGATGGGCATGAAGAAGTTCATCATGATGATACTGTTCGGGTAGAGATAGCCAAAGGCGGCCAGGCAGCCGAATACCGCACCGGAAGCACCCAGCGTGGCAATATTTACTTTAAAATAAGGGTCATTGATCAGTTCCAGTTGCATATCCTCCGGGAGTTGGCGGTAAGTGGCCATGACTGGTTCCATTTCAAAATACAGGATAGCCATATGAAGAACCGCGGCTCCCAGGCCGGAAATCAGGTAAAACTGGATAAAACGTTTGGCTCCAAAACGGTGTTCAAGGGCTACCCCAAACATCCACAGGGCCAGCATATTAAAAAAGAGATGGCCTAAACTGCCATGCATAAACATATGCGTGATCAGCTGGTGAGGTTTAAAATACACTGAATGCAGGTCATGCAGGGCAAACATGTTTTCCATCCAACGGGGTTCCATCTGTCCCACAATCACCTGTGCCAGGAAGACCAGGCCATTAATGATGACCAGGTTTTTGACAACCGGGGGGAAATTGAACGGACTTGAAAATCGGAAATCAGTCATGGGGCAAAATTAGGTTTTATTGGGCTGTGCCGGGCTGAAGGACGAGTACAGGCCTGCAAATCTTTCTATAAAATAGTGAACAGTGCAGCCGGTTACTTTTTCAGTTTCAGCTGCACCACGTTTTCTATATGGTGGGTGTGGGGAAACATGTCCACCGGCTGCACTTTGGTGACGGTATACTTTTCATCCAGTAAATTCAGGTCGCGGGCCTGGGTAGCGGGATTGCAACTGACATACACCACCGTGGGAGCTTCCATCTCCAGGATTTTTTTCACGAGTTTCTCATGCATACCAGCCCGGGGCGGATCGGTGATGATCACATCCGGACGGCCATGGGTGGCAAAAAAATCATCATTACAGATATCGATCACATCACCGGCAAAGAAAGCGGTGCTGTTTAAGTGATTGAGGGCTGCATTTTCCTTCGCGTCTTCAATCGCTGCTTCCACCATTTCCACTCCAATGATCTTTTTTGCTTTTTCACTCACAAAAATCCCGATACTGCCCGTGCCGCAATAAAGATCATAGACCGTTTCGGTGCCACTGAGCTCCGCAAAATCACGGGTGATCCTGTATAACTCCTCCCCCTGTTTTGTATTGGTCTGGAAGAAAGACTTTGGTCCGATCTTGAACTGAAATCCTTCCAGTTTTTCGATCACATAGCCCTTGCCGTGATACGTTACCGGCTCCAGGTCATACAGACTGTCATTCCACTTGGTATTGATCGTGTACAGCAGGGTGGTGATGGCGGGGAATTCTTTCAATACAGCTTCCATCAGCTGTTTGATCTTCGTTTCATCTTCCTCTGCCACTACGATATTCACCATCAGTTCGCCGGTCTCACAAAGCCTCACCTGCATGGTCCGCAGGAAACCGGTATGATTACGGATATCATAAAAAGGCCAGCCATGGGTTTTGCCCAGTTCTTTTACAAACAGGCGGATGGCATTGGTGGGTTCGGCCTGCAGGTAACAGGTGTCAATATCCACCACTTTATCAAAAAAGCCCTTGGCATGGAAACCGGCCACATCCTGCTGACCACTGATGCTTTCATCCCCGATCTCTTCTTTGGTCAGGAAGCGTTTATTGCCAAACGTGTATTCGATCTTGTTCCGGTAATATCTTGTTTCAGCCCCTCCCCGGATCGGCCGGATTTCGGGCAGGGGTACTTTGCCGATCCGCTGTAAAACATCGGCCACCTGTTTGCTTTTATACTGCAGTTGCTTTTCGTAAGGCAGCATCTGCCACTGGCAACCCCCGCATACCCCGAAATGGGAGCAGAACGGGGTGACCCTTTCGCCGGAAAACTCATGAATCTTCAGGACCATGCCCTCGGCCCAGTCCTTTTTGTTCTTCAGCAGACGTACATCCACCAGGTCGCCGGGCACCACTCCCTCCATAAAAATCACTTTCCCGTTTACCCGGGCCAGGCTCTTTCCCTCGGCCGCATAATCTTCCACCCGGACTTTTTCCAGGACGATATTTTTGTTCTTTTTTCTCACGCCGCAAATATACCTCAGGCGCCCGGCCCTGCCGCCGGAATTTTCCTTCCCCGAGGCAACGAAATGCACGGCTTTGCCCTCTATATCAGCGATTTTTCAGCTCCGGGCTTTCAGGGGCTGCCCAATTTTAGATACCTTTACGGGATTACACAGATTATGAAAAAAGTATTGATTTTTACCGGACTCTTATGGTCACTGGCCAGTGCGGCGCAATCGGGGTATGAGATCAAAGTGACATTTAAGCCCTTTAAAAACCAGTTTATCTACCTGGGCCACTATTTTGGCAAAAGCTATCCCATTATTGATTCGGCCATGCTGGATGAAAACAGCCAGGCCACATTTAAAGGCACAAAGACCCTTTCAGGCGGTATCTACCTGGTGGGCTATCCCAATAAAGCCGGTTTTTTTGAGATCCTGATCGATAAACAGCAACAGTTTTCTGTGACAGCCGATACGGCCACGATCAGTAAAGGGGCGACTTTCGAAAACTCACCCGACAATGTATTGTTTACGGATTACCAGCAGCAGATGTCGGCCTTTGGCAGAAAGATCAATGCCCTGCAGGCAGAACTGAAGACGGCGGCAAACAAAGCAGATTCTGCGGCTATTACCGCCTCGCTTACCGTGGAAGACAAAACCGTCAATAAGTACCGGGAAGACCTGATCAAAAACAATCCGGATGCCCTGCTGACCACCCTGCTGATCTGCATGCGTGAACCCCAGCTGGAAGGGCCATTAAAAAATCCGACCAATAAAGCCGATTCCACCGCCGCATACGATTATTTCAAAGCCCATTTCTGGGACGGGGTGAATTTCTGGGACGGGCGCCTGGCCTTTACTCCATTCTTTGATGAGAAACTGGATAAATATTTTAACCAGCTGGTAGTGCCACACCCCGATACCGTGATCAAAGAGATCGACCGGATGCTGGGCTATGCCAGTATCAATGAAGAAATGAACCGGTTCTTATTGGTGAAATTTGTAAACCGCTACCTCAACCAGAAATATATGTGGGAGGACGCGGTCTTCGTGCATTTATTTGAAAAATACTTCTCCCAGAAAACCTACCCCTGGCTGAATGAAGCCGGGAAGAAGATCATTACCGACAGGGCCTACAGCCTGATGGCCAATATCCTGGGTACCCCGGCTTCCGATATAGAACTGACTGATCTGAATGCCAAACCGGCATCGTTATACAATATTAAAGCGGCCTATACTATTGTGGCTTTCTGGGATCCCACCTGCGGGCATTGTAAAGAAGTGCTGCCCAAACTGGATTCTATCTACCGGGCAAAATGGAAGGCTGACGGAGTGAAAATTTTTGCCGTGGCCAAAGAAACCGAAGGGACAAAGGCCGACTGGCAGAAATTTGTAAAGGATAATAAAATCACCGAGTGGACGCATGTGTACTATTCCAAAACGGCCGATAAGGCCCGTACGGATAATGGTATACCCGGTTATTCCCAGTTGTACGATGTGCAGTCCTTTCCCACCTTATATTTACTTGACAAAGACAAACGAATTATAGCCAAAAAACTGACCTATCAGCAGCTCGACGAGATAATCCAGCTGAAACAGAAAGGACAGTAGCCTTAAATCAAATCCGGTATGAACAGAAAAAACCTCTTCCTGTTGCTGCTTTTTTGTGGCAGCCTGCTCCCTGCTTCAACGCAAACACTTTTTACGTATGGTCCGTATAAAGCGGAGGCCAGGGATTTTCTGAGGGCCTTTAATAAGAACAATACGAATACGGGAGCCAATAAGGCCCAGGCCATCAGGGATTACCTCGATCTGTATATTAAATCAAAACTCAAAGTGCGGGAAGCCTATGACAGAAGGTATGATACCCTTCTCACGATCCGCACCGAAGTAGAGAACCTGCGGGCACAGATCGCTGAAGGATTCATGACCGATCCCGAGATCATCAACCGGCTTCAGAAAGAAGCGTTTCAGCGCAGCCTGAAGAATATACGGGTAGCCCATATATTTATATCATTCCGGAACAATTCGGGTATAACGGATACAATGGCCGCCCTGAAGAAGAGAGAGGAGGTCCTGAAGCGACTGCAGAAAGGAGAAGACTTTGGAAAACTGGCTAAAGAACTATCCGATGACCCGGCAGCGAAAACCAATAACGGGGAAATCGGGTATATCACGGCATTCACCCTGCCTTATGAATTTGAAAATGCGATTTATGCCACCGCCCCGGGTAAAATCTCCCCTCCCGTTCGTTCCAAAATCGGCTATCATATTTTTAAAAACCTGGAAGAGCGTAAATCACCCGGCAAAATGAAAGCGCGCCAGATCCTGCTGGCCTTTCCCCCGGAGGCCACCGACCAGGTAAAACAGCAACTGGCAAAGCTGGCCGATTCATTGTATAAACGCCTGCTGGCCGGCGAGGCATTTGCTCCCCTGGCTGCTAAATTCAGCAATGACTATATCAGTGTAGCCAATGGCGGCATTATGCCGGATATTTCAGTTGGGCAATATGATGCTTCGTTTGAAAAGAACCTCTGGGCGCTGGCCAAAGATGGCGCGATCGGTAAACCTTTCCAGACCAGTCATGGATGGCATATCCTGCAGCGCGAATCGGTAAAATCGCAGATTACTGATGCCAACAATAAGGACTACCTGCAGGAGCTTCAGCAGAAGATCATTTCGGATAGCCGTTGGAAAGCTTCCAAAGACCATATTTACAAACAAGTGAATGAGAAAGCCGGGGTTAAAATTCTGTTGAAGGATGCCGCCGCTTTCCATGCTTATTCCGACAGTCTACTGGACAAAACACCGATGCAGGCGGCCGGAAAATCACTGACAGCAACAACTGCGGTATTTAGTATAGGCACCGAAGTGTATACACTGACTGACTGGTTTAATTATGCCAGTGTATACCGGTTTCGCTCAGATGGTACGGGGGCCAAACCACTGGAACAGGTAAAAGAGGAATGGCTGCAAAATGCCATGTTTGAATATTATAAAAAACACCTGGAAGAATTCAGCGAAGAGTTCCATAACCAGATGACGGAGTTCAGGGATGGCAACCTGTTCTTTGAAGTGATGCAGCAGGAAGTATGGACCAAGGCACAAATGGATACCGTGGCCCTGCAGAACTTATATGAGAAAAACAAGAAGCAATACACCTGGCAGCAAAGTGCCGATGTGGTGATCTTTTTCTGTTCGGACCAGGCTATTGCCCAGACGATCTATGATAAAGTGAAAGCCTCCCCGGCCGACTGGCGGAAGATCAGTGAAATGTATTCGGAGAAAGTGCTGGCCGATTCATCCCGGTACGAATGGAGCCAGATTCCTAACCTCAATAAGGCAATACCCAAAGCCGGCATGATGACCACCCCGCTGATCAACCAGGCCGACAATACCGCCTCATTTGCCTACATCTTTAATGCCTATCCGCAATTGCTGCAACGCAGTTTTAATGAAGCCAAGGGAATTGTGATCAATGATTACCAGTCGATACTGGAGAAACAGTGGGAAGAAGCGCTGAAGAAGAAGTATCCGGTGAAGATCGACGAGAAAGTGCTTGCCGATATATCTAAGTAAAAAATAGCTGGTAAGCAGAATTAGTTGACAGTAGTATAATACCAGGTTGCGCGACTTAAAGAGTGCCACGGGCTATAAGTCTCGTGACTCACTGCTCGTAACTCATGTCTTGTGCCAGCACTTCGGTTTATACACACTTAAATCTCCTTCACCACTCCCGCTACCAGCATTGGCCGTCCCAGCGTATAATAGTGCAGCACCGGCACGCCTGCTTTTTTCAGTTCGCGGGATTGCATCAGCAGCCATTCGGCTCCTACTTTTTCCACGTCTTCATCGGTTTTGCAACGCAGTACTTCATTGGAGAGATCGGTGGGCAGATCAATATGAAAGGTCTTGGGTAAAACGGTCAGTTGTTTTTTAGAATATATGGGTTTCAGGCCCGGTATGATGGGGACATTGATCCCGATATCACGGCAGGATTTGACAAAGGCATGGAACTTGGCATTATCGAAAAACATCTGCGTGATGATATAATCCGCTCCCAGGTCCACTTTTTTCTTCAGGTACTGGAGATCCGTATCCATATTGGGGGCTTCGAAATGTTTTTCAGGATAACCAGCCACTCCTACACAGAAATCTGTTTTGTGGGTCCCTTTCAGCTCGTCTTCCAGGTAAATGCCGGCATTGAGGTTGACCACCTGTTTCAGCAGGTCGCTGGCATATTTATGACCGCCGGGTTCCGGTTCAAAAGCGGTTTCGTTTTTTGCGGCATCCCCGCGCAGGACCAGTACATTGTCAATCCCCAGGTAACGAAGGTTGATCAGGGCATCTTCTGTTTCGTTGATGCTGAAACCGCCGCAGATCAGGTGGGGCACGGTGTCCACATTGTATTTGTTCATGATGGCCGCACAGATACTTTCAGTACCCGGACGTTTCCTGACCACCACTTTTTCAAAACTGCCATCCAGTCTTTTTTTAAATACATGTTCACTGCGGTGATAGGTAACATTGATAAAGGAGGGCTTGAATTCCATCAGGGGATCCAGGTGTTTATACAATGCTTCAATTCCCTTTCCTTTCAGGGGTGGAAGTACTTCAAATGAGATCAGGGTGCTGTTGGCCTGGCTGATATGGTCGGTTACCTTCATAAGCTTACAAAATGACTGCAAACATACTGAAGGAGTCAAATATATTCCAAACTATATCCGCCGGGGCAGGGGATGGATAATAACAGTCGTTAATACTGGATTGAGGCCACTTCCCAGCGTTTATCGATATGCCATACGCCGGTAAAGGTATTCAGTACATATTTCTCCATTTTAGCCAGCCAGAGATCTTTATTGTACCAGAGGATATCGTTGACATTACCGGAGCGGGAGCCTGTATAGCGGTTTACCGTTGCATTTGAGTAGGGCAGGCCAAGCAGGAGGCCGGTGTTGGTTACAACAAAATCTTCGTTAGCCGTTCCGTTATAACTGGTATAGGCATCATTCACTGCAGCCGGGTCTTTGCAGAGCAACTGGGCCGCATTATTGGCATATTGGTAAAGACCGCCTGTTTTTACGTTCAGGTAATAGAGAAGATTGCCAACGCTATCCACGATTTTCAGGTATTTATCGCCACCCAGTGTTTCTTCGGCTTGTGCCCGCCAGCGAAGGGTGGAAGTAGTGCTGAGCACTCCGGAGGCGCTGAAGGTTTTATATTGATAGGTCCAGACGGTACCTACCTGGACGGTATCACGCACTACGTCTTTTTTATCTTTCTTACAGGAAGTAAAAAAAAGGCTAAGGGCCATAACCAGTACAGGCGACAGCAAACGGGATACCTTCATGAGTTTGATTTACTGCAATTTAGTAAAGTTTTGACAGGTAGCCGGGGCCCTGTTTTATTCAGGAGAAAATAAACAGGTAAATGCTCTGAATCAGTTGGATAAGAATAACAAATAGCCCAAATACCAGGAACGGGCAGGGTCCCGGTTATGAATAAATCAAACTACAACAGGCCGGTTTTTCTCAACGCTTCCGCCCGGCTGTTGACCTGTAATTTCTCGTAGATATTACGGATATGGGTGCGAACTGTTTCAAGGCTGACAAATAATTTATCAGCAATTTCTTTATACCTGTATCCCTTGCTCAGTTGTTCCAGTATTTCCTGTTCCCGCCGGCTGAGGTCCTGGAAGTACTCATTTGTTTTTTCCCGGAGGGCGAAGGCTTCAATTACTTTACGGGCGATCTGGCTGCTGATCGGGCTGCCGCCGTTTTTGACTTCAAGGATGGCTTCGATTACTTTATCCGGCGGGGTGCTTTTCAGCAGGTAACTGGTGGCACCGGCTTTCAGGGCATTGAAAATGGAATCCGCATTATCATATACCGTCAATACCATCATCTGCATCCGGGGGTGCAGGATTTTCAGCCGCTGGATACAATCGATCCCGTTCATGCCCGGGAGGTTAATATCAAAGAGGGCAATTTCAACGGGTTCTGCTGTCAGTTCTTTCAACGCCGTCTCGCCATCGGCAAACACCCGCAGTTCCCGTACATCCACCTGCAGCTGTATTTGCTCAGCCATATAATGGCGGACTTTTTCGTCGTCTTCAATGATGGCAATGGAATCTATTTTCACGTGTCAAACTTCTTTTTTATTTATTGAATGCAGAATGTGAATTAAGTAGTAGGCTATACCGGAATTGAATAGGTATACCTGCAGCCATTCCCCGGCGAAGTTTCGAGTTCAAGCGTCCCGCCCAGTTCCTCCACCCGGTGCCGGATATTGCGCAGGCCATTGCCTCCCGAAACCCGGTTGCTGTCAAAGCCACGGCCATTATCCGAAATAGTGAAGATCACCTGTTGGCCGTCCACGGATGCGGCTACTGACAAAGATGATGCGTTACTGTGTTTGACCGCATTGTTTACAATTTCCTTGGTCACCAATAAAATATTCCGTCGTTGTTCGTTTCGTAATAACATCGACCCATAACCTTCAGGCAGATCCAGGTTGTAGGGAATACCTGAATATTCGAGTTGCTTGTGCAGTTGCTCACGCATATAGGCAAAGAGCTGCTCGAGTGTTTTGTTTTCCGGGTTCAGGCTCCAGATAATTTCACTCATGCTGTTTACCAGCCGGCGGCTGGTGTCGGCAATATCTTCCAGCTCCCGGTTACCAGCATCCGCTTTTTTATGTTTTGCCGATTCGCTCATCATAATGATCTGGGTGAGCCCGGCCCCGATATCATCATGCATTTCCCTTGAAATACGGTGCCGTTCCCGGTTCAGCCTTTCCTGCTCTTCAAATTCCCTGATTTTTTTCCGCAGTTTACGTTGTACAAAATAACGGGTTAGTAAGACAGCTAAAATAATTACCGTCAGCACAGCCGCTAAAAAATAGACCCAGTCATAGTTTTTGGGTATTACGGGGAGATCAATATTATACCTGTTGAGCAGGTAGGCATTCACCTCCTGAATTTCATTTTCAGACAGGGTTCTGCTGTAGAGAATGATCTCGGCAATATCCCCGTTCAGTACTTCGAGCCTGCCATTGGAGCCAATCCGTAATACATTTGAATCGGGCTGGTTATTATTAACCCGGAAGGTCACCCGGGGCTCACCCTTACGATAGAGGGCAAACGTGGTATCATTGGTTCGCACGGTAGTCACCACTTCCCAGGCTTTCATTTTTACAGCAGCCAGTGGGAAACCTTCACTGCCCACCCCGTCATAATAAATATACAAATCAGGATTAGCCGATAATTGCCAGGTAATCCCATCCCCGAAATAGGTTGACACAAGGGTATTCACCCCGCCACCGGAAGTGGGACTTGGTCCGTTCAGCCGGAAGACCATAAAGATTGAACCCCTTTTCGCGGAGAAAGAACGGAAGGGTTTGGTCTGCATATTTATATCGGCCCCATTGAACCGGAGCACCGGGAATCCATTGAGCTGGTTGGGTATCAGTTCCGGGGAAACCGGGGAAGCTACCAGGGCATCCCGCTGATGACCACTCAGGTCCTTCCAGCCGGTGACATGATTACCGGAAACAAGAACGCCTGTGTCTGATTTTAACCAGAGATCCAGGCTGTCCCGGGGTATCTGGGCAAAAGCAACAGTATTTAAAAGGCAGAGCAAGGTGAAAGCAGCAGACAGTTTCATAAAGACGGTTTAAATGTAGGGTATTTAACGGGTTTGTTAAATACCCAATAGCCGCAGGAGGTCTGTTCCCGATCACTTATTTTTGCAGCTATGGCAATCACCATCCGCACAGAAGAACTGGTTAAAAAATATGGCAGTCGTGTCGTGGTCAACCATGTTTCCTTTAATGTGAAACAGGGGGAGATCGTGGGTTTACTGGGTCCCAACGGGGCAGGTAAGACCACTTCCTTTTACCAGGTGGTGGGACTGGTAAAGCCGGATGAAGGGAAGGTATTCCTGAATGACCAGGACATCACTTCCCTGCCCATGTATAAAAGGGCACAGATGGGGATTGGTTACCTGCCCCAGGAAGCTTCCGTATTCCGGAAACTGAGTGTGGAGGATAATATTTCTGCTGTACTGGAAATGACCAAACTTTCCCGGAAGGAGCAGAAGGAAAAACTGGAGTCCTTATTAAATGAATTCCGCCTGCAGCATGTGCGCAAAAGCAACGGGGATGTACTGAGCGGGGGTGAAAGAAGAAGAACTGAAATAGCCAGGGCTTTATCCGTTGACCCCAAATTCATCCTGCTCGATGAACCCTTTGCCGGTATTGACCCGATTGCCGTGGAAGATATCCAGGCGATCGTGGCTAAATTAAAATACAAGAATATCGGTATCCTGATCACCGATCACAATGTGACTGAAACACTTTCCATCTGCGACCGCGCCTACCTGCTGATCGAAGGAAAAATATTCAAACACGGCACCGCGGAAGAACTCGCCGATGACGAACAGGTAAGAAAATTGTACCTCGGACGGAATTTTGAACTGAAGCGGAAGGATTGGCTGCATGAAGAAGCGAAGACAGCAGTCGATAGTCAGGAGTCGGTAGTCGGTAGTGAACAGCCATCGGCAGATGGCAATAACCTCTGACAAGTAGCAACAGCTTCCTCTAAACATCAAACAACAAACCTCAAACTCTTCCCTTGTGTCTCTCAAAGTAATTGCCTTCGACGCTGATGATACGCTCTGGGTCAATGAGCCTTATTTCCGGGAAACGGAAGATAAGTTCTGTGCCCTGCTCGAGGATTACCTGCCGGCACATACAGTGGCCAAGGAACTGTACAAAACAGAAACCCAGAATATTCCTCCTTACGGGTATGGGGTAAAAGGATTCATGTTATCCATGATCGAAACCGCCTTGAGGATATCGGAGCATACGGTTTCTCCCCGGGTGATAGAGAAGATCATTGAATACGGAAAGGAATTACTGGAAAAGCCGATTGAAATACTGGATGGGGTGGAGGAAGTACTGCAGCAACTCAAGGGACATTACCGCCTGGTGGTGGCCACCAAGGGCGACCTGCTGGACCAGGAGCGTAAGCTGAGAAAATCAGGACTCGAACATTATTTCCACCATATCGAGATCATGAGTGACAAACAGGTTGCGGATTACCAGAAACTGATCCGTCACCTGGATATACAGCCGGATGAATTCCTGATGATCGGGAATTCACTGAAATCAGATTGTATGCCGGTACTGGCCATGGGTGGTCATGCGGTACATGTCCCCTATCATACCACCTGGGCCCACGAACAGATCGATCATACCCTGGCCCATCCCAACTTCCGTGAAGCGGAAAAGATAAAAGACATCCTGCCTTCCCTGCTTTCCTGATTAATTCGTTTATTTGTTGTTCATTCTTTGTGAACATGGATTACCAGCATCTTCCGAAAATAGAATTGCACCTGCATCTCGACTGTAGTCTGAGTTATAAAGTGGTTCAGCAGATTGATCCGGCAGTAACCTATGAAGACTATTGTCATTCCTTCGTGGCACCTCCCCATTGCACCGACCTGTTGGATTACCTCACCAGGGCCGTGAAAGGTTTTGAGCTGATGCAGACAAAAGAACAATTGCGGCTGGTGACGCTGGATCTGTTTGAACAACTGAAAGCAGACAATGTGATCTATGCCGAGATCCGTTTTGCCCCATTGCTTCACCTGGGCAAAGGGCTGTCACCCGTGGAAGTGGTGGAAACAGTGGATGCAGCTTTCACAGAAGGCAAGGCGATGACAGGCATGGAAGGCGGACTGATCCTTTGTACCCTGCGTAACTATACAGAAGAACAAAGTCTGGAAACCGTAAAACTGGTACAGCAGTTCAGGGGAACGAATGTTCTGGCATTTGATATGGCTGGTGATGAAGCAGGTTACCCGGTAGCCGCACATGTGAAGGCTTTTCAGTTTGCAAAAGACAATGGGATTCATTGTACCTGTCATGCCGGTGAGGCCAAAGGTCCGGAAAGTGTGTGGGACACACTCGGGCAACTGCATCCCACGCGCATTGGTCATGGTGTACGCAGTGCGGAAGATGAAAAACTGCTGGATCATTTAGTTAAAAAAGATATTCACCTCGAGATTTGCCCGACCAGTAATATCCAGACCAATATTTTCAGATCCATTGAACAGCATGCGGCCGATAAGATTTACCGGCATGGCGTTTCAATGAGCATCAATACCGATGCACGTACGGTTACCCCGGTAACACTCAGCTCAGAATACAATAAATTACAGGATGTATTTCATTGGGATAAAGCGCATTTCCTCCAATGCAATCTCGAAGGCATCCGGCACTCCTTTACGACTGAAGCCGTTAAGCAAAAAATAGCGGCCCGGATACAGGAAGCTTATAACAACTGTTAGCAGACTTAAATCATGTTTTTACTCCCATGCGGTTAACTTTTATCATGTAACCTGTTTGGCGCATCCGTTAATTTTGCCGGATGGAAACGTTCAGAACAGGTAGTAGTAAGTCTGTTATTTTGCTCTTATTATTTCTCCTCCCCTTATCAGCCGCCCGATTGTTGCAGGCACAGACAAAATCCGTTAATGTCCAGTCACAATCCTGGTTTTCTGTAAACAGTACTTTAAAAGTATCATCCAGGTGGGCCATTATTGCTGACTTTCATACACGGCGGACACATTTTATGGCCGATAACAGTTTCTATTTTGCCCGTACCGGGGTGCAGTATTCCATTGATAAAAACCTGAATGTAACGGCGGGTTATGGTCATTTCTGGGCATATCCCACCACGAAGGACTGGCATACAGTGGCGCATGAAAACAGGATCTACCAGCAGGTACAATACAGTTCAAAATGGAGGAATGTATCCGTACTGCAACGGCTCCGGAATGAACAGCGCTGGCAGCAGAAAATGGTGAATGACCAGTATTCAGGTAAATTAAAATTTACAGACAGGGTGCGCTACCTGCTTAGCCTGTCCATCCCGGTATTTAAAAACAAAAAGCTACCCACACTGGCACTGGCTGATGAACTCTGCCTGCAGTCAGGCAAGGAAGTGGTGTATAATACATTTGACCAGAATCGTTTTTTTATAGGTATCCGGGAGCAGCTTCGCCCCGACCTGAGTTTTGATATGGGTTATATGCGGGTATTCCAGCAGAAGAAATCCGGATATGAATATGACCTGAATCACACTTTCCGCCTCTTTTTTTACTACAGTCCCCAGCTATTTAAGAAATCCGGAAAATAATAGGATAAACAGGTGCTGATAACAGTGCATGAGGCGTGTAATTCAGGCAAATAATTTTATCTTGCCTAGTAATGAACTTACTCAGTCCTGCCATATCCTCCCTGGCCCGTATGCGCCTCTGGCGTATCGATGCCTGGAAACAAAATCCGCTGGATGCCCAGCGGGAAGTACTGCAGGACCTGGTAACCTCAGCCCAGTACACCGAGTTTGGACGGAAATATAATTTCTCCGGTCTTTTCAATGTAAAAGCCTTTAAAGAAGCTGTTCCCATACATGAGTACGACGATATAAAACCTTATATCGAACGGATCATGGAAGGCGAGCAGAATATTCTCTGGAATACCCCGATCTACTGGTTTGCCAAGAGCAGCGGCACCACCAGCGATAAGAGTAAGTTTATTCCCATCAGCGAGGAAAGCCTGCAGGACGGACACTATAAGGCCTCCAAAGATGTGTTGAGTCTCTATTACCAGTTTCACCCGGAGTCCAACCTGCTCACCGGCAAAGGGCTGGTGATTGGCGGCAGTCATAATATCAATCCCATGAACAATGATGCGCAGTACGGGGACCTCAGCGCCGTGTTGTTGCAGAACTCTCCGTTCTGGGGTCATTGGTTACGCACCCCGGATCTGAGTATTGCCCTGATGGATGAATGGGAAAGCAAGATTGAAAAGCTGGCGGAGAACACGATGTATGAAAATGTGACATCCATTTCCGGTGTGCCTACCTGGACACTGGTGCTCTTCAAGCGGATACTGGAGCTGACCGGGAAGAAAACCATGAGTGAAGTATGGCCTTCGCTTGAGTTATACATGCATGGCGGTGTTTCGTTTACACCTTACCGTGAACAATTCAAAAATATTATCGGGAAAGACATCAACTACCTGGAGATGTACAATGCCAGTGAGGGTTTCTTTGCCGCCCAGGATATACCCGGCCAGGAGGGCATGCTGCTCTTCACCGATCATGGCATTTTTATGGAATTTATGCCGGTGAGTGAGTATGGTAAACCCAATCCCCAGACCGTGGGACTCCAGGATGTGGAACTGGGACATAACTATGCCCTGGTGATCAGTACCAATGGTGGCCTGTGGCGCTACCTGGTGGGGGATACAGTTCAGTTTACTTCAATCAGGCCTTACCGGGTAAAGGTCTCCGGACGCCTCAAACATTTTATCAATGCTTTTGGTGAAGAAGTGATCGTGGATAATTCGGATATGGCAATTGCCGCAGCCTGTGCCAAAACAGGTGCTGTGGTGAATGATTATACGGCAGCACCCATCTACTTTACTGCTTCCTCCAACGGGGCGCATGAATGGCTGATCGAATTTGAAAAAGATCCTTCCAGCCTGGATGCCTTTACCCAGGAACTCGATGCCGCCCTGAAAAGTATCAACAGTGATTACGAAGCCAAGCGCTATAAGAGTATTGCCCTGGGCATGCCCCTGGTACATAGTTTGCGTAAAGGGACATTTACTGAATGGCTGCAGAGCAAAGGCAAGCTTGGCGGGCAACATAAGGTACCCCGGCTGAGCAACGAGCGGAAATACCTCGAAGAAATCCTCCAACTACAATAAACCCTTCTATGCATTTTCTGAAAAATGTTTTTTTGCTGCTGGCAATGACAGCAGCCCTGACAGTATACAGTCAGTCCCCCATTAAACTAACCGACCAGCCAATACAACTGGCAGGGAATACCCGGTTTACGCTGAAAGTACTGTCGCCGTATAAAATCAGGGTCGCCTGTGAAGGATTGAAACGTCCACGGTTCTTTGCCAAAAGCCCGGATGGCCGCTTATTTGTGACAGATATGTACGACAGGACTGATAACAAAAAAGGAAAAATATATATCCTGGAAGGCTGGAATTCTGCTACAATGACTTTTGATAAGGTCACCACGTATATGGAAAACCTGCACAATCCCAACCAGGTGGCTTTTTATACGATCAACGGGGAGCATTTTATATATGTGGCCGAAACCGGTAAACTGACTTATTATAGTTACAAGGCAGGGGATAAGCAACCTTCTTCACCGGGTAAACCAATAGCCACTTTTCCGGACTATGGATTAAGTTATAAGTATGGTGGCTGGCACCTGACCCGCAGCCTGGCTTTTCATAACAACAAATTATATGTAAGTGTGGGCAGCAGTTGTGATGCCTGTATAGAAAAAGAGGAGGTCCGGGCTACCATTATCGAAATGGATCCGGATGGTCAGCACCAGCTGTATTATGCCCGTGGCCTGCGCAACGCGGTGGGCATACACTGGATCGGCAATGAACTCTGGGCCACGAACATGGGGCGTGATAACCGGGGGCCTGATCAGCCGGAGGAGCAGCTGATGAAAATTGAGAAGGATGCATTTTATGGCTGGCCTTATTATTACCAGTATAAAAAGCAGATTATCGCCGATAAGGATTTCAGGGATTCCGTAAAGCCCGCCTGGGTAAAACGCCCGTCGCTCAGCAAATGGGCCATTAAAGCGCATTCGGCCCCATTGGGTTTTGCTTATTTCAGTGGATTCAAGGACCCCGTACTGAACAATTCCTTTATCACCGCCCTGCATGGAAGCACCAGCGTATGGCGTCAACGGGGGAATGCGGTGGTGCAGATGCTGCCGAATGGCACGTACCGGGAAATAATAACCGGCTTCCTGCAGGGCAGGACGGAGGACAAAAGATACGGACGTCCCTGTGATGTGTTCCAATGGGATGATCATTCCTTTTTTGTCAGTGATGATAAAGGCGGTGTGATCTATTATGTGTATATGGAAAAATGAGGGGCTGGTTTGCTATAATTTTCTTTCTTTTGTCAAATATTAAAGAACCGTTTATGAAATTACTTCAAGGAAAAGTGGCTATCGTTACCGGCGCTGCCCGTGGTATCGGGGAGGGGATTGCCATTAAGTTTGCCGAACAGGGAGCCAATGTGGCGTTTACGTATGTGAGTGACAGCAGTGCGGAGAAAGCCGCTGCACTCGAAGCTAAACTGACAGCCATGGGTGTTAAAGCCAAAGCCTATAAGAGCAATGCCGGTGATTTTGCCCAATGTGAAGCCTTTGTAAATGATGTGCTGAAAGAATTCGGTTCCGTTGATATCTGCGTGAATAATGCCGGAATCTCTAAAGATAATTTACTGCTGCGCATGACCCCGGAACAGTGGAATGACGTGATCCAGGTGAACCTGAACAGCGTGTTCTATATGACCAAACAGGTGATCCGTTCCATGATGAAGGCCAAAAACGGGGTAATCATCAATATGAGTTCCATTATCGGCGAAATCGGCAATGCCGGCCAGAGCAGCTATGCCGCATCCAAAGCGGGTATCATCGGTTTCACCAAATCGGTGGCCAAAGAACTCGGCAGCCGAAATATCCGTTGCAATGCCATTGCCCCCGGATTCGTGGAAACTGACATGACCAGTTACCTCAAAGACGGCGAAGGTGCCGATAAATACAAAGCTGGTATTCCTTTAGGTCGTTTTGCCTCCGCAGAAGATATCGCGAATGTGACCTTGTTTCTCGCCAGCGATATGGCATCATACATAACCGGGCAGACGATCAGTGTCTGCGGTGGACTGAATATGTAGGAGTCGGTAGATAGTAGTTCGTAGTTAGTAGTCAGATGATCATCAAGCGTTAGGCCATGTGTTGGATACTGCTTTCTGAGATGAAAAGCAGCAAACCTGAACAAATGCGTATACTTTTCTACATAGTTTTTCTGCAAGTATGTTTTGTTGCCTGTTCGTACAATAATCAACCAGCTGACCCTGATAAGCTATATAGTGACTCGCTATGGAATGTTATTAGTGGTAAATGGGGAGGTGTCACGGGTGATGCTGTTTTTGAAATCAGGAAGGATTCCATTACTTACTCTGAAGAAGGCATGGTCTATCCTTGTTGGTTAAAAAAAGACACCTTTTCATTAAAATTTCCGGATAGGGATACAGCAACTGTTTTTGGAAGGTTGGGGGTGTCCGGCGATACGTTAAAAATATTTGAAAATTATAATGGCTATAAAACTACAACCTTCGCTTTCAGAAAAAAGTGAATGATGTAACTATTTGAGACAGTATGTTCATAAATTATATCACCCCTTCGGGGCGAACGCTTCGTTTCTGACCAATATAACTTTGAAAAGAAAATAACCCCGAAGGGGTTGAACTATTAATAGCCCCGGGTGAAACCCGGGGTTCGGGGTATAGTAGTGAACCGGAACCCTGAAGGGGTTCAACTATTGGTAATTGAAAATTGAGCATTGAATATTGATCATTTCGTTACTTAGTAACGAAATGATCAATATTCAATTATCGTACTCCTGTGCTATTACAGCAATATCCAGCCATTTCCTCTAAGTCAATAGATATCCTGACTACTAACTACTAACTACGAACTACTAACTTCCCAACTCATTTCCCCTCCCTTCTCATCCTTCAGCAGTATCCCCATCGCCGCCAGCTGGTTGCGGATTTTATCTGAGGTGACAAAGTCCTTGCGGCTCCTGGCTTCTTTGCGGATGTCGATCAGCAGTTGCATCACCCCCTGCAGCCTGGTATTGTCAATTTCATTAACAGCCTTCAGTCCCAGAATATCTTCCAGCCAGGTTTTAAAGCGGTTCTGGAGGAAAAGGAAATTCTCTTCAGACAGGGCATTTGCCGGAATAATCTTATCCTTCATGGAATTGATTATCGGTACGATCTCAAACATATTGGCCAGTACCTTGGCGGTGCTGAAATCATCATTCATGAATTCATCGAACTCCTTCAGCAGCTTTGCCACTTTTTCATCCAGTTCGGCATCACCCGCCTCTGCATCTCCTGCTTCACGGGTCAGTTTACCCAGGTGCTCATAGGCATCCCATAACCGCTTCAATCCTTTTTCCGAAGCCTGCAGGGCTTCATTGCTGAAGTCAAGCGTGCTGCGGTAATGCGTCTGCAGGATAAAGAAGCGTACCGTCATCGGATGATAGGCTTTCTCGAGTATCGGGTGATCGCCGCTGAAGAGCTCGGTCAGCTTGATCACATTGTTATAACTCTTACCCATCTTCCGCCCGTTAATGGTGATCATATTATTATGGATCCAGTAACGCACCGGGGCGGTATGATTGCAGATCGTACTCTGGGCAATTTCACTTTCGTGGTGCGGGAATAAAAGATCCATGCCACCACCATGAATATCAAACTGGGCACCCAGGTATTTGGTGGCCATGGCCGAGCACTCAATATGCCAGCCGGGATATCCCACGCCCCAGGGACTCTGCCAGCGCATGATATGTTCGGGTGAGGCGTTTTTCCATAAGGCAAAATCGGCCATATCCCTTTTTTCTTCCTGTCCTTCCAGTTCACGGGTGGTTTCCAGCAGGTCTTCGATCACCCGTCCGCTGAGTTTACCATAGTCATGACCGGCCGCATATTTTTTCACATCAAAATAAACAGAACCGTTTGATTCATAGCCATAGCCTGCTTCTATGATCTGTTTGATCATCTCGATCTGTTCCACAATATGCCCGGTGGCGGTGGGTTCGATGGAAGGGCGGATCGTGTTGAACTGGTCCATGGCCCAATGATAGAGATTGGTGTATTTCTGTACCAGTTCCATCGGTTCCAGTTTTTCCAGGATAGCTTTAGTGGCAATCTTGTCCACTGCTTCACGCCCTTCTTCTTCAAAATGCCCGGCATCGGTGATATTGCGGACATAGCGCACTTTATACCCCAGGTGTTGCAGGTAGCGGTACACTACATCAAACGTAATATATGGGCGGGCATGCCCGAGATGACTCTCCCCGCTGACGGTGGGTCCGCAGACATACATCCCCACATGACCCGGGGTGATGGAATGGAATTCTTCTTTCTGGCGGCTCAGGGAATTATAAACTTTCAGCTGACTCATATTGATTAATTGAAACGAGGCTAAACAGGGGGCTGTTTATAGTATCGCAAAGATGATTAAAATAGTTTGAAAAGGCGCCCGGGCAGGGCATTGCATTTATTTGTCCCGGAAAGGACAACAACAGCAGGTATAATTGTACACGAATGACATCGGGGTAAAGGTACTGTTTATTTTCCGGATTTTACTGCCAGGTCGGCCACCAGCATAAAGTGGTCGGAGTACTTGCGGGTTACGCGTTTAAACTGGAGTACATCCCACTGGTCATTGGTCAGGATATAGTCGATCCGCAGGGTGGGGGACAAACTGGTGAAACTGCGCCCGATACCGGTTCCCTTTTTCAGGAAAGCATCCTGCAGATTATCGCGTACTGTAAAATACGTGTAAGAATTGGGTACATCATTCAGGTCGGCGCAGAGGATGTAGGGATGCGGGCTGTTGCCCATCACTTCATGTACAATATCGGCCTGGATACTCCGGTAAGTGATCCCTTTTTTCAATTTAGATAAAATGCCTTTTGAATTAGCCAACAGGCTGTCTTCCACACTTTTTATTTTTTCGATCCGTTCATAGTCGTGCCGGGTGAATTGCAGGGACTGCAGGTGCGTGGTGTATATCCGGATGGTATCCTTATTCACCAGCAGGTCGGCATGCAGCAGTACTTCAGGCAGACTGGGCCTGGGGAAACGGACCCGGCCGCTGTCGATGATCGGGTACCGGGAGAAAATGATCGAGCTGTAATAATGCCTGTCGCCATCCGCATCAAAGGAAAAATGATAATAGGGATAGCCCAGCGCCTGTACGGCGGCAATATTATCATAAAATTCAGGATTGGTACTGGTATGGAATTCCTGGAGGCAGACCACATCCGCATTTTGTTCTTTGATCTGGTCCATCATTTTCAGGCGGGTTTCACTGCCGGCATTATTGTTTCGTCTTAATTCAATAAACCGGGCCACATTCCAGGTGGCTACGCGAATGGAACCGGGCGCTTTGACCTTGTTGAAACTCCGGGGCTGGTGGAAAGCAACAAATACAGAAATACTTTTATATCCGATCAGCAGGCTGATAAAGGAAATCAGGGCATGCCTGGGACGGAGGATCATCAGCCAGCCCAGCATGAAAAAAATCACCAGTAAAAGCAGGAAGGGAAAGGCCAGTCCCAATACGGAAATAAACCACCAGTTGGCCGGATTGAGATAGGGAACCAGGCAGGCCAGCAGGAAGACCAATGCCACGATTACATTTGAATAAATAAAAAACCGTTTGGTGAAAAGCCGGAGTTTGCTGGCCATTGGTGCAATTTACAAAAAATACCATGGCCTGCCCGTTTAACGGTTTTGATTAAATCTTTTGTAAATTGCCTGAATCAAAGCCCCTTAGATGAGTATAGAAAAGGAAAATTTTCTTCGTACCCGGCTGGTTCCGCTCCTGCAGCAACTGCCACCCGATACAGAAGCCCGTTGGGGTAAAATGAATGTACAGCAGATGATCGAGCACCTGGGCGGGGATGCTTTTCGTACGGCCAGTGGCCGGCTTGTTTTTGAAAAGATTCTCACGGCACCGGAGCAGCTGGCACGCATGAGAGCTTTTATGATGAGCGAAAAGCCGTTTAAAGAAAATATCGCTAATCCCCTGATGGGAGTGGATCCTTTGCCCCTGCGTTATAAAACAGTACAGGGCGCCATTGGCGCCCTGCAACAGGAATTAATAAATTTCTTTGAAGTCTTTGAGAAGAATCCGCTTTTAATCACACGGAATCCTTTTTACGGTGACCTGAACTTTGATGAAAATGTACAGTTGCTGTATAAACATGCCTTGCACCATCTCCGCCAGTTCGGGGTGGAACCGCTTATGGTGTGAGCTTTGCTTTAAACAACAAATCGGCCCTGGCCAGTCCCTTCAGTACAGACTCCTTCACTTTTGTCACTTTCCCTTTCTCCGATTCCAGGTATTTGATCCGTTGCTGTACATCGTTCACGGCTGAATCCATATTGAATTCGGTCATCCATTTATCCATGGCAAAGTCTGCATAATTAAGATCATTGACCAGGCTTTCCAGGTCTTTTTTCAATCCGGCCGCGGCATCCTGAGCTTTTGCCGGGAGTTTAGCAATTGAATCCAGCAGGACTTTTGCCCTGGCCTGGGCTCCACGTACTTTACCCATTTTCGGCATTACTTCATCGTGACCGGCCATTACTTCATCATAAAGGGCATCAGCCGGAGCTTTGCCCGCCGTGTCCGTTTTTTCGCCTGCGGCACCATGTTTACTATGGTCTTCTTTACCGGAATCATTACAGGCGCTGAGCAGGCCGAGAGCCAGGAAAGGGAGGATGATCTTTTTTATCATGGTTAATGTTTTTCTTCTCCGTCGCATTTCTCGGTTATACCGTGAAATATGTTGTGAAGTTCTGTTAATTGTGCTTTAATATCGGCATCCGGCGCATTTTTCTTAATTATTTTATTCAGTTTTTTTACGCCTTTCACCAGGGTGCCCAGGTCCTTTTTTAAGAGGCTCATATCATAGCCGGCAGGGGCGGTAGAGTTTTTCCAGGCAATGGCTTTTTCCAGCATTTCACCGCTGCGGGCTTTGATGGGTTCCAGTTTTCCCTCTTCAGCCGGGTGGAAGGTTTTACTCATCACTTCATGAAAAGCGTCTTTCTCGGCCCATTTGGCTTTTTCCTGGGCGGCGAGCGGACGGGCAAATAAAAGGGAGGTCATGGCAAAGGCAAACAATACTAATTTTTTCATATCAAAAAAGTTTTAGGAATGGCAAAGGTATTACTCCCTGAATCCGCTGCTGCTGATTAAAATCATTCTCCCCTGTTTTTTACATTTTCAGGTATTTTCGTTGAACAATGCCTGCATATGACAAAACTGGAAAATTATATTACGGGAAAATGGATCAGTGGGGATGGAGACGGACAGGTCCTTTTTAATGCCGTAACCGGGGTGCCGCTCGCGGCAGCCAGTACAAAGGGACTGGATTTTAAAGAGGTGCTGGACTATGGCCGTACGGTCGGGAACCCTGCCCTCCGTAAAATGACTTTTCACCAACGGGGGAATATGCTGAAAGCATTGGCCCTTCACCTGCGGACAAAACTGGATGGATTTTATACACTCAGTTACCAGACCGGTGCCACTAAAGCGGATAGCTGGGTGGATATTGAAGGAGGAATCGGTAATCTTTTTGCCAATGCATCGCTTAGGCGTCGATTTCCGGACGATGTGATCTGTATCGATGGCGAATCCCATAACCTGGGGAAGAACAATACATTTATGGGTACGCATGTGCTGGTGCCAAAAGAAGGCATCGCCATCCATATTAATGCTTTTAATTTTCCGGTATGGGGGATGCTCGAAAAAATTGCCGTGAACTTACTGGCTGGTATGCCGGCAGTAGTGAAACCTGCCACGGTAACTTCTTACCTGACCGAGGCCGTGGTGAAGGAAATCATTGCTTCCGGTATTTTACCTGAAGGAGCATTGCAATTACTCTGTGGTTCTGCCGGCGATCTGCTGGATCATGTAACCAGCCAGGATGTGGTGACGTTTACCGGCAGTGCTACTACCGGGTTGATGCTAAAGAAAACAGCGGCGATATTGGAAAACAATGTTCCGTTCAATATGGAAGCCGATAGCCTGAATTGTATTGTATTGGGAGAAAGTGTAACCCCATCGGATCCGGAATGGGATATTTTCATAAAAGAAATCAGGAAGGAAATGACCCTGAAAGCCGGGCAACGTTGTACCGGGGTGCGCCGCATATTTGTCCCGGAGCATAAAATGGAAGATATATGGAAAGCCATTGCTGCCTCCCTTTCACAAACCGTTATCGGTAACCCGCTTAATACGGCAGTACGGATGGGCAGCCTGGCCGGACAAACACAACGCAATGAAGTTAAAGAGCAGGTGAAAAAATTACTGGCTTCCTCACAGCTGGTGTATGGTTCACTGGACAGTGTCCAGGTCACTGATGCGGATGCAGAGCAAGGGGCCTTTATATCACCCCTGTTATTACTGAATGATCAACCACATAGTTCATCTGAGCCGCATACGATTGAAGCCTTCGGCCCGGTGAGTACGATCATGCCCTATAAAGATCGTGCGGATGCCATTGCGCTCAGTAAACTCGGTAAGGGAAGTCTGGTGAGTACCATTGTTACTGCGGATCAGCAGGAAGCACGTGATTATGTCGTAGGCGCTGCTTCACACCACGGACGTATTCTGGTGCTGAATCAGGAATGTGCGAAGGAAAGTACCGGTCATGGTTCGCCATTGCCCTTGCTGGTGCATGGAGGCCCGGGTCGTGCCGGGGGCGGGGAGGAGATGGGCGGACTGAGAGGAGTGAAGCATTATTTACAACGTACGGCCCTGCAGGGATCACCCACAATGATTACGGCCATCACCGGCGTGTACCAGCCACATGCTAAGGGCATCAGTACGGGCATTCATCCGTTTAAAAAATATTTTGAGGAATTGCAGATCGGGGAACAACTCATCACGGAGAAAAGGCTGATCACTTCAGAAGATATCGACCGGTTTGCGGATCTCTCCGGGGATCATTTTTATGCGCATATAAAAACCACGGATTTCACCGGCACTATGTTTGAGCGGCAGGTGGCCCATGGTTACTTTATCATGAGTATTGCGGCAGGATTGTTTGTGGATGGGTATGAAAAGAATCCGGTTCTGCTGAATTACGGAATCGATGAGCTCCGTTTTACCAAGCCGGTATACCCGGGCGCTGAAGTGTATATCCGGTTTACCTGCAAAGAAAAGTTGCCGAATGATAAAAGGGTGATTGAGAAGCCGGAGGATTTTAAACGGGGGGATGATATCGAGAAGGGGATCGTAAAATGGTTAGTGGAGTTTTTTGATGAGAGCAATGAAATCACCGGCGTAGCCACGATACTTACGATGGTAGCCAAAAAGGGATTGGCCACGAATTAACACTAAAGCACACGAAAAAAATACAAAAAGGCAGGCCACGGATTACACGGATGAACACGGATTG
>CAZFLL010000028.1:0-7814 GCA_964519865.1 uncultured Chitinophaga sp. | reverse complement strand
ACACGAAAAAAATACAAAAAGGCAGGCCACGGATTACACGGATGAACACGGATTGATTTGCCTGCGGCAAAAGGATTGGCCACGAATTCACACAAAACCACACGAAAAAAATACAGAAAGGCAGGCCACGGATAGCACGGATATAATACACTACTAAACAATCAGGCACTTCCTGCTTTAGGACACTCATTGGCTAATTGGCACATTGGCATATTGGCTAATTATTTCTGGCTTTTACCAAGTTTTATCACCACCCCGATCCCGAAATTGCTGTCATTGATATTGGAGTTGAATCTTCTTTTTGTATCGGTGGTTTGCTGGGTTTCGGCACTGAACCCGATCCACTCCGCGCCGGGAAGAAAAATTTCAGTCCGGAAGAATAAATCCATGGTGGTGGTCCGCAGTTCAGGGGCCGTGGTGATTTCACGGGTTTCCCGTTCGATATTGCTGTAATTGGTTTTGATGGCGTTGATTTTGACCGAAGAGACTTTTACGCCACTGGAAATATGTACATTGGGAGAAATGAAATAAAAGGAGGGCTGGATCCAGAGCGTAAAGATATTATTGTTATAAAACCGTCCGCCGGGAACCAGTACGGAATTCACTTCAGTGGCATTGTATTTGCCAAAACCGGTACCGGCAGCGGCTTCAAAGAAAAACCTTTTCTTATCTGAAAACGGCTGGAAAAAAGCCAGCCCTGCTTCGGTGACATTCCTTTTATACGTATAGACCAGGGTCTTGTCCTGGTTTTCTTCAGATCCCCCCTTTTCCCCTGAATACATATGGGAGCCCATAATGGCCAGGTTGGAGGCAACTGAATATGAGCCTTGTGCCTGGAAACCATTGATGGACTGGTAAGGAGATGCCCCCGCGCTGTTATCTACATTATTCGTGGTGCTGCTGCCTGAACTGTACAGGGCGCGGCCGGTAAACTGGTCCTTGCCGGTATGCATTCCGGAATTCACGAGGGTGGGAGTATGCTGAATAAATTCCGCCGTGGTGCAGGAACTGAATATGATGATCAGGCCTGACAGCAGGGTTAAATAGCGCATGTGTGATGCAGATTAAGGTTTATAAAATCTAAATTTATGTCGGTCCTATACCCGGAACCAATGACAGGCATCAGGTGTTTTTTGATGCATGTATTGCTAAATTACTTAAGATCAGCGCAAAATTTCCTGTTATTACAGGAATGGTTCTGTTTAACTTTACTGTAGAAACCTCAGTTATGGAAGCATTTGTAAAATCAACATTTCACAATGGGATCACAACCATTGAGTTTTTTCACCCGCAGAGTAATTCACTGCCCGGGAAAATGCTGGATGAACTGGCCAAAGCGATTCATGCAGCCGGTAATGATGTAGAAACCCGGCTGGTCCTGCTCCGCAGTTTCGGGGAAAAAGCATTTTGTGCCGGTGCTTCTTTTGATGAACTGGCGGCAATCCGGACTAAGGAAGAAGGACTGAAATTTTTCAGCGGCTTTGCCCATGTGATTAATGCCATGCGCACCTGTCCCAAATTTATCATCGGCCGTATCCATGGTAAATGTGTGGGTGGAGGTGTTGGTCTGGCCGCAGCAGTGGATTATGCGTTTGCCACTGAAGAAGCTGAAGTGAAACTGAGTGAACTGGCTGTGGGGATCGGGCCCTTTGTAGTGGGGCCTGCTGTGGAAAGAAAAATCGGCCGATCCGCATTCTCTCAACTGGCCATAGATGCCACCCGCTGGCGCAGTGCCGAATGGGCCAGGAAAAGGGGCTTATTTGCGGAACTCTACAGCACCACAGAAGATATGGATGAAGCGATCAGCCGCCTGGCTTACCTGCTGGTACAGTCCAGCCCTGAAGCCATGGCTGAAATGAAAAAAATATTCTGGCAGGGAACCGACCACTGGGATCATTTCCTGCATGAACGGGCCGCGATCAGCGGGCGCCTTGTATTGAGTGATTTCACCCGCAATGCCATCGAATCCTTTAAGAAGAAATAGTGCAGCGATTCAACAAAACCAACTTCACCCTTTTCTGCGATAAACTGGCCCGTAAAGACCCCGGTCTGAAAGGAATCCTGAAACAATACGGCTATCCGCCTATGTGGACGAGGCCGGCCACCTTCCAGACACTGATCCTTACCATACTGGAACAACAGGTGTCCCTGGCGTCCGCATATGCGGCTTTTAAAAAACTCAGGGAAAAGATCGGGTATGTCACCCCCGCCAAAATACTGGCCCTGTCGGATGAGGAAATGCGGGCCGTCTATTTTACCCGTCAGAAAATGGGTTATGCCCGTGAACTGGCCCGGGCCATTCAATCTCGTAAACTGGTGTTGAAAAAACTGGGTAGTCTGACAGATGAGGAAGTAAGGGAACAACTGATACAGCTGAAAGGAATCGGCCACTGGACCATTGATGTATACCTGATGCATGCCCTGCAACGCACTGATCTTTTTCCACTGGGTGATATAGCACTCGTGAACAGCCTCAAACATATCAAAGAACTGCCTCCTCATACCACCAAAGAAGAATTGCTGGCCATTGCCGAACCCTGGCGGCCTTACAGAACGATTGCGGCGATGATGCTCTGGCACGCGTATATCAAAAGAAAGGGAATTGTTCTTATTGAGTAGGCAGTGGGCATTTGGCAGTCGGCAGTTTGCAGTCAACAGCCCTTACTAAGTAGTGTCTGTTTTGCTAAGAATGATTGTCATCCCGAAGCGAAGCGAGGGATTGACATTTTCCTTAAACAACCTCACTCCTTCCATACAACAACTCACACCGGATTTCTGTCAACCCACTCCCTGTTGCGGATCTTTTTCCCATAGTTCCTGTTAGTATGATTAAACAAAATAAATCAACTATGGAACTCAAAAACACTTTACGTAGATCAGCCCTTGTTATTGCAATCGGGCTGCCGGTATTATTTACCAGCTGTAAAAAAGATAAGGATCCGGTGAAAAATACAATCACCGATGTGGTGGTGAATAATGCTTCATTCAGTACCCTGGAAACCGCTGTACTGAAAGCCAATCTGCAGGCCACGCTCAGCGGAACAGGCCCTTTTACAGTGTTTGCTCCCAATGATGCCGCTTTTACCGCCTCCGGGATAACCAGCACCACACTCAATACACTGACCCCTTCACAGGTATCAGCGATCTTACTTTATCACACCATACCGGCTAAGATACTGGCCGCGGATGTACCTGCCGGCCCCAATGCCAAAGTGATCACCGCCAGTGGTGACTCTGTATTTGTTACAAAAAATGCAGCTGGCGTGTTTATCAATGGTATACAGGTGAGTGCCGCTGATGTGGCGGCTGATAACGGGGTGATCCATGTGATAGGCCGGGTATTAAATCCACCGGCTGGTAATATTGTGGAGACAGCAGTGGCCGCCGGACTGGATTCATTGGTAAAAGCAGTGACCCGCGCCACCACGGCACCGGGAGGTGACCCAACCCTGGCCGGTACACTGGGCAGTGCTAAACTGACCGTATTTGCCCCGACCAATGCTGCTTTCACCCAGTTACTCGGTGCTTTATCCCTGACTGATATTAACCAGATCCCGATCGGCACCCTGCTGGCGGTATTACGCTACCATGTAGTGGGTACCCGGGCTTTCTCTTCTGACCTGGCCAATGGAAGCCTGGCCATGCTGGCCGGCGGAAATACCACCATCAACCTGACCAATGGAACCGGTGGCGGGCCCACAATCCTTGGCAATGGCAATGCGGCCAATAAATCAAATATTACCGCAACGAACATAGTCTGCCGGAACGGTGTTGTACACCTGATCGACAGGGTCCTGCTGCCATAAAAAAGTAATTCCGATTCCCTGTTGACTATGAAAAGCCATTAACTGCCCTGTTTCATTCAACCTGGAACAGGGCAGCTTTAATCGGAAAAGAGTTTACAATATATGTTCAGTCACCGGTACCGATATTTATTTATCCTGTTGCTTTCACTGTATACCTTCCTGAATACGGTGATCTGCGAGGTATACCGTTATTTCAATATTAACATTGAATGGTATTATGCCGCACTGACCATACTTGCCGTTACTTTTTTTACCTGGGAAGGGAACCGGCTGATCAAACCCTGGTTCCGGAGAAAATTCTTTACACCGAAATCCAAGATCCGCTTTTTGGCCATCTTTTTCCTGGCCGGAAATGTGGTGTCCCTTGGTTCGGCCCTGCTGGTTGTGTTTATTTTCGGGAAGGTCATACATGAATTTCCCTGGGAACAGATCCTGAACCCGCTTAAACTGAATATCATTTATGCCAGCCTGATCAACCTTTTTCTGCACCTGCTCAATGCCATTCATTTTTTCTTCCGGGAATATAAAAGGCAATGGCAGGAAGCTGAAGAGCTCCGGCAAAGCAGCGCCCAGGCGCAGATCCAACTGGTGAAAAGCCAGGTTAACCCGCATTTTCTTTTTAATAACCTGAATGTATTGTCGGGCATGGTCATTAAAGACAACCCGGAAGCCAACCGTTTTATTGAAGAGTTTTCAAAAGTGTACCGTTATATCCTCAGTAACCAGGAAAAGGAATTAGTGGATCTCCGGTCAGAGCTGGAATTTATTCAGCCCTACATTTTCCTGCTGCAAAAAAGATTTGAAGAGGGGCTGTCTTTTTCCCTCGATATACCGGAACAATACAAATCCTGGCATGTGGTGCCCGCCGCCCTGCAGATGCTGATTGAAAATGCCATTAAACACAATGTGGTAAGCCGCAGCCGCCCGCTGCATATTGAAATACATACCAATGGAAATCAGACGCTCGTGGTGAAGAATAACCTCCAGCCCCGGGTGGCCGTGGAACCATCCACCCGGATCGGGTTGCAAAATATCCGGAAACGGTATGAACTTATCTGCGGCAGGGATGTTGTGGTAAAGCAATCGGAACAGGCTTTTGAAGTAGCGATACCTTTATTACAGCTAAACTGATACGATGAAACTGATCATAGTGGAAGATGAACAACTGGCGGCCGGGAGGCTGATGACCCTGTTAGCCAACTACGATCCGTCAATAGAGATCATCGCCCGGCTGGAGAGTATAGAGGATACGGTGCAGTACCTCAGGAATCATTCTCATCCCGATCTGCTTTTACTGGATATACAATTATCAGACGGCCACAGTTTCGAAATATTCAAACAAGTCAGTTATAACGGCCCGGTAATTTTTACAACGGCCTATGATATTTATGCGCTTGAAGCCTTTAAGCTCCTGAGCATCGATTATATTCTCAAACCAGTCACCCAGGAAGCACTGGCTGTTGCCCTGAATAAATTCAAAACGCTTTCCCTGTCTTTTAATGCATCCCTTCTTAACGCGAATATCCCGGCATTGAATGAACCCCGGTATAAAAAACGATTCCTGGGTAAAATCGGACAGCGTCTCTTCTTTATCGACAGCAATGATATCGCCTTCTTCCAGGCTGATAATAAAATTGTTTACCTCATTGATAAATCCGGTACCCGCTATATCGTGGAGCATACCATGGAAAAACTGGAAGAACAGCTCGATCCCCGTCATTTCTTCCGGCTCAACCGAAAATTCATTGTCAGCATCCAGGCCATCCTGCAGGTAAAACCCTATTTCAACAGCCGGTTGAAGCTTTCCGTGCAGGGAGCAGGACAGCAGGATGAAATGGTGATCAGCCGGGAAAGGGTGGCGGAGTTCAGGCAATGGGCGGAGAACTAGTTAGTAGTTAGTAGTCGGGAGTTAGTAGCCTGCCTGCCGGCAGGCAGGTCAACAGCCCATCCTTAGCAGATTGAATCTTGATTTATTGTTCTGTTTCTCGTTTTTTACGGGTTTTGCTCGCTACTCGCGACTCATAGCTCATAACTTCAGCAATGATTTCATTTTTGTAAATTGACTATATTTAGCAGGACCACCAAAGTCACCTGCTCATGAGCACCACGGTCCTTTTTATCATCATCGTACTATACTTTTCCCTGTTACTGCTTATTTCCCGTTATACTTCACGGCACAGCCGTGACAGCACATTTTTTGATGGTGACCGCAAATCGCCCTGGTTCCTGGTGGCATTCGGAATGATCGGGTCGGGAATTTCTGCAGTGTCGCTGGTTTCGATACCCGGGAACGTGGGTAATAATAATCTCTATTATTTCCAGTTTATCCTGGGTACGATCGTAGGCTATCTCTTTATTGCTTTTGTCCTCCTGCCCATTTTTTATAAACTTCGGGTGGTTTCATTGTACCAGTACCTGGAGAGCCGCTTTGGCCCGGTGACCTATAAAACCGGTGCGCTTTTCTTCCTGGTCTCCCAGTCCTTCGGGGCCGCATTACGCTTATTACTCTCTGTAAAAATTCTTCAGTATGCTTTTTTCGATGCACTGGGCATTCCCTATGCAGTAACCATCGCAGCCGTGTTGTTCCTGATCTGGTTGTACACCAATAAATCGGGGGTGAAAACGATCGTTTGGACCGATGCTTTGCAATCCTTATTACTGATTACCGTGATCCTGGTATCCATTATTACTATTAAAAACTCCCTGCACCTGGGTATCGGGGGAATGATACAGTCGGTCGCCAATCACTCATATGCCAAAGTCTTTGACTGGGATCCGCAATCCGGCTCCAACTTTTTTAAACAGTTTATCTCGGGTCTGCTGATCACGGTGGCCCTGGTCGGACTCGATCAGAGCATGATGCAAAAAACACTTACGATTAAGGATGCACAGGGTGCAAAGAAAAATGTACTCAGTTTCAGTTTCTTTATTGCCGCCGCACAAACGCTTTTCCTGGGACTGGGAGTACTGATGTATATATACACTGAACAGAAAGGGATCCCCCTGATGCGGGAGAACGGGCAGATTCTTAATACCGATGGCATTTACCCGGATCTGACCCTGCATTATTTCGGAACGACCGGGGCTATTGCTTTTTTTATCGCGGTGATCGCATCCACTTTTGCCAGTATTGACTCCTGCATAACGGCGCTGACCACTTCCTTCAGTTATGATTTCATGCAATTTGAAAAAAAATCACATGCAGAAAGAAAACAAATTAAGAAATGGGTGCTGCTGGGTGTAAATGCGGTGATGTTCGGGATCGTACTGGCTTTCTGGAACAGCCAGGGAGCCATCATCAATACGATCTTTAAAATTGCGGGCTATACCTATGGCCCCTTGCTGGGATTATACCTCACCGGCTTCTTTACGAGGTATAAGCTGAAGGAGAAGTGGGTGCCTCTTGCCTGCATCGGTGCGGCGCTTTTAACGTATGTATTGAATGAAGTTTTTATCAGGTATTATTATTTTGACCTCGGTTTTATGAATATCGGCTTGAATGCAGGGCTGACCATCGTATTTTTATACCTGCTTAAACGAAGAACAAATGAAGGGCAATAAAGAAATTGTTATCCGCGAATGCCATGACCCGCTGGTCTTTGATATGTGCGCGGACCTGATGGCGGCCACCGATCCCTGGGTAACACTGGGAATGGATAAAGCCCGTTGCCGGATGGGATTTGAAGGCCTGGGTAAGGAAGTGCACCTGGCCTGGGAAGGAGAAAGCATTGCCGGTTTTATGATCCTGCAGACTGCAGGTTCATTCCGGGGTTATATACAAACTCTCTGTGCCGCTCCGCGTTTCAGGGGCAGCGGTGTGGGCACGCAATTATTGCAGTATGCCGAAGACAGGGTGTCGGCTTATTCACCAAACCTTTTTATTTGTGTTTCAGAATTTAATAAAGGCGCTTTAAAACTGTATCTCAATTTTGGATTTAAACAGGTTGGGGTAATACCGGATTTTGTGAAGGAGGGGTATACGGAGTTGTTGCTGAGGAAGACGAGGGG
>CAZFLL010000027.1:0-41439 GCA_964519865.1 uncultured Chitinophaga sp. | reverse complement strand
CTTTATTGGTCAGCCAGCCTTCGCCATTCACCATTTGGGCAAATTCGCCCACCGTAAGCCCGTGCGCAATCGGGATGGGGAACATGCCAATGCCGGATTTGAATTTCATATCGAGTACCGGGCCGTCCACAAAATACCCGTTTGGATTCGGGCGGTCCAGGATCATCAGTTCCTTGCCATTCTCATAACAGGCATCCATCAACCGGGCCAGGGCATTGATATTGGTATAAAAACGGCAACCTACATCCTGCAGGTCATAGATCAGGATGTCTACATTGGCGAGATCTTCTTTGGAAGGTTTATTTTTTGTTCCGTATAAGGAAATCACCGGAATACCGGTGGCAGGATCAGTTTCATCAGCTACATGCACACCGGCACTGGCATTGCCCCGGAAACCATGTTCCGGTCCGAATACCTTTACGATATTGACCCCTCTTTTTTTGAGGCTGTCCACCAGGTGGGTGCTCCCGATCACCGAAGTGGGATTCGCCATAATGGCTACTCTTTTTCCCTGGAGCAGGGGGATATATTTTTCCGTCTGATCCGCACCGGTCAGTATGCGGATTTCTTTTTCGGTTTGTGCCTGCCTTGGACTGCCACAAAAATGTAAGAAAAAAGTCAGGAATACCAGGGATAGTAATTTCATGCTGAGGATTTGTAGGATAAAATTAGGTATTCCCGCTGCGCGGGGAAAATACATTTTAACACATAGGGAATAGAAACATAGAAACCTTCGGTTTGCACACAGGCAATATTTATTTAATAAAACCTATGTGTCTCCTATGTCTCTATGTTCCTATGTGTTTAATTGTATCCGCTGCGAAGCAGCCTTTTCCTAGAAGCTTGTATCATCCGCGCTGGGTCCGTAACTGCCCGGTATCGGTACATTCAGCAGGCGCAGGAAAACTCCCAGCTGGGCCCGGTGATGCACGATCTGGCAGAAACAATGCCTGATATTATCCAGTTTGGATTCGGCACTGTGAATCGTATCACCACTGCGCATGGTCCAGGTTTCGTTGATCAGTTTTTCATCCCTGGCTGCAGACAGGGCAGCCCGGCCTTCTGCCAGTGATTTTTCAAAATGGGCAATCAGTTCCTGCTGGTTATTGATAACCGCCGGTTTGTATTCCATTTTCATAAAATCCATTTCACTGGTATTGATGACCGTGGGCAACCAGCCGGGGATCTCCGACACATGGGTCGCCAGTTGGCGGATGCTCATACTTTTTTCATGGGGTTTCCAGTCGTACTGATCATCCGGCACGCGTTCCAGCATTTTGCGGGTGGTCAGGGCTTCTCTTTCCAGTTCTTTCAGCAGGGATTCTGTAAATGTCATATTTTATGGTTTTAGACCACAAAGCAACAAACCCTCACTGACAACCCTATGGCAGCCCGGAAAAAATTAATAATTCACCGGTAATTTTTTCATGTACTCGTTGAGTTCTATATGGGCTTTTTTCCGGAAGGGGAGGCCGGTATCGGTGATTTTTTTAATCCGGGAAACCCTGAAATCACGGTAATCCCGCCGGCTATGGCACCAGCCGATCAGGTGCCAGTTGAAGGCATAAAAGATCAGCCCGATCGGTTCAATTTTCCGTCGGCTGGCTTCGTCTTTCTGATTCAGGTATTCCACTTCAATCATTGTCCGGGCTGCAATCGAATTTTGCAGGGTTGGCAGGTATTCAAAGTGAAGATCATAACAGGCCGGTTTCTGGAAACGGATCTTATCCGTGAGCAGTTCCAGTTTTTCTTTCTGATGTCCTTTTAAGACGGCACGGATTTTATCCAGGGCACTGGCATATTGTTTACGGACAGACTGATCCGTAAATCCATTTACCAGTACTTCGATCAGCAACAGGGCATTGGCTTCTTCAGTACTGAAGGAAACAGGTGGCAGGAAATAGCCCTGTACAATAAAATATCCTTTGGGGGCTTCAAAACTAACCGGGATGCCAAGTTCACCCAGTGCTTTCACATCCCGGTATACGGTTCGTACACTGATGGAAAATTTGTCTGCGATCTTTTCAGCAGTCACATATTTACGGGATTGCAATAAAGTGAGCATCCCAAGCAGGCGGTCCATCCGGTTCATGGGGTAAATATAGATGGAAAATGCAACCGTTCCATAAGAAGTGCATTCAGTGCAAATGCGTTCAGCTGCTGAATTCTGCTTTTAGCAGGCATCCATATCCCGGGGAGCTGGTGATTTCCAGGCTGCCATTATAGACCTGCAGACGGCTCTGGATATTCCGGAGCCCGATACCTGTTTTCACCTTTTCCGGATCAAATCCTTTGCCATCATCCCTGACCAGTATTATTACAGCGGACCCGGTCGTGTTATCCAGTTTAATCTCCACTTTCCGTGCTTCGGCGTATTTGATGATATTATTCACCTGTTCCTGCACCACCCGGTAGATCATCAGCTTTTTTTCATTATCCAGCCCTGATTCATTAAGGTCGCCGATATCCAGTTTAAAAGTCATAGGGTTCAACCGGTTGATATTGGCCGATAATTTTTCAATGGCTTCCACCAGGGTTTCCTGGTCAAAGGCCGGGGTGCGGATGGTGGCGGAGAGTTGACGGATTTCATTGATACTTTCCCCAACCAGTTTATTCAACTGGCCTCCAAGACTGGTTACATTTTCCGGATGGGCAACAATATCTTTTGCATACATACTGGCCACCGATAAAATCTGGCATACATTGTCATGCAGTTCTTCCGCCCAACGGGTCCGTTCATTTTCCTGGGCTTTTATAATGGAAGCAGCGAGGGTCCGTTTGTGTTTTAATTTTTGTTCATAGTATTCTGACTGAAGATTCCGCAGGTCAGAAATATCCTGAACGGCTCCAATCATCCGGAGCGGATCGCCGGTGGCCGCATGCCGGATCAGGTAGGCATTACTGATGACCCGGTAGTATTTATCATCCATTCCCAATAACCTGAATTCAGAGTTCCAGCGCTGTTTTCCGGTTTTGATGACTTCATCATATTCACGAACCAGCCGTTCCCGGTCATCCGGATGGATACGGCGCTGGTAATTTTGTAAGAAATTATCGGCATCCAGGTTTTCAGCCGGGTAAAAGAATTTCATTTTAGGATTCAGGGTGGCTTTATTTTCCCGGAAATCATAATCAAATAATCCTTCACGGGCCGCCTCATTCAGGGCCTGGTATTTTTTCTGTATGCTTTCGGTTTGCAGGTGGGAGAGTTCGATACCCAGGTAGAGTTTGCGGCTGAAGAGATAGAGGAACAGGCCTGAAATCAGAACAAACACAATACCTTTTAACGATTGTATTTTTTCATACAGGACTGTATTGCCTCCGGCAATTTGTGTAGCCAATGAGTCTCCCAGCAACACCCAGACCACACTCAGTGCGAGATAACTCAGGGTCAGCCAGGCGGAGGCAGACAACTGGGGCAGATAACGGCCATGAAGAAATGGTGGCTGAATTTTCATGCGTTGGTTCGGTTTACGGAATGCTAAGCTAAAATATCAGTGAACCTGATTGCATGACCTATGTATAAATACGTATGATTTACCTCAATCCGGAATCCCCGTCAATACAACTCCGATATGGCATTCTGATTCAACTGGTTGCAGAAAGATACTGATTTAAGCTGGATTTATTTTTCCTGCTGAAGAGTACATTTTGCCTGGACATTGAAGGCCCTGGCATGGACATTTTTTTGGGGGATTTATGGAAAACGACACAGGCAAGGTCTAATATGGTTATGAGATATTGCTTGTTGAGTTTGCTAACCTGGTTCTTGTTTTCCTGCAGACAGTATTCTGATCCGGCAGCAATGGTTAAAGTTGCAGCTCATGATAGATGTATACCGGTTTCCGTTGGAAGCATTCCACTGCCGGAAGGGTATACCCGTGTGAAGTACCCGGCCGCTTCATTTGAGGCCTGGTTACGTGAACTGCCGTTGAAAAAGGATAAAACCGTCTATTTATATAATGGCTTAGCGAAAAAGAATCAATCTGCCCAATATGCGGTAATCGATCTTCCGCGAAGTGCCACTGACCTGCAGCAATGTGCTGATGTGGTGATCCGGTTAAGGGCTGAATACCTTTTCAGACAGAAAAAATACAACGACATCCGGTTTACTGATTTTGAGGGCCGGGAATATTGCTGGAAAAACAGCGATGACCGGGTGGCGTTTGAAAAATATATGACACAGGTTTTCAGCTGGTGCGGATCCGCTTCACTGGAAAAGCAATTAAAGCCGGTCCCGGATTTTAACTCCTTGACAGCTGGGGATGTCCTGATACGGGGTGGATTCCCCGGGCATGCGGTAATTATTGCCGATGTGGCCATGAATCAAAAAGGGGAAAAAATATTCCTGCTGGTGCAGGGATATCAGCCGGCACAGGATATGCATGTACTGAAAAACCTATGGGATATTAATTTGAGTCCCTGGTATAAAGATCCCGGAACGGAGAACATAAATACCCCCGAGTGGGTATTTTATAAAAGCCAGCTGAGGCGGTGGTGATTTAATTTGTACTGTAAGCCGTGATATCATTAATTTACAGTATGAAAAAGATACTACTGTTCAGCTTCCTCTTGATGTTCATTATGGCAGGAACCCTCAACGCCCAGACTGGTGAAAAAAAGGGATGGCCTAATTCAGAACGATATGGGTTTATCAGTGAGTGTATAAAAACGGCAAAGAAAAATATGAGTGAGGATACCGCCCGTTTTTATTGTTATTGTATGCAGTTCAAAGTAGAAGAAAGATATCCGGTGGTGGATAGTGCGGCCACCCTTACCCAGCAGGATATGGAAAGCCCCGAATGGCAGAAAGAGATTAAAGCCTGCCTGGCCGGATTCTGGTCCGGTGCTGACCGGAAAACCTTTTTGTCGGATTGCATTAATGCCGCCAAATCCGGGTTGGGAGAAGAGAAAGCAAAGAACTATTGTGAGTGTATGCTGTATAAAGTGGAAGTTAAATTTCCAAAATCCGCGGATGCCACAGCCGCCATTACCGAGGAAGCAATAAACAGTCCCGAATGGAAGAAGATCATACAATCCTGCCTGGAATTTTGATAGATTACATCCATTATGGATTCGCTTACTCATATCGCAATAGGCGCCTGCCTGGGCGAAGTTTTCGCCGGGAAAAAACTGGGTAAGAAGGCTCTTCTATGGGGTGCCCTGGCACAGAGTATACCCGATATTGATTTTTTGGCTGCCGCCTGGTCCGGTACAACGGAAAACTTACTGGCCCACCGGGGCTTTACCCATTCCTTTTTGTTTGCCGCCATCATCACCCCGCTGCTGGCCATTGCAGCGGAACGCTGGCACCGGCCCCATAATATTCCGTTGCGGAAATGGATCTATTTTTTCGGAACCCAGGTACTGGTTCATTTACTGATCGATGGTATGAATGTCTATGGCGTGGGTTGGTTTGAACCCTTTAGTCATGCGCGGGTCTCTTATAACTGGATCTATGTGGCCGATCCTTTTTTCTCCCTCTGGCCGGGTATCAGTTTTATTCTTTTACTGCTCTTGCGGAGGAAAAATCACCGTCGGCTGTTCTGGGCCCGTTTTGCCCTGGTCATGAGCAGCATTTACCTGCTCTATTGCGGGTACAATAAGTATTGGATCGACCACGATGTGAAAAAAATAATGGCCCAGCAGAAAATCCCGTATCAGCGTTATTTTACCACCCCCACACCGCTGAACAACTGGCTCTGGTATGTGGTGGCGGCTACCGATTCGGGTTTTCACATCGGGTACCGTTCCCGGTTTGATAAAACTTCTCATATAGACTTTCATTATGTGCCGCAGCAAAAAGCCCTGCTTGCCCCGGTAGCAGATCAGGAAGACCTTCGTCAATTATTACGGTTTTCAAAAGGATATTATACAGTTGAGCAACAACAAGGTAAACTGATGTTCAATGATATCCGGTTCGGGGAACAAATAGGCTGGAGACAGCCAGGGGCACCGTTTGTCTTTTATTATTACCTGCAGCACCCGGAGGATAATAAAATGCTCGTGCAACGAGGTCGTTTTGCCGGATGGGACCGGTCTGCATTTAATTCATTACTCAAACGCATAAAGGGCGAATAAATTATTCCTGCCTGAAATAGAAAGTAAAGAGTTTCAGTACTGTATTAAAGAAACTGTAACTGACCCGTTGCATCACCCGCCGCCAGAAACTGGTACTGGAAATATAATTCTCCCGGGTGATTTCCTGGCAATGTAGCTGTATGATTTCTTCTAAAGTCTGCCGTGTATGCCGGGCAAAGCCGTCATTACGGATATCCAGGTTCAGTTCAAGGCTGGCATAAGCGCTTATATTATTCACATTGTAAGAACCAACCGTGGCCCAGCTGCCATCATAGGTGGCCACTTTGGCATGAAGTACTGTCTCCTGGTACTCGTATATCCTGATTTTGCTTTTCAGCATCCAGTCATACAGAAAACGTTCTGCATGTTTGGCCATTTTAATATCGGAAATACCGGCGAGGATTACTTTTACCTTAACTCCTTTTTTAACCGCCTGGATCAGTTTACGCCGGTAGAGGATACCCGGTATAAAATAGCTGCACATGATCAGCAATTCCTTTTCGGATTTATTGAAAGCTTCGAGGTAAGAACTCCAGATCTGAACTTTGCGTTTTACCCAGTCGTTCTGCCTGACCCTGACTTCCGTTCTTTCCAATTCCGGAATACGGTCACTGGCTTCATCGATCCCCTTCCAGGCGATGGCTGGTTCCCTGATTTCCTCATTCCACATTTTCCGGCAGATATGGTAAACGATATAGGAAGCCTCCCCTTCACAGTATATGGCCATATCCAGCCAGGCAGGATCACCCGGCAGGTCATTGTACCGGTCACAGATATTGATGCCACCCACCAGAGAATATAGCCCATCCACCACCACTGCTTTATGATGAAGTCTTCTGCCCAGGTAAAAATGCCGGCTCTTGAATAAAGGTTCAAACCAGCGGACCAGGATACCGGCTTCACGCATGGCATTGACCGATTTCTGGGAAAGTTCACGGGAAGCATAAGCATCCAGCTGGACATACACTGCCACCCCGCGGGCAGCCGCTTCCTGGAGACTCCGGATCACGGCATTCCCTGTATCATCATCCAGGAAAATATAAAACTGCAGGTGGATGGATTGAGTGGCTTTATCTATCAACTCATGGAGCAGTTTAAAATAAGGCCTCCCGCCACGTATCAATGACACCCGGTTGCGGGAGGTATAGCCCATATGGATCAGTTTCTTTACACGGCTCATAATTATAGAGAGACAGGATGTCTGCAACTGCAAAAGTACGTATGAGTTCAATCAGCCGCTGATTTGATGTAACTCATTTATATACGGTTAGCCGGCGGGCTAACTTTAACCAAAAGGGAAATTCAGATGATCGCAATTCCTCCACCGGAACTGGCCTTTCACCTGAGCATTGTAGCATCGGTAGCCGCTGTTTCTTTGCTGCTGACCGGTCTGTTGATTATTAAAAAAAGGGCTATACCCGCCTTCCTGATGAGTCTTTACCGTTTTTTTGTACAGGAAGCGGCCGTTTAATCCTGAGGATTGCATTGTATACGTGAACCGGGGTCAGGATGACCCCGGTTTTTTTGACCGTATTGTACCACAAAGGATCAGTTTTTCACTACTGAAACCAGGCACTATGAAAAAGTTCTTTAACCCGATATTGGCAGTCTGGCTGATTGCCGGAATTCCGGCCAGGACGATGGCCCAGGAAAACGGGCCTTTACTGTATCCGCAACAGGTGGATCAGTTTTACCGTTTAAATGAGGGCCGTTTATTCTGGCTGGCAGCCGGTAATGAAGCCGCTGACCTGCGTACACAGTTGACTGTACTTTTAGATTCAGCTTACAGGAAGGGACTGATTAATGAGAAATACCATCTTTCTTACTTAAAAGCAAATTCCAGTGAAATAGTTACGGATACAGCTGTACAACAGCAAATTGACCGGTATTACACCGATGCGGCTTTTGCGTTGCTAAAGGATATTTACACGGGATTTAAAGAGCAGCCCTGGGTAAGTTTTGATGCTGTTTCCGAAAAATACAGGGAAAGGGATAATGAACAGCTACTGCAGTGTCTTTTATTGGCCCGTACAGCTTCACAATTAATGGTGGTGGCGGACGAGCTTGAACCCCATGATTCTTTGTACAGCACTTTGAAGAATGAGTACCAGCGCTTCCTGTTGAAGAACCGGGCAGATTCTGTCCGGCTGCTGCGTCTTTCGATGAACTATTACCGCTGGATCAGGCATTTTCATTTTGATCAGTTGATAGTGGTGAACCTGGCAGCGGCAAGGCTTTGGTATTTTGAACAGGATAAACAGGTACTGCAGATGAAAGCGGTAGTGGGGAAGACCTCAACTCCCTCCCCGAGGTTTGCCGCCTGGTGTGACCAGGCCATCCTGTATCCGTACTGGTATGTGCCCCGCAGTATTACTTTTAAGGAATACATGCCGCTGATCAAAGGGAATCCATCCTGGCTGGATGCCATGAATATGCAGGTGATCGATGGAAAGGGAAATGTGGTTAATCATCATACACTCAACTGGACTTCCTTTCATAGCGGGTATTTTCCTTATACGATCCGTCAATCCACCGGTTGCGATAATGCGCTGGGGGTGATCAAATTCAATATTATCACTCCCTTTGGTGTTTACCTGCACGATACCAATAAGAAATCAGCCTTCAGATCCGCCAACAGGTATTTCAGTCATGGTTGTATCCGGCTGGAAGACCCGTTTTCGCTGGGATTTCAGTTACTGAATCACCAATTGGATACCGCTTTTCTGCAATCCTGCTATAAACAGCAAAAACCGGTTTATGAAAGACTCCCGGCTGCTGTGCCAGTGTTTACAGTTTATATGCCAGCCTGGCCGGTAAGTCCAGGTAAAATTCAGTACTATAAGGATACCTACCGGTTACTGAAGTAAGAGCGTGAGTAAACTCATAGCCGCCTATGAGGGCTATACTTGGTACCGGGGTGGTATATAGCCGACTTTTGAACAGAACCTAACCATTTTAAACCTTTTAACAATGAAAAAGACAAAACCCGTTGAACGGAATGCAGGTATCTGGCTGGATCAGGAAAATGCCATAATTGTTCACCTGCAGGAAGCTTCGGCCCCGGTGGTGGAGAAACTGGCTTCCGGGGTGGAAACGAGACTGCGGGAGCCAGGGCAAAGCAAAAAATTCAGTCAGTACGGGCAAACCATTGTGGGCAACCAGGAAAAGAAGCAGCACCGCCAGCATAACCAGCGGGAGCATTTTTTTAAAGATATTATCAGCCACATCCGGCAGGAGGATCACCTGTATCTCTTTGGGCCGGCAGCAGCCAAAGAAGGCCTGATGAATGCGATGGAGAAAGTACCGGGTATGGCTGACAAAGTTAGTGCGATGGCGACTACCGGTAAACTGACAAGCCGTGCCGCCATCGTTGTGACCAACGAATATTTTAATGGGGAAGCGTACAGGCTTTATCGTAAAAACAGGAAGAAAGCACTGAAAATGCAATCCTGAAATTCAGGTAAACCTGCATGAAAGGAACTAAATTTGATGCAGCAAAATGCGGATGATGTATGCAGGAATCACTGACAAAGCTGGCGCAATCACTGGAAGGGTTATTGTTCTATGATCAGACGGCTATTCACCAGGCGCAATTACTGGCCTATTCTACGGATGCCTCTGTTTACCAGGAAAAACCGCTGGCCGTAGCTATTCCTGTTACAGTCACTGATATAAAAAAGCTGATCGGCTTTGCACGGGATCATCAGGTCACCCTGATTCCAAGAGCGGCCGGTACTTCGCTGGCCGGCCAGGTGGTGGGGAATGGACTGGTCGTCGACATTTCCCGGTATTTTACAAAAATCATTGAAGTCAATAAAGAGGAAAAATGGGTCAGGGTGCAACCCGGTGTGATCCGTGATGACCTGAATCACTTTCTGAAACCTTCCGGACTGATGTATGGTCCCGAAACCTCCACGGCCAGCCGGGCGATGATCGGTGGTATGCTGGGGAATAATTCCTGTGGCCTGCATAGTATAGTATGGGGCAGTGCAAGGGAGCATGTACTGGAAGTAAATGTATTGCTGAGTGATGGATCGGAAACTGTTTTCAAACAGGAAGATCCGCTCCCGGGTGATCACCCGTTCAAAAATAAAATTTACCAGGAACTGAACCGGTTGCTGGCTGACCCGCTCAATCAGCAACTCATCCGGGATAATTTTCCGGCAGCCAATGTGCATCGGCGCAACAGCGGGTATGCGCTGGATACCATGCTACAGATGAAGCCCTATGCTCCGGCAGGAGAGCCTTTCAATCTTTGTAAACTGCTCGCCGGTTCAGAAGGTACACTGGCATTTGCAACAGAGATCAAGCTCAACCTGATTGACCTGCCACCCCGGTATACATCTGTTGTTTGTATTCATTGTCATTCCATCGTGGAAGCCATGAAGGCCAACCGGGTGGCGCTGAAGCATCGCCCGATGGCTTCTGAACTGGTGGATAAGTTCATTATGGATTTCACCATCGGTCATCCTGAATACCATAGGAACCGTTTTTTTATTGAAGGAGATCCGGAAGCGATCCTGATGGTGGAATTTATGGAACATACGCAAACCGCTGCAGAGGAAAGAGCGGCCAGCCTGATACAGACACTGCAAGCAGAAGGTATGGGATTCGCCTGGCCTGTTTTATATAATGAACAGACCAAATATGCCTGGGATGTGCGGAAAGCAGGTCTTGGTTTATTACGTAACCTTCGGGGAGATGCACAGCCAGTAAACCTGATCGAGGATTGTGCCGTGAGTACGGATGACCTGCCTGATTATATTTCAGATCTGCAACAGGTATTGGCAAAACACAACGTGCAGGCTTCCTATTATGCGCATGCCGGGGCCGGGGAGATCCATGTGGAACCGATCATCAATTTAAAATCAACAGAAGGCCTGGCGACATTCAGGGCCATTTTGGCTGATACCGTGGAGCTGGTAAAAAAATACAAAGGCTCTTTATCAGGTGAGCATGGGGATGGAAGACTGCGGGGTGAGTATATTGCTTCTGTGGTGGGAGAGGCCACTTTTGAATTATTTAAACAGGTCAAAGAAATTTTTGACCCGCTGCATATTTTTAATGCCGGTAAGATCACCGGTACACCGGCCATGGATACACATCTCCGTGTGCAGCAAAAGCCTTCTGTTCCTTTAGTGTCCACCTATTTTGATTTTTCAGGCAATGATGGAATTTTAAGATTGGCGGAGAAATGTTCAGGTTCTGGTGATTGCCGTAAAATGCCGGCCACCGGGGGAGTGATGTGCCCGAGTTATATGGCCACCCGGCTGGAAAAAGATACGACCCGGGCAAGGGCTAATGTGTTAAGGCAGTTTTTGAGTAATGAACTGGACGGACAGCCGTTCCTGCATGAAGAGATCAAGGAAGTGATGGACCTCTGCCTGAGTTGCAAGGGTTGTAAAACTGAATGTCCTTCGGGAGTGGATGTGGCCAAAATGAAAGCTGAATTTCTGCAGCATTACTATGATAAAAAAGGGGTGCCGTTCCGGGCTAAACTGATCGCTAATTACAGTAAACAGATGAAGCTGGTTTCTGTATTCCCTTGGGCCTTTAACTGGTTTTATGGCGTACCTTTTTTCAGAAGGATGGCGCACCGGTTAGTAGGGTTTCATCCGGATAGGACGATGCCGGAATTGGCGAGTCAGACGTTAAGGAGATGGTTTGAAAGAAGTCAAAAGTCAAAATTAAAAAGTCAAAAAAGAGGGACGCTGAAGCCAGGAGAAACGCTGCTGCAACGAAAAGTGTATTTGTTTTGTGATGAGTTTACAAACTACAATGATGCAGAAGTAGGAAAGAAAGCAATTTTATTATTAGAAGCATTGGGTTATGAGGTGGACATTCCTGAACATGGAGATAGTGGCCGGACCTATTTGTCAAAGGGTTTGGTGAAGGAAGCAAAGATAATAGCGAATAAAAATATTGTGCGATTAAGCGGGTTGATTTCAGCAGAGACTCCGCTTATCGGGATTGAACCATCGGCCATTCTCAGTTTCAGGGATGAATATATTGATCTGGCTGACCCGGAGAATAAGGAAGCCGCAAGAAACTTATCAGGGTCTGCATTTACGATCGAGGAATTTATCTCGATGGAATATAAGGCCGGCCGGATTGACCGTACGGCGTTTACGACGGCAGAAAAACAGGTACTGATTCACGGTCATTGTTACCAGAAATCGCTTTCCTCACAGGATTTTACGCAAACCTGTCTCGAAATACCACTGAATTACAAAACCTCCCTGATTCCTTCCGGTTGTTGTGGTATGGCCGGGGCTTTCGGGTATGAAAAGGAACATTATGCTGTTTCACAAAAAGTAGGTGAACTGGTATTATTCCCGGCCGTCAGGGCGGCAGCAGCAGATACAATCATTGCAGCGGCGGGTACATCCTGCCGTCACCAGGTAAAAGACGGTACAGGAAGGTTAAGTCAGCATCCTGTTGAAATTTTGTATGAGGCGTTAGTGGGAGAGTAGCCAGTTAACTACTTTGCTGCTTTTACTGACTACTTATTACTCATTGCTCATCCCTTTTTTGTTTACCATACATGAGATTCTTTCGATGTCAATATATAAGGAGAACCGTATGTCTTACGCTGTTGCTCACCGGCATGGTTATATACCCCGTGGCACAGGAAGCCCTTACTGTTTCCCGGCTGGGTATTGCCAACGGGCTTTCCAATAATTCAGTGCGCTGTATTTTCCAGGACAAGCGGGGATTTATCTGGTTTGCCACTTACGACGGGCTGAATCGTTATGATGGCCGGGAATTCAGGGTATACCGGAATAAGATCGGGGACAGTACTTCTTTGCCGCATAATTATATTTATTCTTTACAGGAGGATGATGAACAGCAGCTCTGGGTGGGAACAGGCCAGGGGCTGGCTATCTTCAATACAGCCCTGCAGCGGTTTTCCCCGGTTTATTTTAAGCGGCAGGCTGGCTCAAAGCCGGAGCAGATCAATTTCAGTCTTTATAGTATCAAACCGGATGCGGCGGGGAATATGTATGCTGGCAGTAACGGGTATGGACTGCTGTTCCGTAAAAAAGGCGAATCCGTTTGCCATGTAATACCCTGCATATCGGGCAATAAAGCGATCACTGATTTCAGTGTAAGTGATATTGTGGTGGATGGCGGGATTGTATGGGCTTTTGTAAACGGGCATGGTTTGTTTCGCCTGGATACCGGTACACAGGTATTGAAACCGGTGAATACGGAAGTCCGTTTTGCCAATTGTCTGTATAAAGACAATGCCGGATCTGTCTGGGTGGGAGCAGAATCCGGTTTATACCAGTATTCACTGGCTGCGAATAAATACCTCGCGCATTTTACCGATAAACCCGGACAACTGAGCGATAATAATGTAACCAGTATCTGTACCGACTACCAGCATCATCTCTGGATCGGCACTGACCGGGGCGGGATCAGCATCTATAATAACAGCAGTAAGCAATTCAGTTATATAGCACCCGGAGATGGTGCGGGTAAATTATCGAGCGAGTCGGTATTCTCCCTGCTCCGTGACCGGGAGAACCGCATGTGGATCGGTACGATAAAAGGAGGGTGTAATGTAATTGATGAACAGAAAGGCCGGTTTACCACTATTACCCGTGATCCGTTCAGTTCGAATACCATTTCCGTCAGCACGATTTATTCTTTTTGCGAAACAAAAGATAAAGACCTGCTTATTGGTACCGATGGGGGAGGATTAAGCGTATGGAACCGAAGCCGTAACCTGTTCACCAACTACCGGCATATTCCGGGCAATGTGGCATCCCTGAGTCACAATGCCGTGATAAAAATGCTGGAGGATCATGAAGGAAAGGTCTGGGTGGCCACTTTTGGTGGTGGTATTAATTTGTTTTCAAAATCAACCGGGCAGTTTCAGCAATTTCCCTGTATCGACGAACAAACCGGTTATGAGAACCGCTTTATCTCCCTGTTGTATGAGGACCGCCGCCATACAATCTGGACATCCACTTTCAATGACGGACAATTATTCACCTATGACCAGGCTGCAGGGCGGTTTGTACCGTTTGACAGGAGTTTTTCCAATATGGTATCGATGCTGGAAGACCGGGAAGGCAATTTGTGGGCGGGTAATTCCAATGTGCTGGTAAAGATAGATCGTGACAGAAAGAAACACCTGGTTTACCAGATCGGTAAACCCGTAAGGGCCATTTATGAAGACCGGGCCGGTAATTTCTGGCTGGGTACTGAGGGGGGCGGTTTGATCCTGTTTGACCGTAAGAATGGTAAAGTGATTCAGCGTTTTTCAGCAACGGATGGATTGTGCAATAACGGTGTACTGAATATCCAGGAAGACAGCAGCGGGCAACTCTGGATGAGTACTTTTAACGGACTCTCCCAGTTTAATTTCAAGTCCGGGATCTTTAAGAACTACTACCAGACCGATGGGTTGCAAAGCAACCAGTTTACCTATAATGCTTCACTGCAACTGAGTACCGGGGAACTGGTATTTGGTGGTATCAATGGATTCAGTCTGTTCAGACCGGAAAATATTGTGCCCCGGGAATATATGCCCCCCGTATTTATCACCAATATCCTGATCAACAGTAAACCGGTTTCGGAAGTCAGTCAGTATATCCGTTCTGCCGGCAACGCGGATGTCATTGAATTGCGGGTGCCTTATAACCAGGCCGTATTCAATTTCAGTTTTAATGCGCTGGAATATACTTCACCGGAAAAAATAAAGTATGGTTATTTTCTCGAAGGCTGGGATAAAAACTGGAACTATTCCGGGAACATCAATAATATCAACTACAATAACCTGGCAGAGGGATCGTATACGTTACGGCTGAAGAGTACAAATATTAACGGGCAGTGGAATGAGAAAGAAACCCTGCTTAAACTGGTGATCCTGCCTCCCTGGTACCGGAGCTGGTGGGCTTATATTTTATATATACTGGCCGTTGGCTCGCTGATCTGGCTTTACCTGCGTTACCGGTCACAGCAGGCACACCTGAAATATAAAATGAAGCTGACCGAACTGGATGCCGAAAAGGAAAAAGAGATCAATGAAAAGCGGCAGTCTTTTTTTACCAATATCACCCATGAGTTCAGGACACCACTGACCCTGATCATTAACCCGCTGAAGGACCTCTTATATGGAAAGCAAAAAGCGGATAATGGGGAGATCGAACTGGTATACCGGAATGCCAGGCGTTTACTCAGCCTGGTTGACCAGTTATTATTGTTCCGGAAAACGGAAAGTGAAACCGGCAAACTGGAACTGGCAAAACTGGATATCAGGCAGGTTTGTCAGGAGACCTTTACGTATTTTATACAACAGGCCAGGTCTAAAAGTATCCGGTATGAATTTGACTGTCCGGATCAATTGCCTTTATTGTATGGTGACCGGGAGAAGCTGCAGATCGTTTTTTATAACCTGCTGTCGAATGCGCTTAAATATACCCCGGCACATGGTCATATAAGTTTCCGGGTCAGGGAAGAAGAGGAAAAAGTACTGGCGGAAGTTGCCGATTCCGGTCCGGGTATACCCCCAGAAACGGGTAGTCGTCTTTTTGAGAAATTTTCCCAGGTGCATAAAAAGGATTCCCAGGCTAAAGCCGGGTTTGGTATTGGGTTGTACCTGGTGAAACAATTGGTGGATGAGCACAAGGGCCTGATCTGGTACGAAAGTAAGCCCGGGGAAGGTACCCGGTTTATCGTGGAGCTGAAAAAAGGGCATACCCATTTTGGGGACAGGCCTGTTCTGGAAACGGAGGCAGTCCCGGAGCATGAGTTACTTGAAGAGATCATCGCTGGTGAAGAGCCCATGCCGATACTTAAACTTCAGACCGACGGGCTGGAATCAGTGGTGAGTGAAAAGCACTCCATATTAATTACAGATGATAACCTGCAGATGCGGACTTACCTGGCCCAGGTCTTTACCCAGGATTTTATCGTGTATGAAGCCGGGAGCGGGGAAGAGGCTTTTAAACGGGCGGGGGAACTCCTGCCCGATATCATCATCAGCGATGTGATGATGGAGTCTATGTCCGGCATTGAGTTTTGTAAACTGGTAAAGGAAAACACCGCACTCAGTCATATCCCCTTTGTCCTGATCACCGGGAGTTTTTCGCAGGAATCTAAAATGAAGGGCATTGAGGCCGGGGCGGACGACTATATCACCAAACCTTTTGAAAAGGATATGCTGGTGGCCCGGGTTCAAAGCCTGATCAAAAAGCAGCAGAACCTGCAGAAATACTTTTATAATGAGATCACCCACCAGCAAAACACCCTGAATATATCCGGGGAGTACAAAGATTTCCTGGAAGCCTGTATCAGTTCGGTGGAACGAAACCTCGACAAGGATGAGTTCAATATCCAGGTGCTGGCACAGGATATGGGAATGAGTCACAGTAAGTTATATAAGAAAATTAAAACCATTTCCGGCCAGAGTGCCAACTCCTTTATAAGGTATATACGCTTGCGTAAAGCGGCTGAATTGTTTATTAATTCGGATTATAATATTAGTGAAACGGCTTTTTATGTGGGAATTAAGGATATAAAATACTTCCGGGAACAATTCAGCCGCACATTTGGAATGAAACCATCCGAGTACATCGAGAAATACCGGAAAATTCATGGTAAAAGTTTTAAACTGAACGATAAGCTTACCCGCGATAACGAGTAACCGAAAAAATATAAAGCGGTTATTTTTTTACCTGCACTGATTAAAAAGACTTAAAAACGGGTTTTACCCCCCTGTTTTTCTCAAAAAATCCGAATTTACCCCCTTATTGTACTAATTAATCCCCCGCTGCCGGCAAAATCCAGACTCATATTTGGATGCTCTAAAAGTAAGGACTGCCAAACAGGCCTTCTTCATTAACTAACTAAAATTGCCGTCATATGACTAAAAAGAACTGCTTGCAGTTCCGGAATTGTTTCCTGGATCTGGCAACATTTTCCGGAATGCGGCGGACTGTATCAAAAAACCTGACAGTCCTGCTTCTCGCACTCGCTCTTCCCTTTTTCACCTTAGCCCAGGAAAAAACGATTACCGGTCATGTAACCGATGCCGAGACCGGCGAACCGGTGGTTGGTGCCACCGTGGCTGTTAAAGGCAAAGCCACCGGCGTGATAACTGATGCCCAGGGTGCTTTCAAACTGAAAGCAACCGAAGCGGATGTTTTTGAAATATCCAGTGTAGGCTACCAATCCATGGAATTGAAGGCAGGTGCCGGACCGGACCTGCAGATAAAACTGAAAGTACTGAACAAGCAATTAAATGAAGTAGTGGTGGTGGGTTATGGTACCAAGAAAAGGTCGGATGTGACCGGTTCTGTATCAACAGTCCCGAAAACAAGGCTGGAGAAACTGCCTGTAACCAATGTGCTTCATGCGATCGAAGGTTCTGTGGCTGGGGTGAATATTACCCAGTTCTCCTCTGTACCCGGTAGTTCGGCCAATGTACTGGTGCGTGGTCAGAATTCCCTGAATGGCGGTACTGGTCCTTTTATTGTGGTGGACGGAGTGCCTTTCAGTAAAACTGGTAGTGTAACCAATGATATTAACCCGAATGATATTGCATCTATAGAAATTTTAAAAGATGCATCTGCCACAGCGATCTACGGGGTGAATGGAGCCAATGGGGTGATCCTGATCACCACTAAAAGAGGGGCCACTGGTAAACCCATTATCCGCTATAACGGTTATGTTGGCTTCGATAATATTATGAAGACCATGACCCCGTTGAGCCCGGCAGAATATGTACAGAAATATGCTGACTGGTGGAAACAGACTTATCCCACCACCACCCAACCCACCGTACTGCCCAATGCCTATGAAGTGGCGAATTATAATGCAGGCAAAACCACCGACTGGCTGAATGAAGTAACTCAACAGGGAATCATGCAGGATCATAACCTCAGTATCTCTGGTGGCAATAAGGAAGCTAAATATTATATCTCCGGTGACTACCTGAAACAAAAGGGTGCGGTTCAGGGCTACCAGTACAGTCGTGCTAACCTGCGCGCCAACCTGGATGTGAATATCACCGACTTTCTGACAATGGGAACCTCCCTGTTCTTTAATAATAATAATTATGGAGGCGGGCGTTCCAATTTTTACCTGGCGGCCGCAATGAGTCCTTATGGCACGCTCCGCAATGCCAATGGCGCTTATGAAATTTATCCAATGAATCCCGAATTGCTGTATAAAAACCCCATGCTCGGATTATATACAGACCGGGAAGATAAAAGCAGCAACCTGAACGGAAATGTGTTTGCAGACGTGAAATTCGGTGGTGTATTGAAAGGACTGAAATACCGCCTCAATACAGGCTATACCTATTTTACCACCCGTTATGGTTATTATGAAGGCCGTAATACCGGTAATACCATCGGTTCCGGTAACGTATCCAGCTCAGAAACCAATAGCTATGTGGTGGAGAATATCCTGACCTATACAAAGGATTTCGGCCTGCATCATATTGATTTCACAGGTTTATACAGCGGGCAACAACGGAAGTATTTTTCCATGAGTTCATCCGCCAGCACTTTCATTAATGATGAATTATCCTATTATAACCTGGGAGCCGGTGCCACCCAGTCTACAGGCACTTACCGGGACAAGTACAACCTGGCTTCACAAATGGCCAGGGTAAACTATACCTACAATGGCAAGTACCTGCTTACCCTGACAGCCCGTCGCGACGGTGCATCAGTAATGGGTGCTAATACAGATAAATATGGCCTGTTCCCTTCATTTGCCGTGGCCTGGAACCTGAGCCGTGAAAGTTTTATGGATAATATAAAATTCCTGGATAACCTGAAACTCCGGGCCTCTTATGGTAAAGCGGGTAATGAAGCAGTGAATGTTTACCAGACCATTACAACTGACGCGACAGTACGCTTCCCCTTCAATGGGACTGCCCTGACCGGTGTACTGGCAAACAACCTGGGGAATGGCAACCTGCATTGGGAAACCGCAAAAACAATGAACCTGGGTGTGGACTTCACCGTGCTGAAAAACAGGATTAATGGTACGATCGATTATTACCTGACCAATACCGAAGACCTGTTGATGAGAAGAAGTCTGCCGGTAATCACCGGGTACAGTTTTGTATGGGATAACCTTGGCAAAACACGTAATAAAGGAATTGAAGTGGTGCTCAATACAGAGAACGTGGTAACGAAAGATTTCAAATGGGCTTCCACCATTAATTTCTCTTCCAACAAGAACCGTATCGTGGAACTTTATGGCGATGGAAAAGATGACCTTGGCAACCGCTGGTACCTGGGACACCCCATCGGTATCATCTATGATTACAAACTGGTAGGTGTATGGCAGGTGGGAGAAGATGCTTCAACCTGGGATCCCAGTGCCAAACCTGGTGACCTGAAATTCCAGGATACCAATGGTGACAAAAAGATCACTTCTGATGACCGGGTGATTCTTGGACAAACCGCTCCTAAGTGGATCGGCGGATTCACCAATACCTTCAGTTACAAAAACCTGACCCTGAGTGTTTTCATCCAGACTGTACAGGGGGCACTTAAAAACAATGTGGCTTTAACGTATGCAGATGAAGCAGGACGTATGAACATCTTCAAGGAAACCGGTTACTGGACTGCAGAGAATAAGAACAATACCCGCCCGGCCCTGTCTTATACCAATACAAAAGGATATGGCTATGCTTCTGATAACAGCTATACCAGGATCAAAGACGTTTCGCTCAGCTATACGTTCTCCAAAGCGATGCTGGACAAAATGAAACTGGGCAGCCTGACCTGTTACCTCAGCGGCCGCAACCTCTACACATTCACCAAATGGATCGGATGGGATCCTGAACACAACTATTCTTTCCGTGGTTCAGGTGACTGGACCAATAACTATCCCATTACCCGCCAGGTGGTATTTGGTGTAAACGTAACCCTTCGTTAATTGCTCATTATTAAAACAAGAACAATGAAGAAATCAATTTATATATTGCTGCTCGCCTTTGGCCTTTCGCAGCTCTTCAGCTCCTGTAAAAAGAACTACCTGGACGAGGAACTGTATTCCAGTTACTCCCCGGTAACCCTGACCGACTCACTCGGCTTTGAAGCTTCCGCTGTGGGTTTATACAATCATCTCAGTACTTTCTTCAGTTACAGTGACCCGCAGGGATGGCCCAGTGTATGGCATGCCGGTACGGATATCGCCTTTGTACCACCCAGCCAGAAACAGGGTATCGAAGTTCCTTATTATGATTATAACCAGCTGATCAATACAGACGGCGCCGCTTCCTATACCTGGGGCTGGGCCTACCGCATGATCAATAATGCCAATATCATTATTAAGAATGCAGAAAACCCGGGTCTGACCGGGATGTCTGATGCCAATAAGAAAAGCCTGAACGGGGAAGCCCGCTTCTTCAGGGCCTATGCCTACAATATCCTGGCAACCTGTTTTGGTGGCGTGCCTATTTCAAAGGAACCGCTGACCCAACCTAAAACGGATTTTGTAAGGGCACCGATAGACAGTGTCAATAACCTGATCATTGAAGACCTGCTATATGCAGCCACTAATCTGCCTGAACCAGGTGCTTTCGGTTCAAGGACCAATGCCAATGGTAAACCAACTGCCAGGGCCAATAAATACCAGGCTATGCAGTTACTGGCGGAAGCCTATATCCGGGCGGGCAAACCAGCACTGGCAGAGGCACAGTGTGATGCGATCATCAACAGTGGCAAGTTTGCGTTGACCACTACCCGTTATGGCATTAAGGCCACACAGCCCGGTGATCCCTTTAATGATATGTTCTGGTATGGCAACCAACGCCGTGCCCAGGGAAATAAAGAAGCCATCTGGGTAATGGAACAGGAAAATCCAACTACGGTGCCTGGTGGTATTACTAATAACCCGCAGCAACGCCGTAACTGGGGTGCAGCATACTACCAGATTTCCGGTATGAAACTCTGTGACTCACTGGGCGGACGTGGTATAGCCCGTATGCGCCTGACCAACTGGGTGATCTATGACCTGTATGAGACAAACGATATGCGCAATTCACAGTATAACCTGCGCCGTAAGTTTTATTACAATACACCCGGTAATGCCAATTACGGACAACCGGTTCCTTATACCGGTGCTGATACCGTATTCAAAATCTGTCCGCATACCACCAAATGGTATGAGTTCAACCCCAATGATGAATTCGGTTTCGCTATGATCAAGGATTTTATCCTGATGCGCCTGGGAGAAACTTATCTCCTGAAAGCAGAAGCCCAGTTAAACCAGAGCAATACCAGTGGGGCCGCCACTACCATCAATATCCTCAGGGCCAGGGCAAATGCCAGCCCGGTATCAGCCGGCCAGATCACACTTGATTTCATCCTGGATGAAAGAGCCCGTGAACTGCTGGCAGAAGAAAACCGCAGGATGACACTGATGCGTACCGGTAAACTGGTGACCAGGACCACCGCCTATAATACGCAAACCATCAATCCTGTGCTTGGATTAAGTACCAAGAATTTATTATTACCTATTCCGCTGTCAGAAATCAACCTGAATAAGGATGCGATCCTGACACAGAATACCGGTTATTAAGTAGCATAAGCAGTAGTTTTGGCAACAGAAGGCCGGAGATCGGGAATTCCGGCCTTCATTTAAAAAACCGGTAATTTTATGCTGGCACTAAGTTCTCCCTCTTTTTGTAAGGCATATATACATCCCTATTGTGTTATTTAAACGGATCCCGATACTATTTTTTTTGTTTACCTGTTCTCTAACAGGTTTTCCACAGAAGGGTAACCTGCCGCATATAAATGAAACCGGTGCAGGTGAAGCCTGGTCCGGTAATTCAATAAATACAGTCGTTTTCCGTAAGAACTCACTCACCAGTTTCAACGGCACCCAGTTTATCAGTTATTATGATGCAGAAGGATTTGTAGTTCTGGGTAAGCGAATACTTGGCCAGCCTGGCTGGGAGTTGAAAAAAACCCGATTCAGGGGAAATATCGCAGATGCACACAACAGCATCAGCATTGTACTGGATGGCGAAGGCTATTTACATATGGCCTGGGATCATCACGGTTCAAAACTCCGGTACTGCCGGAGTATACAGCCTTACTCCCTGGAACTATCCGATGAAATGCCAATGACTGGTAGGAATGAGGCTAAACTATCTTATCCCGAATTTTACCGGGTGCCGGATGGGGGCCTGCTATTTCTCTACCGCGATGGTGGTTCCGGCAATGGTAACCTGGTAATAAATAAATACAACATAAAGACAAAGATCTGGAGCCGTCTTCAGGATAACCTGATCGATGGGGAAGGCAGCCGGAATGCTTACTGGCAGGCCTGTGTGGACGCTAAAGGAGCGATACATCTTTCATGGGTGTGGCGTGAAAGTCCGGATGTGGCCAGCAACCATGATTTATGTTATGCGGTATCAAAAGACGGCGGACTGAACTGGGAAAACAGCACCGGGATAAAATACAAATTGCCGGTTACACAGTCCACTGCTGAAGTGATTGTACAGATCCCCCGGCAAAGTGAACTGATCAACCAGACATCCATGTTTGCCGATGAACAGGGCCGGCCCTTTATCGCCAGTTACTGGAAAGGGAAGGGTGGAATACCCCAGTATCACCTGGTTTACCAGGTCCGGAACAAGTGGATCAGTAATGACCTTGGTTTCCGGAAAACTGCTTTCTCCCTGAGCGGGGCCGGAACTAAAAAGATACCCATTTCCAGGCCACAGGTGATTGGCTGGAAAAAAGGAAACCGGACGGTGCTGGCCCTGATATTCCGTGATGAAGAAAGGGGGAATAAAGTGTCCATGGCAACAGCCCGGTTGAAGAAAAAAATTAAATGGACTCTGACCGATCTCAGTAATTACAATACCGGTGCCTGGGAACCTTCCTTTGACACCGATCTGTGGAAAGAATCAGGCCGGCTTCACCTTTTTGTACAACCGGTGACCCAGGCTGATGCGGAGGGCGTGGTGAAAGCGATGCCCACTTTAGTAAAAGTGCTTGAATGCGGATTTTAACAATGCAAACCAGGAAAAATCATATTACCCCAGTACTGTTTTTATCAGTGGCCCTCATCTCCTGCAGCAGTAATCGTGTATTCGTGACTGCAAAGGAAACAAAAGCGGATGTTTTGTCCGTGATACATAAAGTAAACAGTTACTGGCAAACCACCAACCCGGATCAGGGCCGTCCTTTCTGGGACAATGCCGCCTATCATACCGGGAACATGGAAGTATATAAGCTGACCGGAAATGAAGGCTATAAAAAGTATTCAGAAGAATGGGCCATAAAGAATGAGTGGAAGGGAGCAACAGCTGCCAACCCCGCTGAATGGAAATACAGCTATGGGGAGAAGCCGGAGTATGTATTGTTTGGCGACTGGCAGATCTGTTTCCAGACTTATATTGATTTATATAACCTGGCGCCGGCAGACTATAAGGTGGCCAGGGCAAAGGAAGTAATGGGCTATGAAGTGCGCACCAGTAATAATGATTACTGGTGGTGGGCCGATGGATTATACATGGTCATGCCTGTTATGGTAAAAATGTACAATCTGACCGGCGAAAAAATTTACCTGGAGAAACTGCACAGTTATTTTTCCTATGCCTGCAGTATCATGTACGACAGTACGGAAAGGATATTTTACCGGGACGCGAAATATGTATGGCCAAAACACCAGACGGCTGGCGGGAAAAAAGATTTCTGGGCCCGTGGAAATGGATGGGTGTTTGCCGGTCTGGCTAAAGTGTTGCAGGACCTGCCATCAAATGATCCATACAGGGATCAGTATATAAAAGTGTATAAGGGCATGGCCTCCACATTAAAAAATTACCAGCAGCCAGGCGGTTTCTGGACACGCAGTTTAATGGATACGGCACAGGCACCTGGCTATGAAACCAGCGGCACGGCTTTTTTTACCTATGGTTATTTATGGGGTATCAACAACGGGTACCTCGATAAAAAAACATTCCTCCCCGTTGCAGAAAAGGGATGGAATTATCTCCTCACTGTGGCGCTTCAGCCCGAAGGGAAAATTGGATATGTGCAGCCCATCGGGGAAAGAGCAATACCCGGACAGGTAGTGGATCAGCACTCGACTTACAATTTCGGAGTGGGTGCTTTTCTGCTGGCTGCCTGTGAAAGATACCGCTACCTGGAGCGGAAATAGTTCAGCTATGAAACTGAATGAGAACAGCATGGTTGCCCGGTTTACTGAACTGTTCGGTTCATCCACAGAACCACTGGTGGTTCGTTCACCCGGACGGGTAAATCTTATCGGTGAACATACCGATTACAATGACGGATTTGTGCTGCCCGCGGCCATTGATAAAGCGGCCTGGGTGGCCATTACCCGAAGAGAAGATAAAAAGGTCAGTTTATTCGCACAGGAATTTGATCAGCACTTTGAGACTTCATTAACTTCCCTGGCACCAACAACAGTTCACTGGCCGAACTATATCCTGGGGGTGGCTGACCAGTTACAAAAATCCGGGATAGAGATCAGCGGGTTTAATCTCCTGCTTGCCGGGGATATACCAATCGGGGCCGGGCTTTCTTCTTCCGCTGCTGTGGAATGTGCCACCCTGTTTGCCTTAAATGAACTCTTTGACCTGCATCTTACGAAAGCGGAAATGGTACATATTGCCCAGCATGCGGAACATGAATTTGCCGGGGTGAAATGCGGGGTGATGGATATGTTCACATCCTTATTCGGGAAAAAGGATCATGTGATCAGCCTGGATTGCCGTAACCTGTTTTATGAATATGTACCACTGGACCTGAAAGGATATAAAATAGTACTCTTAAATACGAATGTTAACCATCGGCTGTCCGCGTCGGCTTATAATACGAGGCGGAAGGAATGTGAACAGGGCGTGGAATGGGTGAAGGAACATATTGAATTTGTACAGGCACTCCGGGATGTAACGGGCAACATGCTGGAGCAATTCGTGTTGCCACGGGATCCGCTGATCTATCAGCGTTGCCGTTATGTAGTGGATGAAAATCACCGGTTGCTGCAAGCCTGCAGGGATCTTAAAAGGGGGGATATAGAATCCCTCGGGAAGAGAATGTTTGAAACCCACGAAGGACTGAGTAAAAAGTATGAAGTCAGTTGCGCCGAACTGGATTTCCTGGTGGATTATGTAAAAGGAATTCCCGCCGTATTGGGAGCCCGGATGATGGGTGGTGGCTTTGGCGGTTGTACTATTAATATAATTAAGGAAGAGTCAGTTGAAGAACTGGTGGATGCCCTGGGCCCAGCTTATAAAAAAGCCACAGGCCTGTCGCTGAGTTACTATATAGCGTCCGTGGAAGATGGAACGGCAATGATGAAAAAAATGAGCCAGGCCCATGCCTGATTGACCATTTGAGAAACTGATTTAAATTTAGTCAGACGATAAACCGGTTAGCGGTTAAGTCTGCAGTTGTCGTATAGCAAGCATAAGCATAAAGCCCGGTTGTTTCCACAACGGGGATTTTTAAAACATTACTTAACAGCAAAAAGAACATTATGATTGGAAGATATTTTGTAATCTTTATTATCAGCCTTTGCAGTGCTTCCTGCCTGTTGGCACAAACACCGGCGAATGACTGGGAAAACCCGCTTTTTTATGAACTGAACAAAGAAGCCCCGCATGCTTCCTTTATGTTATATGGCGACAGGGCCGCCGCTATTAAAGATGATTTTACCCGTTCCCCGTATTATCAATCATTGAACGGTACCTGGAAATTCACCTTTACCGCTAAAATGGCTGACCGGATAAAAGACTTTTACCGCTCTGACCTGAATACCAGTCAATGGAAAGACATCAGGGTGCCCTCCAACTGGGAAATAGAAGGATTCGGGGTTCCGATCTATACCAATATCACTTATCCTTTTCCCAAGAATCCTCCTTTTGTGGGAGAAGATAACCCGGTGGGCACATACCGTAAGGAATTTACTGTGCCTGCAGGTATGAATGGCAAAGAGATCATTTTGCATTTTGGTTCAATAACCGGTTGTGCCTTTATATATGTGAACGGACAGAAAGTGGGAATGACCAAGGCCTCTAAAACTGCCGCGGAATTTAATATTACATCCTTCCTTCGTCCGGGTAAGAACCTGCTGGCTGTCCAGGTGCTTCGCTGGCATGACGGCAGTTACCTGGAAGACCAGGATTTCTGGCGCATCAGCGGGATTGAACGTGATGTGTTTTTATATGCCATGCCTAAACTTACTATCTGGGATTTTTTCCTGAAGTCAGGCCTGGATGCCCAATATAAAGATGGTGTATTCAGCGGGGATGTAAGCCTTCGCTCCTTTAAAGGCAGTATACAAAAGAAAGGTTCAGTGGAAATTACGATACTGGGATCGGATGGTAAAGAAGTGTTCAGACAACAAAAGGAATTTGTCAAAGGGCCGGACAGCATACAGGTAGTCAGTTTCAGCGGCAATGTCCCCAATCCCCGTAAATGGAGTGCTGAAACACCTGAACTCTATCAGTGTATTATAGCGTTAAAGGATGAATCCGGCAAACTGGTAACACAGACCGGTACCCGGATAGGTTTCCGGCAGGTGGAGATTAAGAATGCACAATTACTGGTGAATGGTGTACGGGTGATGGTACACGGGGTGAACCGGCATGAGCATGACGATGTGCTCGGGCATGTACCAACGCTGGCATTGATGAAAAAGGATATTCAGCTGATGAAGCAGTTTAATATTAATGCGGTACGTACCTGTCATTATCCCAATGATCCCATGTGGTATAAACTCTGTGATGAATACGGGATCTACCTGGTGGATGAAGCCAATATAGAAAGCCATGGAATGGGTTCGGGTAATAACCCGCGGTTTGCTCAGGAAGGTCATGTGGCCTATGTCCCGGCCTGGGCACCTGCTCATCTCGACAGGCACAGGCGTATGGTGGAGCGGGACAAGAATCATCCGTCGGTGATTATCTGGTCACTTGGAAATGAATGCGGGAATGGTCCGGTTTTCCATGATGATTATAAATGGATCAAAGAAAGGGACAATACACGTCCCGTACAGTTTGAACAGGCCGGTGAAGACTGGAACACGGATATCGTATGCCCCATGTATCCCCGGATCCGCTCAATGAAAGCCTATGCGGAGGACAAAACAAAGACCAGGCCTTATATCATGTGCGAATACTCCCATGCCATGGGCAACAGCAATGGAAATTTCCAGGAATATTTTGATATCATGGAAACAGATCCGAAAATGCAGGGCGGGTTTATCTGGGACTGGGTGGACCAGGGATTTAAGCAAACGGATAAGAGCGGGAATGTATACTGGGGCTATGGCGGCGACCTGGGCAGTTATAATTACCTGAATGATGAAAATTTCTGTGCAAATGGCCTGATCGCGGCCAACCGCACCCCACACCCGGGTTTATTTGAAGTAAAAAAAGTATACCAGGATATTAAATTCTATGCAAAAGATATAAAGAAGGGCCTCGTCACAGTGAAGAATAATTTTGCATTCTCTTCCACGGATAAGTTTAGCTTTTACTGGACATTGGTCAAAAACGGGGACGAAATTTACAGGGAGAAGTTAGTAGTTAACCTGGCTGCAGGTCAGCAGCAGGATATCGCCCTGGCTATTCCTGCAGATAAAGTAGCAGGCAAAGCAGAATATTATATCAATGTTTATGCAGTTACAGTATTGGCTACAGAAATGATTCCGGCTGGTCATGAACTGGCCCGCGAACAGTTCAAACTGGGTGGTGATTTCTTTGCCGGTTCAGCATTAACAAATACAGGAACTCTTACATTAACAAAAGCCGATGATAAGATCAGCTTCAGGTCCGGTGATATTTCCGGAGAGTTTGATCTGAAAGCCGGAAATTTCCGTTTTTACAGGAGTAAAAACCTGGTGCAGCCACTCCGGTCCCCCGAACCTTATTTCTGGAGAGCCCCGACGGATAATGATTTTGGAAGCGGGATGCCGGCACAGTTGGGGATCTGGAGATCCGCTCATCAGGGCAGGAAAGTGAAATCGGTTACAGCTGGTGAACAAACAGCTGCCGGATTGCCGATAAAAGTGGAGTGTGAATTGACGGGTATCGCTGTGCCGTATACCATTGAATACCTGATCATGAATGACGGGGCAATAAAAGTAACCGCTTCCATTGATCTGAATGGTCGGGATCTGCCTGAAATGCCCCGTTTTGGTATGCGTACCCAGCTGGCACCGGAGTTTGACAGCCTGCAATATTATGGCAGGGGTCCCTGGGAAAATTATACGGACAGGAATACGGCATCCTTTATCGGATCATATGCAGGTCTTGTAAAAGATCAGTTTACTGCCAGCTATATCCGGCCACAGGAAAATGGATATAAAACAGATGTACGCTGGTTGTCATTGACCAATAAATCAGGCCGGGGAGTATATTTTGAAGGGGTACAGCCGGTTTGTTTCAGTGCCTTGAATTATTCCACTGAAAGTATGGATCCGGGTATGACCAAGAAACAGCAACATCCATCGGACCTGCGTCCCGATAAAAACGTATACCTGAATATAGATCTGCTGCAACGTGGAGTGGGGGGAGACGACAGCTGGGGCGCCCTGCCGCATGATCAATACCGTCTGCGTGCAAAAAATTATTCATATAGTTATATCATCCGTTTAATAGATAAGTAATTAACCTGTTGAAAAACCAATTTATCATATTACTGCTGACCCTGCCGGTGTTTGCTTCCTGTAAGCCACCGGCAGCGGCAGCGGTTAAACAGGTTAATAGCAATCCCGATACCAGTGGTTACAGATTGGTATGGTCAGAAGAATTTAATTATACGGGACGGCCGGATACTGTAAACTGGAAGTATGAGTATGGGTTTGTGCGTAATAATGAACTGCAGTGGTACCAGCCAGAAAATGCAGCCTGCAGCAATGGCCAACTGGTGATAGAAGCACGGAAAGAAGCGAAGCCAAATCCGGGATATGAACAAGGCAGCCTGAACTGGAGAAAAAGCAGGGAACTGATTGAATACACTTCTTCCTGTATACTGACCCGCGGTAAACAAAGCTGGTTATACGGGCGGTTTGAAATGCGGGCAAGAATTGGTATAAGTCCGGGTTTGTGGCCGGCCTGGTGGACACTCGGAGTGGAAAAGCCCTGGCCGGCAAACGGGGAGATTGATATCATGGAATATTACCGGGGAAAATTGCTGGCCAATATCGCCTGCCTGGGTACAGATAAGAAAGCACTCTGGTTCAGTAACAGATTTTCCACCGACTCACTGGGTGCCGCAACATGGGCGGAACAATTCCATGTGTGGCGGATGGATTGGACACACGAGTACATCGCTTTATCCTGTGATGAACAATTGCTGAATAAAGTCCCGTTGGATGCTTTGGTAAACATGGATGGTACCGGTTTTAATCCATTCAGACAGCCACATTATATGCTGGTTAACCTGGCCATCGGAGGAGATAATGGCGGGGATCCGTCGGGTACGGTTTTTCCACAGCGGGTAGAAGTGGATTATTTAAGGGTGTATCAGGGGGAGAGTGGGAAATAGAGAATAGAGAATAGATAATAGAGAATAGGGAGTAGAGAAATGAAAATGAGAAATGGTATGGGAAACAGAAAAAAGATATGGGTTGTTTATTTAGTGAGCTGCATTTTGTCAGTTGGGCCTGTTATGGGGCAGCAGGTATTCTCACCAGAATTTTCACAGGTAATAGACGGGCATACGGTCTTCAGGGTGAATAATCCGGACCTGGCAAAAAGCCCTTTTACCGGTGTCACCCGGCAACACTGGAAAGACGCGGCTTTATACCTGTTGCAAGGCGCCTTCAGTTATATAAAAAAGATGGATGATCCCATGCAATTTCCCAAACAACCCGGGAAATCCTATCCGCGCACGGAGAGCCAGGTACCAACGGAGAAACTGGAAGGACTTTGCCGGACCTTGTTTTTAGCGGCACCTTTATTGAAAGAAGAACCGGAGCTTGAGATCAATCATATTAAACTGGCCGGTTATTACCGGCATCATATACTTAAACTTATTGACCCGGCCAGCCCCACCTATATTAAACCACAGGCAACGGGTGGTGGACCCAACCAGATCCTGGTGGAATTTGGCGCGCTGTCTGTATCCATGTTTTATATTCCGGAGCTGCTGTTTGACCCATTGACAAAAGAACAGAAGGATGCATTGGCGGCAACCATGCTGAGTTATGGGGATGGAAAGACCGTGCCTTCCAACTGGAAGTTCTTCAACATTTTTGTGCTGAGTTTTTTTAAAGCACATGGATATGCAGTAAATGAAAAGCTCCTGCTGGAATACCTCGATAAATCCCTTGGACAATACCGGGGCAATGGCTGGTACAATGATAACCCGGCCTATGATTATTACAGTATGTGGGCCTTCCAGATGTATGGGCCGGTATGGGCGGAATATTTCGGGAAAAAATATTACCCGGAATACGCGAAGAAATTCATGGCCAATTTCAGTGAAGTAAAAAATAATTATCCTTATCTCTTTGGACGTGATGGGAAAATGGTGATGTGGGGACGGAGTATGACCTACCGGATTGGTTCAGTGGCACCCCTGGCATTGGCGGGACTGGAGAATGATCCGGCCACCAATTATGGCTGGATGCGAAGGATCTCATCCGGTGTATTGCTGCAGTTTTTGCAGCATCCCGATTTCCTGAAAGACAATGTACCCACCCTTGGTTTTTATGGGGCTTTTGAACCTGCTGTCCAGACCTACAGTTGCCGGGGCAGTGTATTCTGGATGGGGAAGGCCTTTGTTTCTTTATTGCTGCCTGAATCAAACCCATTCTGGTCAGCCAGGGAAAATGAAGGACCCTGGGAAAAGGAATTGAAGAAAGGACATGTATATAACAAGTACCAGGACAGTTCCCATATACTGATCACTGATTACCCCAATATTGGTGCGGCTGAGATCAGGGCCTGGTGCAATGTAAAAGCAATCGGGGCCAGTGAATCCTTCCGGGCCAGTGAGAATTATAACCGGCTTTCCTATAATAGTGCCTTTCCCTGGCAGTCCGACAGTGCAGCTGGTGTGATTGCCATGAATTATATTTTCAGAAATAAAAAAAGTGAATGGGAGCCCCTGCGTTTATATACTTTTAAAAAATTTGAAGAGGGTGTTTATTACCGGGATGCCACGGTAGAAACGCAGCCCGGCATCAGGTTGCAACTGGCCGATATCCCGCTCCCGGATGGGATATTGCGGGTGGACAGGATCAGTGCGGATACAGTATTGGAAATGCGCTTGGGCCATTACGCCCTGCCGGTATTCAATGGGAAGCTGAGAGTCGAAAAAAGGAATGTAAAGGGAAAGAATGTTCAGATTATTGATAATGGTATTTACCAACTGGCCATGGTTACAGTCACAGGGTGGGATAAATTATATACAGCTGAAGCAGATGGGATACATCCCGAAGCGGCCCATTCCGTGGTCATCAATGCCAGCCGGATGACCCGTGCCGGTCAAGACCGTACTGCATTGTGCATCACCCTGATGCTCTGGAAGAAATCGGGGGAGAAATGGAAGAATGCTGAACTGGATCTTGTCCGGAAATTCTGGTACGATAGTAAAACTGGATCACTGACCGTCAGGATGAATCAGCATCCCGGAATCCCGAAACAGTTCAGTGTGTATTAAAAATATGACACCGTTAATTTTATACTTTTACTAATGATAAAAAAATCCTTGCAGACCCGCTACAGGGAGACCCTGTTTTTAGTCTCCGCCTTTTTGCTAAGTGTTGTGATGTCTGCTCAGGCCAGTATCAAACAGCCCGTACACACATTTGCCCTGGGCGACTCTGTATTCCTGCTGGACGGAAAACCCTTTCAGATCATTTCAGCCGAACTTCATTACCCACGGGTGCCGAGGGAAGCCTGGCGTGACCGTATGAAGCAGGCAAAGGCAATGGGTATAAACACAATTGGAACTTATGTATTCTGGAACCTGCATGAACCCCAAAAAGGAAAGTTTGATTTTGCAGGGAATAATGATATTGCTGCTTTTGTAAAAACTGCCTGGGAGGAAGGACTTTGGGTGATCCTTCGTCCGAGTCCATATGTATGTGCCGAATGGGAGTTTGGAGGGTACCCTTATTGGTTGCAGAATGAAAAAGGATTGGTGGTGCGTAGTAAAGAGGCTACCTACCTGAAAGAATACCGGGATTATATCATGGAGGCCGGAAAGCAACTGGCGCCACTGCAGATCAATCATGGCGGAAATATCCTGATGGTACAGGTGGAAAATGAATATGGCTTTTACAGCAATGATAAAGACTACATGGAACTGAACCGCAAGATGTTCATCGAAGCAGGCTTCGATGGGCTGCTGTATACCTGCGATCCGGCGGGGACCATCAAGGATGGTCATCTGCCCGGTTTGTTACCGGCAGTAAACGGTCTGGATAAACCTGCAGAAGTAAAAGCATTGGTTCGGAAATACCATAATGGGAAGGGACCTTTCTTTATTGCTGAATGGTATCCGGCCTGGTTCGACTGGTGGGGTACAAAGCACCATACAGTGCCGGTGGAGAAATACCTGCCCGCATTGGATAGTGTGTTGGCCGCCGGGGTTTCCATTAATATGTATATGTTTCACGGAGGTACTACAAGGGATTACATGAATGGGGCCAATTACAACGATAAAAGTCCCTTTGAACCTCAGATCAGCAGCTATGATTACGATGCACCGCTGGATGAAGCCGGCAACACGACTGAAAAATTCATGAAGTTCCGCGAAGTGATACAAAAGTATTCTCCGGGTGGACAGCCTTTACCTGCGGCGGCACCTAAAAAACCCGTGATCCGTATTTCATCCATCCATTTTACAAAACAAACAGCAGTTTTTGATCTGTTGAAGACCGCTGTGGTCAGTGAGAATCCACTGACCTTTGAAGAACTTAAGCAGGCTTATGGTTTTGTGCTTTACCGCACTGAACTCAACGGTGGGCAAACCGCCCTGCTGAAGATCAGGGAACTCAGGGATTATGGAATTGTATTTGTGAACGGGAAAAGAGCGGGAGTACTGGACAGGCGCCTGAATCAGGACAGCATGGAACTTGCATTGCCCACTGGAAAAGTGCGGCTGGATATATTGGTTGAGAACCTGGGGCGGATCAATTTTGGCCCTTACCTGCTGGAAAATAAAAAGGGCATTACCGAGTCCGTTTCGTTTGCCGGCAAGGAACTGAAGAACTGGAAAATGTATAAGCTGCCCTTTGAGCAACCAGGTAAGTCTGCCATTGCCAATAAACGGGTGGCTGCGGATATGCCGGTGGTCAAGTATGGTTCATTCATTGTTGACAAAAAAGGGGATACTTATCTTGATCTGAGCCTTTGGGGAAAGGGAAGCGTGTGGATCAATGGACACCACCTGGGGCGTTATTGGAGTATCGGGCCACAACAAACCATTTATGTACCTGCAGAGTGGTTGAAGTCCGGGAAAAATGAGATACAGGTATTGGAATTACTTAAGCCAGGGCAAAATCAATTACGTACAACGGAGACTCCGGTACTGGATAAGTTACAGGCAGAATAAATGAAGCAATAACAAGGGGTAGTTAGAACCCGGCATAAATATTACCTGGCACTGCTGTATGTTTTCCCGGTATTCAGGTCAACGTTTGATTAAGCTTACCTGTTTTCTATACTGACGAAATCATTTTTCCGGATGCTCCCTGATCCAATAAGAAGATTGTTTTTCAATAAGTGGAATGCCCTGACCACATCTTCGTATTGGATCAGGGTTTTACCATTATTACAGTTGAAGAACCGGTTGTTTTTGAATAAAGATTTTTGTACGCCATAAAGACTGAACAGGATTTCATTCGTTCCACTGTTGCATTCTGCAATCCGGTTATCAGTGAACATTAGATCCGGCCCCATCGTGCTTTCATCATTACCCCCACGGTAGATGGCCAGTAGTAAGCCCTGCAGGTTAGTGATGCTGTTGTTATTGATCACGATTTTTTCCGCGTTATAATATCCCTTATTGTCTTTTTCCTCGGTCATATGTAACAATCCGGCATTAAAATCTGTAAAAGTGCAATGGCGGATTATGATACTGTCGGCCACCATGCTCTTATTGGCAAAAATGAGGCTGACCGCCGGGAATTGCTTTCCCAGGTTTTTGATCTGGCTATTCGTGAGCTGAAGCGTAAAATGATGAGAAGGCGCATTTTTGCTGCTGGAAATAAAAGATGAAACCTGCAGGCCCGATGCATCCAGCCTTAGTTTATCTAACTGCAGTTGTCCTTTTCCCTCTACTATAAAAAGGCTTTCAATCGGGGAGGAGCTGAATGCGGTAAAAGCAGTTCCAGTGCTGATCCGGACTTGTTTGGTTATCAGTAATGGTTGATCCGTTTTGTAGTCTTTACCGGTCAGAAGTATGGCTACCGGCTCCCGGGAGGCCAGTGCCTTTGTTAAGCTTAGCAGGTCCGGGCAGTTAACCTGTTTCCAACTGATGGCAGGTTGGCTGTTATTTTTATTATACCAGCCGGCACCAGCGGCCAGCCGGGTTTTCTTTTCCACCTGGCTGATCATGCTGATTGCTTTTTTGGCGGGTGCATCTTTCCCCTTTGTAAATCCACCCGGCAATAACTGACGGGATTTAAGTGTGACCAGGTTGTTGCTGAATAGTATGCCATCCATCCGGTCGTAACTCTTATAGATCACGCTGTCCTTTGTATTATAAAAATTATTATTGCTCACTGTTACTTTATCCGGCGGCAATGTCCGCTCTGCATCACTGCCTTCGCAGAAAGTGGCCGGGCTACATTCGAAAAAAGTATTTCCGCTGATTAAAGCGTCAGTTACCTGTACATACCGGTGTGCGGGAGAATTAGGAATTCCGTTCATCACGGCCAGTGGCGAACGGAAATCGGTGCCCCGGCACTGGTAAAAAATATTATTCAGCACCTGTTGACCTTTGTTGATCACACGGACGCCCCCGCTGCCGGGTTTATTATTGCCCAGGAAATAATTGCCGGAAACAATATTGTAGTTGCCATGACGCAGCACGACCGAACCCTGGCATTCGCGGAATATATTATTGGTTACTTCATTCCTGCCGGATTTGATGGATACGATTTCTGTTTCCCCATCGCATTGTTCAAAGAAATTCTCCGTGATTTTTGTTGTTGAATTGAATTCACAATGCTGGGATACGCCCACCCGGATCATTTCCCCGCCATTGGAAGCCAGCGGTATACGTCTTCCGAAATAATTATGATCAATGGAATGGAAATTTTCCCGGCTGCGTTCGTCCTCCAATATTACAGCCAGCAACACACCGAGATTGAGTTTGTTGCGGAAGCTGCAATGGTCCAGCCGGTTATTTTTTCCGTAAAAGGCGATCCAGTAATTTTCTTCCATCCGGCCGGGATTGTTAAATCCATCGATCACACAATTAGTGACCCGGCAATTACGGGCAAGCTGATCTTTGTTGCTTCTGAAAGTGATAACAGCTTCTTTACCGGCAAATCCATTGGTGAAAAATAGTCCATCCACTATTATATAGCTTCCGCCTATGGCGAGTCTTGATTTACCGGTGATCAGAACTTTGCCGGCCGTTTCTGCCAGGAATACCACAGGGTTTTCAGCAGTTCCCTCACATTGGAGGTTTAGCTCTGCATCATTCCAGTTGCCGTTTTTAAGGAGTATAGTATCGCCGGGGTGTGCTTTTTTGGCGGCTTCGTGTAATTCAGTACTGTTCCTGACTGAAATGGTGGTAGCCGAAGATAATATGGAGGTTAGTATGACAACTGGTAATAAAATGTATCTGTACATAGTGGTATTATTTAAAACGCCCGCCTTTAGGAAGGATGCGAAGAGACGATTCGCGGATGATCAGTTTGGGTTTCAATACTTCCTCTACCTGGCTCATGTCCGTATCGCGGTGCATTTTTTCTATAAAAAGTTTTGCGGCAATTTTTCCCAATTCAAAGGCCGGCTGGTCCACGCTCGAAATACCCGGGGTAACCAGGCTGGTCACCGGTTCGTTATTAAAACCGACTAAGCCGATATCCTGCGGCATTTTTAATCCCTTTTCTTTGATGGCCAGCATGGCGCCAATGGCCATCCGGTCGCTGATGGTGAAAATGGCATCTGGTCTTTTCTTCATGGCCAGTAATTCCTTGGTGGCGAGATAGGCATAATCCTGGTTGAAATCACAGTAAATGATCAGTTCTTTATCGGGTTTGATCTTGTGTTTTTTTAAACTCTTGAGGTAGCCATCCAGCCGCTGGTTACTGATCTGAAGGTTTTTGGGTCCGGCCAGTATGGCAATTCGTTTATATCCCTGTTCAATTAAATGTTCCGTGGCCTGGAAACCGCCATCTTCATTATCAATCCGTACCCCCGGTGCCTGCAGGAAAGGAGTTACCCGGTCAAAGACCACTACGGGCATTTTTTTGTCCAGAATTTTTTTAAAATGGTCAAAGACCTTGGTTTCACTGGAAACGGAAATGATAAATCCGTCCACCAGGCTGTCCAGTAAACGACGGGTGTTTACAATTTCACGACCAAAGGATTCATTACTCTGGCAAACCATTACGGTATAACCGGCTTCTAGGGCTACTTCATCAATGCCTTTTACCATGGTGGAGAGCACATAATCCAGGTTGGGTACCAATACCCCGATATTATGGGTTTGTTTTTGTTTCAGACTCAGGGCAAGCCGGTTGGGCTGGTAATCCAGTTCCTCCGCCAATGCCATCACTGCTCTCTTGGTTTCCGGGTTTACATCAGCGGCGTTGCGGATGGCCCTGGATACAGTGGAGATGGAAATGTTCAGTTGTTTGGCAATGTCTTTAATCGTGGCAGGCTTATTCATATCGTTCAGGGATCAGGGATTAAAGCTATGAAGAAGAAGTTTACGAAAATCCCGGCAGCGTTGCCGGTAACGTTCTCGGTCTTCTTTATTTAGAAATTATATAATAAAAGCGTTTTAAATCTTATTTAATTTAAAAAATATACTTTAAATTAAAAATATTCTAATAAGTAAAAAAAAGCCCGCCTGATTATTCCACTTAATATTACCATCGAATTCAAACCGGCAAGCCGAAACAGCCATATGAAATCAGGTATGCTTCTTTGCCGTGCTCGTTTTTAATCTGGTACTGCTTCTTTAATTATAAGTGATTAAAATAAATTGTATGAGTCAATTTTCAGGTAAGGTTGCTATTGTCACCGGCGGTTCAAGAGATATCGGACGACAGGTTTGTTTAAAACTGGCCGCAGGTGGTGCACGGGTATGTGTCAACTATTTTGGCAACAAGGAACTCGCAGATGAAACCCTAAAACAAATTAATGAGGCTGGTGGAGAAGCGATCATCGTCTACGGGGATATGACGAAAGCCGCCGATGTGCAACAGGTAGTGGCTGCCTGTGTGGCTGCCTTTGGCGATACCATTCATATCCTGGTAAATGTAGCCGGCGGGTTGATGGGCCGCAAAGTACTGGCCGACCTGGATGAAAACTTCTGGGACGCGGTGATTGATGTAAACCTGAAGACCGCTTTCCTGACAACCAGGGCCGTCGTGCCTCATATGACAGCCGGCGGAACCATTGTCAATTTTTCTTCTCAGGCAGCGCGGGATGGCGGAGGATTTGGAGCATTGGCTTATGCCACCGCTAAAGGGGGTGTACTAACGATGACCCGTGGATTGGCCAAAGAACTCGGTCCCAAAGGGATCCGGGTGAATTGTGTTTCGCCAGGTATGATTAATACCACTTTTCATAATACGTTTACCAAGCCGGAAGTCAGAACCAATGTAGCAGCGGCCACACCTTTGCGACGGGAAGGGGAAGCCGGTGAAGTAGCCGACCTGGTTTGTTACCTGGCCGGGCCTGCTTCTTCTTTTATTAACGGGGAAAGTGTGGAGATTAATGGCGGAACTTATTTTGTTTAGGACTGATTTGTTAGCGGATCTTTCAATAGAATAATTACATGCGATTGCTGAAAACGTTTTGCCTGCTATTCTTTGGCTTCCCTTTACTGGTCGAAGCCCAGCACCCGGTTACTTTTTTTACAAAGGCGGAAGCGGCCCTGGTGAAAAAGGATTTGCTGAAATATCCTTTGCTGAGCCGGTCTTATCTTGATATCAAACAGGAAGTAGACCAATGGCTCCTGAAGGAAATCGATGTTCCGGTTCCAAAGGATCCGGCCGGAGGTTATACCCATGATAAACATAAGTACAATTATACCCTGCTGTTTAACGCCGGTATATTATATAACCTGACTGGTGAAAGGAAATATGCACAACTGGTCAGCCGCACTCTGTTAAAGTATGCAGCCCTGAACCCCACACTGAAAAATCATCCGCAGGCCACCAGCAGTTCTCCCGGTCGTTTATTCTGGCAGGCACTCAATGATGCAAACTGGCTGGTGTATTGCGGCATGGCGTATGACCTCACTTATTATGGTATCCCGGCATCCGACCGTAAAACGATTGAAGACGGTGCTTTTAAACCCGAAGTGGAATTTATTACCCGTGATCTTCAGACCTGGTTTGACCTGATCCATAATCATGGAGTATGGGCCTGTGCCGGAGTAGGACTGGTGGGGATCGCGACCGGCAATAAGGACTATATTGATATGGCCTTATATGGTACAAAGAAGGATGGGAAAAGCGGCTTTATCGCCCTGATGGATGGCTTGTTTTCACCGGACGGCTTTTATGCGGAAGGTCCATATTATACCCGCTATGCGATCCTGCCTTATTATTTATTGGCAACTGCCTTGGACAAAGTACGTCCAGAACTGAAGATTTTTCAATACCGGGATCATATTTTACAGAAAGCATTGATGGCTGGTTTGCAACAAACGAACCTGGATGGTACGTTCTACTCATTTAACGATGCCCTGAAAGAAAAAGATTATACGTCCAATGAACTGGTGACGGCTGTGGATATTGCCTGGGATAAATATGGAAAGGATGACGGCCTGCTGGTGGTGGCCCGTGCACAAAACCGGGTCCTGCTCAACAAAGGCGGGGTATCCATTGCAGCTGCACTGGCATCCGGAAAAAATAACACGCTCCGGTTCCCATATAAAACAGTGGAATACCGCGATGGGAGCAAAGGGGACAGGGGCGGTGTAACTGTATTACGCACGGGCAAAGATGATCAGCTCAGCAGCCTGATATTTAAGTATACCTCTCATGGTCTTTCACATGGTCACTACGATAAACTGAATTACCAGTTCTACGACAAGGGAAATGAAATTCTCCGGGATTACGGGGCCGTCCGGTTTATTGGGATTGAACAGAAATACGGCGGACGGTATTTGCCTGAAACCAAGGGTTATGCGGCACAAACCATCGCACACAATACCCTGGTGCTGGATGAAAAAAGCCATTTTAACGGTAAAGAAGAGACCGCTGAAAAATATCCGGCACAAAAGCGATTCAGTCAGCTGAAGGGTCCCGCTGTACAAGTGGTATCAGCCGGTACGGATAAAGCCTATGAAGGGGTTAACCTTCAGCGTACGGTTTACCTCATTGACCTGCCGGATGGTAACCGCCTGGTGGCGGATCTGTTTACAGTGGAATCAGCTGATGAACACCAGTATGATCTCCCCTTTCATTACAACGGACAACTGATCAGTACCTCGGTAAAGTATACTCCATTTACGGATAAGCAGGAAACACTCGGGAAAAAGAACGGCTACCAGTATTTGTGGAAGGAAGCCGAAGCCCGGGTGAATGATACACTGGTACAACTTACTTTTCTGAATGACCGGACTTATTACAGTTTGTCCACGCTGGTACAGGGGCCGGCCACTGTTTATTTTACCCGTTCCGGGGCCAATGATCCCAATTTTAATCTCCGGCATGAACCCGCCATGATCGTACGAAATACAGGCCGCAATCAGACCTATGTAAACCTGTTGGAAGTGCATGGTCAGTTTGATCCGATCAATGAATTTTCCACGTATGCCTATGCATCGGTGAAGCAGATAAAGCTGATCCGGCAGGATGCGCAGTATACGATTGCAGAGATCCTGTTGGGTGAAAAACGGATCATTATAGCACAGTCAAATACCTCCACCGATCAACAGACTGTTCATCGTGTTGCGGGGTATAACTGGAAAGGACCTTTTGCGGTGTACTATAACGGGGTTGAATTAAGATAAGTCGTTAAATATATAATACCATTATTATGAAAGAAATGGAATCAACTGAAGCGGCCAGGGTTTTCATTGATAACAATGAACTGGATTGGCAGGTGGTCGATAAAGGAGTAAAAAGAAAAATCATGTCATTTGATGACCGGCTGATGCTGGTAAAAGTATCGTTTGATAAAGGCGGGGTGGGCACCCTTCACCAGCACCCGCACTCACAGATCACCCATGTGGAAAGCGGGGTGTTTGAAGTGGAAATCGGGGAAGAGAAAAAAATCCTGAAAGGAGGTGATGCCTTTTATATCCCCCCCAATATACTTCATGGGGCTGTGTGCCTCGAAGCAGGCATTTTAATTGATGTATTCAGCCCGATGAGAGAGGATTTTATAGATAATAAATAACCGTAAACATCCATGCTGAGATTGCTTTGTTTATATGGTCTTCTTTTGCTGAACGGGTGTAATAAGAAAAGTACACCGGCCCAGACCCCTTCACCAGTGCCGGGACCCGGTGGTTCTTCCCGTGTGGTAAACGTGTCCACTGCAGCGGCCCTGAATAGCGCGCTGCTGGATGCAAAGCCGGGTGATGAAATTATCATGGCGGATGGTGTCTACAAAGGCAAATTTGTAATCGGGGCAAATGTAAATGGAACGGCGACAAAACCCGTCATTCTTCGCGGCAGCCGGAATGTGATCCTGGATGCAGAAACCACCACGACCGGGTATGTACTTCACCTGCAGGCCAGTTACTGGATACTGAAAGGGTTTACACTCACCAATGGACTTAAAGGACTCATGATTGACGGGTCCCGTAAATCAGTGATCGATAGCCTGAAGGTTTTCAATATCGGTGAAGAAGCGATACATCTCCGCAAATTCAGTTCATCCAATACCGTACAGTTTTGTGAGATCAGCCAGGCAGGTTTAAAGACCCCCGATTATGGAGAAGGAATTTATATTGGTTCTGCCAAAAACAACTGGGCTACTTATACCAACGGACAACCTGATTTCTGCGATTCCAACCGGATTATCAGTAACCGGATCGGACCCGGCATCACGGCGGAATGTATTGATGTAAAGGAAGGAACCACCGGTGGCCTGATCCGTGGTAATTATTTTGACGCTACTGGTATCACCGGGGCCAACAGCGGCGACAGCTGGATGGACATAAAAGGGAATTATTACCTGATTGAAGAGAATACAGGAATGCCGATTCGGTCCAGGGTGGTAATGTCGGC
>CAZFLL010000026.1:25813-42045 GCA_964519865.1 uncultured Chitinophaga sp. | reverse complement strand
GGGTGCGGTCCATCCCTTCATTGCGGAAGTTGCGGCTGAATTCATACACCCAGTCAAAACCACCCACGATCAGTCTTTTCAGGTAAAGCTCATTGGCGATACGCAGGTATAAGGGAATATCAAGTGCATTATGATGCGTGGCAAAAGGACGGGCGGCGGCACCACCGGGTATACTCTGCAGAACGGGAGTGTCCACTTCCAGGGCCCCCTGGTTATTCAGGTATTCGCGGATGGAATTGATCAGTTTGGTTCTTTTCAGGAAGGTTTCTTTTACAGCCGGATTAATGATCAGGTCCGCATAACGCTGGCGGTATTTGAATTCAGGATCAGTCACCGCGTCAAAAGTTTGTCCCTCGGCTTCTTTTACGATCGGCAATGGCCGCAGTGATTTACTGAGCATGGTCAGTTCTTTTACATGCACAGAAGTTTCACCGGTCTTGGTAATAAATACATAACCACGTATACCGATGATATCACCGATATCAGTCAGTTTCTTCCAGACAATATCGTAAAGGGATTTGTCTTCACCCGGGCAGATATCATCCCGTTTCAGGTACAGCTGTATGCGGCCATGGGCGTCCTGGATTACGGCAAAATTGGCCTTACCCATATCCCGTACACTCATTACACGACCGGCCAGGCATACATCCTGGTAAGCAGGATCATCCTTTTTCTCTGCTGTAAAACCGGATTTGATGGCCGCAGAGTTGGTATTAACGGGAAACAGGGGAGCAGGATAGGGCTCGATGCCCATCATGATCAGTTCGGCCAGTTTTTCCCGGCGCAATTGTTCCTGTTCGGAAAGATGAGGTGTATTCATGTATGCTGAAAGATAATTTGAAGCCGCAAAGGTACAGTTTCAGGGGGAGGGCACAAAGACAAATGCCCCCCGGAAGGGAGGCATTTGCAATCAGTTGGAAATTTCTTATTTATTATTGATCAGGAATCCCACGCGGATACCCCAGCAATGGTTTCTGATATTGTCATCATTGCCATCCTGAACAGGTACCAGGTTGCGGATACCTACTGTGTAATTGAAGGCCACAAAGAAACCGCCTTTCATACGATAACCGGTCAGCAGGTTAGCGCCATAATCGATGCCTCTTACATCTGAGTTGGCTTCCTGGCCGAAATTCAGGTTGGTCTCCGTTTTCAGTACATCTGATTTGGATACTTTTTTGGAAGGGAGGTCAAAAGAAATAGAAGGACCACCACCGATAAACCAGTTGCCTTTGGCCCCATTGGTATTGTAAACGAAGTTGGTGTTCAGTTCAGCATAACGCAGGGCAATCCACTCTTTCAGGGTATTGGCCCGGGTGTTTTCATTAAAGGTTACACGGCCTTTCTGTACATAACTTAAGGATGGTGCAAAACTGATATGGCTCTTGCCAATAGGCGCATCGAGAATTAAGCCAAAAGTGATACCGGACAAGGGATCATCTTTCACCCTTTCCCCACCGATTTTACCGTACATATTGGCATTGGTATATCCTGTAGCGAAACCGACTCTTGATTTTTGAGAGAAGCCGTTGATTTGCAGGCAGAAAACAAATGCGGCCAAAAGAAATAACACTTTTTTCATAACAGTTTTTTTGGTTCACCTACTCGTCTCGCTTTTCGGTTTCGGCGCCGTACTCTTTTCCAGGGGGATTTTCCGGGTTGCTCCCCATCCATATGTAATAAGCAGTTAGAGCCCTAAGGTATGAATTTACCCCTTTGCCTGCTCCGGCGCAAAGATATTTTAGTTTCTTAAATCTTTATACATCAGTACTAAAAACTTGAAAAAGCCCGGTCCGTCCGTTTAAGCCGGAATACTGCCTGAGACAACAGCTTTAAAATAAAAGAAAGAGGCCAGGAGCTTCTTTCAAAAATAAGCCCCCGGCCCCGCAAAATTCCCTGGTTTCAAGGTGTTTATATAATTACAACAAATTGATAATGATTTATTTATATTAAAAAATCAGGCAATTTTATTGAATTGAGGGCATTGGTTTTCCTTTTCCGGGAGGTTTTTATGGCCTTCCCTCACCCAATCTATGATATTATAGGCGCTGGTATGGCAAAAAGGACAGGCATGCACATCGCCGGCCGAATCAATATAAATACTCCGGCTGCCGGAAAAACAACCTACCCGCCGTTGGTGGTAACCATGATAAAGAAGGGTTGGAAAAGATGTATACTGCGGATCATGATTGATCATTTGGAAACTGTCTTCCAGCAGGCTGATATGTTTATTTTCCAGTAAAACGTTCTTTCCTTCATAATGGCCCACACTCCTGGGCTCCAGTACCTGGATATATTGCACGCCCTGTTCCCTGGCAAAATGGATAAACGGAAGCAGGTGACCCCCATCCAAAAATGCCCTGGTGGCACATACACTGATGGAGGTAAGCAATCCGGCCTCCCTGGCAGAGCGCAGTGCTGAAACCGCCATATTAAACGAACCCTGTTTCCCCCGGAACAGGTCATGCAGTTCAGGGATATAATGGTCGATACTGATCACCATACCGGTACAGCCGGCATTTTTCAACAGGCGGGCATTTTCATCGGTTACATTAAAGCCCGAACTGAGTACCCAGCATTCACTTTTTTTACTGGCATGACGGATCAGGCCAATCAGTTCTTTTATCCTGACCATTGGCTCTCCTCCGCTGAAATGAATCTGCAGCACGCCCTGGTTCTGGCAAAGATCAATGGTGGATATCAGATCCTCCCTGGTAAAAGATTCCGGCTGGTTCAGGTTATCCCATTCAAAGCAATGTTCACAGCGCATCGGGCATTTACGGGTGATGGCCAGGAAGACAAAGGATAACTGCTCTTTTTGATTAACCGGATCCGCTTTACGGCGCAATTCACTTTTGATCAGTTCATCATAGGCCCGGGAGGGCCAGCCGGGTGTATACTGGTTGAAATAATACTTGTTGCCTGATTTATATAATTTCTTCAGGTCACCACCCCAGACATTGCTCCGGAGTTGCAGCATGGATTTGTATGTCTTCCGGATTTTTGACGGAGACCGGAGAATGACACAGGCAAAATAAAAGATCCTGAGTTTTATGGCCCACCAGACCAGGGTTTTTTCAGGGCCTTTGACCCGTTTATTCTCCGCAATAACCGGCGGGGCCGGCATTAATAGTTGATTCCTGCTCTTGTTGACAGAACGTAATGTTGTACTTGAAACCATAGTATTTTTTTTGTTGAGGTGAACCGGTCATTGTTGAATGGAGGCCATTTGATTCCAGCTGTCATGGCTGATTTTTTTATACAGGCTGGCCCCGAAAGCGGGGAAAGCATCCGGGTTACGGAACTGCTGTAAGAAAGCCAGGTTGGGGTTGCCGGTAAAATCGCGGATATGTTCATAATATCCTTTGCTATGCAGGATATAGGATTGTACCATGGAAGAAGCAACCTGCGGGGCGGCATTGTATGTGATAGTGGCCACATTACCGATCTGCGGTTGTTCCAGGTAAAGGCCATCTTCCTGTTGCAAAACATTGAGCTGGTCTTTCCCGTTTTCATCAACCGCTTTAATTGGATGTAGCACCTGCATGGTGAACGATTTTCCCCCGGAAAAATCCATTGCGGCATAATCGATTTCCCAGAACATAAAGCCACAGGAAAGCCTGACTTCAACCTCAGTGCCCGGGCTTTGGGAGAGGTCCAGTGGAATTACAATTTCCCGGGTGGCCAACGGACCGGTAGTGCTGATCCTGGCAGCTTCTTTCCAGCCGGTTGGTGTTTTTACTTCAACCCTAAGCGGGATGGACTGTTCTGTCACCCATTTTTTCAGTTCTGTTGCAGGTTTTGTTCTTTGTTGCTGCACATAGGAGGCATAGGAGCTGCCGAATCCTTTTGCCAGTTCACCATACAGATAATCCAGCCAGTAGGAGTTTTTTAAGGTTAACTGCAGCAGGCCGTTCTTTTCAGCATCCGGTTTATGAAACTGCAGCCTCACCTGGTTTATGGCCCTGCTGGTATCATCAAAATAAAGCAGCTTATTGTCATTGGCAGTATTTATTTCACTGGTTACCTCTTTATTGTCTTCAAATAATGCGCGGAAGGCGGTCCGGGGCTGCGCGATACAATAAAGATTGCCTGTTTCATCCGCAAGTACTTTTGTACCAGCCGGATGATTGATCACCCAGAGATCTGCCAGGTCGGTAAACTGACGTTCCTTCAGTTCATTGCTGATCTTGATACGCAGCAGGTCATTTGCTTCCGGGGTGATCTGCAGCGGCAGGTAATCATGCCGGGCCAGCTGGGGGTATATGGCGCCACCGTACAATTCACCCTGCAGGGCAAAGTCATTATCATGGTAGGCGCTTACAAAAGGACAGGAGCTTTTAGTGGCGGCAATGATAATAGCGGCAAGGGCCATTCCGCCCAGTGTATATCCGACGGCCCCTATCACATAACTGTTGGTGGTTCTTTTTTTATCAAATTCGAGCACTTCAATTTTGGTTACTTTATCGAGTTGCAAAGTATAAGGACCCACTTTAACATCCGGATCATCGGAGACATAAAAATGTACTTCACTCAGCACCCCGGATTGTTCAGGTGAACTTTTTTTATACTTCATGTTCATAGTTGTTCCGTACTCGGTATAAAGGAGATGATTGTTGCCTAATTGTTCAAGTGTACAGGAGGCTGATTTCCGGTCTTTACTCAGTTCAGTCATATACATGGCATATGCTCTTCCATTGCACCTGAGAATGAAATACCGGTTTAAAAGATGAAGACTGTCAGTGCTGGCATATTTTTCGGCGCTGGTCCCAGCCTTTGCCTGTGTTACTTTGAAATAATTGTGGCAGGCGACAGTTATCACTATAAGGGTGAACAGGAACAGCCACGATAATTGTTTTTGTTTCATGGTGGAAGTTTAGTGGTTAAGAAATGGCGGGAACAGATTAAAAAGTATATCCGAAGGTCAGGCCGATAGTGCTAAATTTTTGTTTATCTGATGTATAGAAATCTTCAAGAACAGGAATAAAACCTTTTGTAAAATCCAACTGAAACGAAAATCCCAGTTGGGTTTGATAGCCGGCAACCAGATTCAGTCCCAGGTCGAACTTTTCGGTATTGTAGTAATAATCTCGCCAGATCCTGAATGCAGGGGAGATTCCACCGCCTCCATAAAAGAACCCTTCCCCGGAAGGCTTCTTATACAAAAGCGACAAAGGCAATTCTATATAGGAAAATGGAAGGAATCCGGATGGTGGTCCATACGGCGGACTGGTTAAAGTGTGTTTGTATGAAGTTCTTTTTCTGCTGAGAAAAATGGTTGCCTGTACCATCATATCTTTTCCGGCAGGTATTACGACAAATGCACCGATACGGTAACCTCCGGCCAGGCTATAGGAAGTGGTATTACCTGTGGAATCGGTATAATCGGGGGTTAAATCCGAAAGCGTGTAGCCAAGCTTAATCCCAGGTGAAATTTTCACTTTTTGGGCCATTAATCCGGCGCCTGCGAGTATAAATAGTAGTATCAGAATTGTTTTTTTCATATTTCGTTCATAGTGGATAAAAACTAATCAGGTTACTGAAAAAGCAGAAAGAGAAAAACGGGTACGGACAGGTAAAGGTGCTGAAGTCAGTTACCTGGTTGTCTTTGAATTGTTCAGCATCCATCCAAACCGGATGCCGAAATAATGACTTTTCAGTGTACCGTCTGCAGAGCCACCCGGTGCCAGGTTATTCAGTCCTGCATTATAATTAACAACCAGCATTAATCCATTGGGGAAGCAATAACCGGCCAGGGCATTGGCCCCGATATCAAGGCTTTTCATATCATCCTCATCACCACTGCCGAAGTTTACACTTTCTGTGTTTTTATCTCCATCGTATTCGTATTTCCATTTTCCGGACAGGGCAAATCCAATGGAGGGGCCGGCCCCAATAAAGAAATTTCCCGAAGTGCTATTTGTATTATACAGGAAATTCACAGGTAGCTCAACCAGGTTAATGGTCAGGGCCGTTTTTGCAGTGGCACCTCCATAGGTCTGTTTATCTTTTGTACCCTTCTGGATTAAATGAAGCCCTGGCTGGATGCTGAAATTTTTGCCCATTGGAATATCGGCAATTGCCCCGGCAGTAAATCCCGCTTTGGAATCAGCTGTTTCCGTTGATCCATCCATTTTTACATGATAGTTGGAAAAGGCAGCACCCGCAGTGAACCCAAAACGGGCCGTTTGTGCTTGTACATTCAGAATCATAACCGCAACCAGGGAGACGGTAATCATTGTCTTTTTCATATGCTGTGTTTTTGATTTATAGAGTTTACTGATTTGTCCCGGGCCAATTGGATGGGAGCCTGGCCTGTTTACAACAGCGTATTCCGGGTTTCGTGCCATTTACATAGTTCGCACAGTTTATATTGAAACAGGTAGTAACTTCAGTAGCTGAGTTGGTTTTACAGGAGACGTATATTATTATTGTCAGATTCCACAGGTATACCGGTGAGTGGAATCCGCATCATATATAGTTTTGAGCCCCGTTGTTATGCCCTTTATTACAGGCAGATAATCAGCTGACTATTAGCGCTGGGCAGAAAATGGCACCAGCATTCTCACAATAAAGTTTGAAAATGGAATATGAATCAGGGAATCAGCTGTTTTAAAAGTGCAACTATTAATCCTTCAGCAACCGGGTCAGTTTGTAAATAGCCGGTTTGACTTTGTAGTTGGCATACGGAACCAGAAAAAAACATGAACCTTAGCAGCTGGATATTGTGCTGTTGAACAGGTGATGCCGGGCAGCAGTACATACCTGTCACTAAACATTGTATTTTTAATAATGAGGCGGTCGGGAAAAATAGTTACAGGCCTTTTGATTATGCTGGTTTCAATAAGCCGGGTGCCGGCACAACCGGCTGAATTACCTGTATTCAAACAGGTGTCGCATCCTTTTTTCCCGCCTATTACTTCCCAGTACTTCTTTTTTTCCGGTGATGGTATCATGTGGTTCTCGACGGCCAGGGGGCTTACTTCATTTGACGGTTCAGAAATTATTTTTCATTCATCCACGCAGGAGACCATTGCATTCGGGTTAAGCAGGATAAGTTGCATGACCGAGGATAAGGACCATAATTTTTATATTGGCACCGGGACCAGCCTGTTGTATTATAACAGGAGGACGAATCAGTTCACCAAAATCGCGTATACATTCACGGATGACCATAGCACGCCGGATATTGGAAGTGTAAAATTGTATCTTGATACCGACGGTATACTATATTCAGGTGCTGGTCTCAGGGGCTTATTTGTATATGACCCGGTACATAAAACAACAGAACACTATAACCTGGATGCTGCGAAACAGGATAGCTGGACAGACCGGTGGTATAATACAGTATGCAGTTTTGCCACACATGCAGGTGACCGGAATAAACTTTGGGTGGGCACCTATCAAGGGATATATCTTTTTGATAAAAAGAAGAAAAAATTCGAACATAATTTTGAGATCGCCACACCGAGAAAACACAAGTACATACCTGCATTAAATACGGACAGGCAGTCAATTGATATTGCACGGATGGAAACAGAAGGGGACAGCCTGATCTGGTTTAACTCCTGGGCAGGGGGCTTTGGACGGTACAATACGCAGACCGGTAAGGCGTATATTGTATTTGGCAGGGATGCTTTATTTAAGGCAAAAGACCTTTACTACGGTAATACCATAGCTGGCTTTCTGAGGTTGCCGGACGGAAAATTCCTGATCGGTGTAGCCAGTGCAAGGACCGCAGTTTATGATACCCGTACAGATTCAGCTGTTTATTTCAATATAAGCGGTATCGATTACCAGAACGAGCAGACCAGATACATGGCCTTTGATAACAGGGGAAATATCTGGGTGCTGCAAAAGGGCCTGTTATATGTTTCCATGCCTGAAGACCGGCGACTTAAAACATTGAAAGTGGTTGAGCCTGCCGGCCTGCATTTTGGCTCGCCGAAACTGAGGGGTGTATTCTATGACTCTTACAGCCAGTTATATTATGCCTGTTTTCAGGGATCTGACGGTGTTCATGTATTTGACAGCCGGCTTGATCAAAAAAAACTGTTGCCGACTTCGGCAATCAACAATTTCTATAATTATGGTACTTCTGTTGATCTAAAGATCGCCAAAGACGGCAGCGGTCGTTTCTGGACCGTAGGATGGAAATCACATGTGTTGTTACCCGGGGAGCAAAAATTCGACCTGGTGGAGAATAAATTTCCCTCACTCTCATGGCTCGGAAAAGAAGACCGGTTCTATGATATTGTGGCAACCCGGGACGGTAACCTGCTGTTCAGGCAATCCGGCGGACTGGTATACCTGGTTAATCATAAGACCCTGAAGGCTGATACCATCCGGTATAGGGGGGTCAATAAACAAGGGGTCGAAATCAAGGAAAGTTCTTCCTGGTACGATGCTAAAAGGAATTTTATTTATTTCATCCAGGGCGGGAGTATCGGGCAATATGCGCTTGATAAAATGGAAATGAAGATATTGCCACATGCCGCCCTTTTTGGAAACCTGCCATCCTACCAGGGAGTCTGTGCCCCTGCACTGGATGCAACCGGGCGATTATGGTTAATGATCCCCCGGTTCGGGATCCGGATCATTGACCCGATGACATTGCAGTGCATTGATTCTTTTCAGTATGGCCACAGGGGACTGATCCAGGGAGAGTATACTGCAGTGGTTGGGGGTTCAGACCAGTATATGTTATTCCGCTCACAGAGCGGGTTGGTGGTGTATAATTATGCCCGGCAGGAATCATTTCTTTTTGACCACTCCAACGGATTGTCAAGCCCGGAAAATATTTCCTTCCAGTATAGTAATGGATACATGTTTGTCGGCCAGGCGGACCGCATTGAATATTATAAACTGGAAAACCTGAACGGTTATTCTTCAGCCATAACCGCGCAGCTGAATTCAATCACAACCGATACCACAACCGTTTTTATCCGCACTGGCCTCGAAGATCACTCAGTGAAACTGACGCACAATCAGAATACACTTACCTTTTCTTTTTCCGCGGCAGAATTCCTGTTTCCTGAGCGGATCGATTATGCATACAGGCTTCTCCCGCTTGACCGCGAATGGCGCTATACCAATTATTTCAACAGGAAGATCATTTATTCGCAAATCCCGCCGGGCAATTATACTTTTCAGTTGAAAGCACAAATGCTGGGCGGGAACTGGGAATCAACTATAAATGAGTACGAAGTGACTATTACCCCGGCATGGTGGCAAACACTTTTATTCCGGCTGGTTATATTCTTGTCACTTGTGTTCTTGGTTATTTATGTTATCCGGAAAAGAATACAATCTATCCGGAATAAAGAAAAACTGAAAACTCTGCATGAAAAGGAAATGCTTGAACTAGAAGCCCATGCCCTGCGGGCCCAGATGAATCCTCATTTTATTTTCAACAGCCTGAACTCTATAAAATCCCTGATCAATAAAAATGAAAATGAAGCGGCTGCAGGTTACCTGACCACGTTTTCAAAAATGATACGCACCCTTTTCCATCATTCCGATAAACGGGAGATCAGTTTGTGGGAAGAACTCGAAACCTGCCGGCTCTATACCGAGCTGGAAAAAATGCGTTTTGGCGAAAAAGTGTATTTTGTCTTTGATATCGATGAGTCCCTTGATCTCAAGGATATCAAGGTGCCTGCGCTGGTACTGCAGCCTTTTATTGAAAACTCTATATGGCATGGGCTTGTCCCAAAAGAAACAGGCGGCAGGGTGCTGGTATCAGTCCAGGCAAAACAAGGAGCAGTGGAATGTATAGTGGATGATGACGGGATTGGCCGTGAACTGTCCGCGAAATACAAATCGGAGTTTGGGTCGGGGCACCTGTCTAAAGGAATCGGACTTACCCAGGCACGTCTCGAACTGGACAAAATGCTCAATGACCGGGAAGACTCCATCCGGATCCTTGATAAGAAGAATGCTGATGGAAGCCCTGCAGGTACAACTGTAATTCTTCGTTTTGCAAATCAGTGATCATGTTATGCAGGAAACCGAATGCCGGACGGGATACAGGATTTCTTCAGGGTGCTGAATGTAAAAACAGTAATTTACTATCAGGATGATAAGGGCACTGATCATAGATGATGAAGTAAACTGCATTGAAAGCCTCGCTTTTGATATTGCCAGGCATTGCCCGGACGTGGAAATAACCGGGAGAACCACTTCCCCGAAGGAAGGATTACTCCTGATAAGAAAGCTTAAACCCGATCTCGTATTCCTTGATGTTCAGATGCCCTGGATGAATGGATTTGAAATGCTGGAACTGGTGGAGACGATTGATTTCGCGATCATTTTCACCACGGCCTATGACAACTTCGCAGCAAAGGCATTCCGTCTCAGCGCGGTGGATTACCTGCTTAAACCAGTGGATGTCAGCGATCTCGTTGAAGCCGTAAAAAAGGCAGCTGAAAAAATCAGTCAGCAGACCGGCACAGCGCAGATATTCAACCTGCTGCAGAATATCCGTAATCCGGAAGAAAACCAACGGATTGCTATCCCCGGCAGGGATGGCTATGAGTTTATAGAGACCGGAATGATTGTATATGCCCATGCGGAGGGTTCCTACACCCATATTTTCCTGGCCGATAAGCGAAAGCTGGTGATCTCCAAAACTCTCAGTGATGTTGAGGACCTGCTTCCCGGTTCTTTTCACCGGATCCATCACAGCACCGTGGTCAATCTGCGGCATATCACACATTTTCTTAAAACAGATGGCGGCAGCGTGGTACTACGCAGCGGGGAGAAATTATCTGTCAGCAAAGCCAAGAAAGAGGAATTAATGGCCAGATTGGGACTGAAGTAAAGTATTTTCCATCCGCATATTTACTATCCTTTCCTCATTTTTAATTGTCACAGGGGTTTAGCAGACGTTTTATTTCCTGTTTGCAACCTGTTTTATTAATTTGTCATCTCGAATGAAGTGTTCAATACTTCAAGGTTACACTCTATATTTGCTTACTATTCTGAACATTAAAATAATCCTATGCAAAAAATATTTCTCACACTTTTTTTAACCGTATTTACTTTCAGCAGCTGCGACCTTATTTCCAAACTGCCCACCGGCACAGGTGTCTCCGAAGCCGAGGCCGGGGAAGGGATCAAAGAGGCCCTGGGCCAGGGACTGGTAAAAGCCGTACTCCAGCTCAACAGGGAAGATGGCTTCTTTAAAGATGCTTTTTACAAAATTCTACTGCCACCGGATGCCAAAAAAATCGAGAATACCCTGCGTGACCTGGGGATGAACAAGATGGTGGACAAAGCCATCCTGCAGATCAACCGGGCTGCGGAAGATGCAGCCGGCAAAGCCAAACCTATTTTTGTGGAGGCCATCAAAAGCATGACGATCAGTGACGCCATCGGATTGGTGAAGAATGGCGATACCAGCGCTACTCATTTTTTCAGGGTGAAAACCACCGAACAACTGGTGGCTGCTTTTCAGCCCGTGATCAAATCCTCCCTGGATAAACTGGATGCCACGAAATATTACGGGGATATGGTAAATACCTATAATAGCTTCCCGACCACGATTAAAAAACTGAACCCGGATCTCACGGCTTTTGTCACCAACCGGGCCACTGAAGCCCTGTTTGACCTGGTGGCCAAAGAAGAACTGAATATCAGGCAGAATTTTGCCGCCAGAACCACAGACCTGTTGAAGAAAGTATTCGGATCTGTTATAAAATAAGAGACACGCAACGAATCCCTTAAATATTCGTCAAAATACGGGGCATTCTTTTTGTACAGGTTATTGCCGGTTATTTTTACGTTTCAATTCAAACACATGAAAACAAGACATATACTTATTGGCGCAACCATTTTCCTTTCCGTTTACCAGGCTGATGCCCAGATCAACCTCCCTAAAGTGTTGAAAAAAGCCACCAGTGGTGCTTCCGGTGTTACAGAAAACGAAGCCGGGCAGGGGATCAAAGAAGCCCTGAGCAAGGGGGTGGTGAATGCCGTACTCAACCTGAATAAAACCGACGGTTTCTTCGGCAGCGAAATCTATAAAGTGCTGCTGCCACCGGATGCGAAAAAAGTGGAGAGCACCCTGCGTAATATCGGGATGGGTGCCCAGGTGGATAAAGCCATCCTGGCCATCAACCGTGGTGCAGAAGATGCGGTTGGATTCGCAAAGCCCATCTTCCTGGATGCCATTAAGGAAATGACCCTGACCGATGCCCTGAATATCCTCAAAGGGCCTAAGGATGCGGCCACGAATTATTTCAAACAGAAAACACAGCAGAAACTGATCGAGGCTTTCACACCTTCTGTAAAAAGCTCGCTGGAAAAAACAGATGCGACAAAATATTACGGGGATATCGTTACGTCCTACAACAAACTCCCCACGACCATGAAAAAAGCCAATCCCGATCTTACCTCCTATGTGGTGGGTAAATCAGTAGATGCTTTATTTGACCAGGTAGCGAAGGAAGAATCGAATATCCGGACCAACCCCGGGGCACGTACATCAGATATCCTGAAAAAAGTATTCGGACAATAATCATTCGGGAAAAATACTCCAGAACAAAAGCACCACCCGGCGGCGGGGATCATTCACCTGGTAATTGCTGACTTTCGGATCAGGGAAGGCTTCTCCTTTCCCTTCATGCAGGTACAGGATATTGCGGATATTTCCTCCCGTGCTGCTGCGGTTAACCGTATAATTCTTAAATAAGCGGATCACGGCTTCCGCCCGGGCAACAGATAATTCCTTATTGAGTTCCCGGTTACCGGGGTTGCTGGTCTGCAACTTCACCCTTTCCTTTAATTCCTTGTATAACCCCGATCCTTCTGCAATCTGGGTGGCATCCGAATACCCTTTTGCCGTGATGACAAGCGAGAGCGGGAAGTCGGGGTATTTCTTAACGAGGTAGTCTATTTCTTTCGCGGCCGGTTCAAAGATCTTTCCAATGGCCGTGGCTACCCCGGGCTCCACTTCATATTTACCGGGGGCAAATACCACATCCTGGTCGATCCGCAACACCAGGTTCTGGTCAATCAGTTCATTCAGGAACTCTATTTTCTCCCCGATCAGCTTCGATGTCTTTTTTGAAAAAGAAAGGGCATTACGTAACCGGTCCCAGTCGGCTTTCTCCAGTTCTGTTTCTCCGATCAATATTTTATTGTTACTTACCAGTGTGTCAATCTGCTTCCCGGTCTTGTCGATAAATTTTTTAATCCGTGCACTCGCCGTATCATCGATCTGGTTAAGCTGTTCTTTTTTCTTCCGCTCTTTTTCAAGAGAATCGAGTCCGTCACTTTGTTGCTGTAACTGCCGGTTGACAACAGCCAGTTCTTTTTGGGCACGGGTAACGCCCTGTTTAGGTACGCAGGCAGTGAGAGAAATCAATACATAACAGGTAAAAAGGAAATATGATACAAAAGTTCTCGGCATAGTGGGAGGATCGGTATTCTCTAAAGGTAGAAAACTATTTCAGCATGGGCAATCTATCTAACCGGCCAGTAAGACCTGCCAGGCTTCTTTTACTTTACCGGCAGCCAGCAGTTTTTTGGCATAGCTGTGCAGTTCTTTTTCCATGTCCTCCGGGTTGATACTGTAATACTGGATGATCTGTTTCAGGTGACTGTCATCAAAGGCCGGATCGATCACCGGCATTTCATGCAGGTTCCCCAGTTGGCCGAGTTCATTGCCGGTAAGGATAGAACTGTTCCGGATATTCTCCGGAAGCGCGTCCACCCCGATGCCCAGTTGAGTATTGGGTTTTTCCACCTGGAATAAATTCTGTTCATTCACCACGCAGTACCAGTCACCGCCCAGCCGCGCCACATGATTTATCTTCCGCTGATCGATCTTTTTATTTTCATCCAGCAGTTGATCGTCAATATGCAAACGCAACACCTCACAGATCACGAGGTTGCCTGCACCACCCTCAGCACCCAGCGGTTTTACTTCTATCACTTTACACTCCATATTCACGAGGCTCTCGCTGACCATGGGTGGTTTTACTAAAGTGGCCGGAATGGCCGTAAACCCGGACTTACTGAATTCATTGATGCCTTTCGGGAATTCACAACTGGCCAGTGATACCTGCTGTACCATATCATAGGTCACCATACTGATTACCACTTCAGGTACTTCCAGTACATTCTCCAGGGTATGCTTGATGGTATTGTCGCGCACCCTCCTTGACGGGGAGAAAATTACAACCGGGGGATGCGAAGAAAACATATTGAAAAAACTGAACGGGCTGAGGTTGACATTTCCGGCCTTATCAATGGTGGAGGCAAAACAAATCGGGCGCGGGGCCACAATATGTTGCAGGTAATATTGTTTCTCAGCGGGCTTGAGGTCCTTCAGATCGATGATCATCTCAGAGTATTTTTTCTTCGGCTAATATTTTTTCAATTTCCTTCGTCAGGTAACTGACGGCGTAGGGCGTATTAAACAACATGCAGACCAGCAGATTCTTCTCCGGCACCATTTCAAAATCGGCCCTGAATCCACCCTGGCTGCCGGTATGTCCCACACGGCGAAGTCCGTTTGCACTGGAAGTTATGAACCAGCTATAGCCATTGGCCGGGGCCTTGTCTGACTTCCAGTTGGTGAAAGTTTTTACTTCCATACTGTTGGCCAGGATCTCTTGATTGAGGAATGAGGCCTTGTTCAGGGCAAGATAGTATTTGTGCAAATCTGATACAGAACACCAGATTCCGCCATTCCCGGCGGCGCAGAAGGTGGGCTCTTCCCCATAATCCAGTTCTTTGAATTTGCCTTTCACTTTTGAATAAGCATGCACGACCCCGGTTTCGGGATGGGCACCATCCGTAATATCGCTTTCGGTCATACCGGCCCTGGCAAAAATTTCTTTCCGTACAAAATCCTGCCATTTACCGCCGGTGATCTTTTCAATGATCAGGGCCAGCCCGTTAAATGCCGGGTTGCTATACTGATATCGTTCACCGGGCTCAAACACCAGGGTGTCTGTCTGCTGGATCGGGGCAAAATTCTGGGCATCGTCTGCCGTTAAATAAAACACGGGGTCCTTATCCACCTGCCGGTTATCGGGTAAGCCGCTGACATGCGAAAGCAGGTGCCGGATCTTTACTTTATCAGCGATTTCTTTATTCTTAAAACCGGGAAAATATTTTGACAAGGGATCATCCAGGCTCAGCTGTTTCCGTTGTTCCAGTACAAGAATGGCATTGCTCACAAAAGTTTTGCTCACAGAACCGGTATTGAAAATGCTGTTGACCGTAATGGGCTTCTTTGTATGGATATCTTCGATACCATAGCCCTTGCTGAAGATCACTTTATCGCCAATGGCCACCAGTACAGCCCCGCCTGGATCACCTGTATTCGTGATAGCGGTGAAGAGCGAATCTATACGGGCGGCTGCTTTTTCCTGGCTCATGAGGGAAAGGGCTTTTGTAAATAACATGACAAGGAGTATATACTTAGTCATATGCTGAATTCAGAGGGCTAATATAGTTTATTTACAAATCTTTGAAAGCCATCTTTTAATCGAGTAACATTAAAATTTACAAGATACCCCAGTCTTTTGTCAGCCAACCGGAGGTGGTTTATCAATTTAGCCTCAAACAATGGGACTACTTCCTTTACCGCTTTTAATTCAAGAATTATCTCATCACACACCAATAAGTCTATATCAAAGTATTTACCAGTTTGTCTTCCTTTATAAGTAACAAAGATTCTGACTTCTTCCTGACATGGAATATCCCTTAAAGCCAATTCGATCATTAAGGCCGCTTTATATACAGATTCCAGCAAACCAGGGCCCATCTCCCTGTGTACCGTAATGCAGGCATCCAGGATTTCAGCGCCTAAAAAGTCGAGTTGTTCTTTTGACATATTCATTATTCAATGAAAATAGAGAACACAACTTGAAAGAAGTTTTTCCAAAGGATGTATTAAAACAAGAAAATGATGTTTTTTTCTGCTGGTTCATGTTTTAAAAACAAAAGAAAGGAGAAAAACCGCAGAGGACGCAGAGAGCGCAGAGGAAGAAAAAACCGCGGAGGATGCAGAGGAAGAAAAAACCGCGGAGGATGCAGAGGAAGAAAAAACCGCAGAGGACGCGGAGGACGCAGAGGAAGGAAAAACCACAGAGGATGCGGAGGACACGGAGGAAGAAAAAAACCGCAGAGGGCGCGGAGGACGCAGAGGGAATACATTGGAATTTGTATTTCTCAGCGTTCTCTGCGTCCTCCGCGGTACTATTTGTATTTCTCCA
>CAZFLL010000026.1:23666-25713 GCA_964519865.1 uncultured Chitinophaga sp. | reverse complement strand
TCTCTGCGTCCTCCGCGGTACTATTTGTATTTCTCCACGCTCTTTGCTTCCTCCGTGGAATTATTTGTATTTCTCTGCGTTCTCTGCGTCCTCCGCGGTACTATTTGTATTTCTCCACGCACTTTGCGTCCTCTGCGGAATTATTTGTATTTCTCTGCGCTCTCTGCGTCCTCCGCGGTATTATTTGTATTTCTCTGCGCCTTTCGCGGTAAATTACAAGCTGCAATTAATTAGCTATTTTCTTCTGTCCCAAAATACTCCACTCTGTTTCCTCCGCCACAATCGTATTACTCAGTGTGCCCAGCCCGTCTATATCCATTTCCACCACATCACCGGCCTGAAGCCACTGTTCGGTATAATTGGGGTCATTCAGTTTGCCCGTGCCATTCAGTTCGAGGAAGCATCCGGTGCCCACAGTGCCGCTGCCGATCACATCACCGGCATAGAGATTAACGCCATAGGAGGCGCGTTCAATGATCTCGGCAAAAGTCCAGTCCATATCGCCGAGATTGCCATCACTTACCTGTTTGCCATTCACCCGGCATTGCATCCGCAGGTTCCAGCTTTTACCGGTATGATTTTCCTTGGCAGGTATTTCAAAAGGGGCCAGTTCGTCCAGGGTCACCAGCCAGGGGCCGATCACCGTGGAGAAGTCTTTGCCCTTGGCGGGACCAAGATTGAGCAGCATCTCTTCCATCTGCAGGCGTCGGGCACTGATATCATTCATGATCATCAGTCCGCCGATATATTCATCAGCTTCTGCCGCTTTGATATTGCGCCCATGCTTGCAGATCACGATCGCTGCTTCCAGTTCGAAATCCAGTTTTTCAAAATGATCCGGCATGCAATGGATTTCACCGGGTCCCTGGATACTATGGTGGTTGGTAAAATAAAAGATCGGGTACTGGTCAAATTCGGGGATCATTTCCACTTTGCGGTTCCGCCTGGCCGCCGCCACATGCTGACGGAAGGCATAGCCATCCCGGCAGGAAGTAGGGAAGGGGACAGGGGCCAGCAACTGTACTTCATGGAGGGGGAAACCCTTGGTACTGACACGGGTTCCTTCGCGGAGCATCAGTTCCCCGGCCTGGGCCACGGGGAAATAATCCTCCCAGTAATTCAGCAACAGGTTCATGCTGTTGGGCAGGTCGGGGTGCAGTACTTCCATATCGTACAGGAGGCCATTGATCAGCACAGCCAGTTGTTCTCTTTCTTCTTTGACGTAGGTTACAAATTTCATCTGGTAATCATTAGAGTTGCTAAGTTATACTAAATAGACGTTTCATTTTCGTACTGTATTGGCCGGAGGTTGTAAATTGCCGGTATGAAAAAATGGCTGCTGTTATTGCTGTTGCCTGTGATCAGTGTTGCGCAAAACAATCCGCAAAGCTGGATAAGGGTGAACCTCCTGGGTTATACACCCACCGGAGTAAAAGTGGCGGTACTTGGAATAAAGGATACGGCCGGCAGGGCAGTTGTTAGTTCAGGGAATGAGGGATGGGAACTGGTGGAGCACGGATCCGGGAAAGTGGTGATGAAGGGTAAAACCGGGAAGGATTTCGGGGCTTACGGACCCTTTGCTCACAGCTTCCGGCTCAATTTCACCTCAATTAAAAAACCGGGACAGTATTTCCTCCGGGCTGCCGGGGCTATCTCACCCGGCTTCCGGATCGGGGAGGATGTGTACGAGGGTGCTGCTGATTTCTGCCTGCGCTATATGCGGCAGCAACGCACGGGGTTTAATCCCTACCTGAAAGACAGTTGTCATACCCATGATGGTTATGTTTTATATGGCGAAAAAGCCGGAATCAAAGACAGTACCCATATTGATGTGGTGGGGGGCTGGCACGATGCATCGGATTACCTGCAGTACAGTTCCACTTCGGCCAATGCCACCTATCATTTGCTGATGGCTTACCGCGATTTTCCGCAGGTATTCACGGATAAAAAACAGGCCAATGGGCTGGAGGGTAAGAACGGCCGGGCCGATGTGCTGGATGAAGCCAAATGGGGACTCGACTGGTTATTGAAAATGCATCCGAAGGAT
>CAZFLL010000026.1:0-23566 GCA_964519865.1 uncultured Chitinophaga sp. | reverse complement strand
CAATGCCTTCTACCGTGGCATCCCCTATATCTGGTGCAGCAATAACCTCACAACCTCCTTTGCTATCCAGTGTTACTGGTACAAACAGCTTACAGGTGATAAACAATTCAGTGAACTGGAGCAGGCCAATTTCGACTGGCTCTTTGGTTGTAACCCCTGGGGCACTTCCATGGTTTACGGACTTCCGGCCTGGGGGGATACACCCGTGGATCCGCATTCGGCCTTTACCCATTTAAAAAATTACCCGATTGATGGCGGACTGGTGGATGGACCGGTATATGGCAGTATTTACAAAGGCCTGATCGGAATACAACTGAAAGATGCGGACGAATATGCGGAGTTCCAGAGCAACCTGGCCGTTTACCATGATGATTATGGGGATTATAGTACCAATGAACCCACGATGGATGGAACGGCTTCATTGATATATTTACTGGCGGCAAAGGAAGCGGGTGTGGCCCCCTCGGCCCCCTCTAAATCTCCCCCTAAGGGGGAGACTTGGGAAAAGTCATTAAAGCAGAAAGAGTCCTTACCGAAAGCGGCAGGGGTAAAAAAAAACTTTAGTTATGACCATGGGGCAATAATCCGGGGTGATAGTACCCGTAAAGAGATTGCCCTTGTATTTACAGGACATGAATTCGGGGAGGGAGGTGATTTTATCGACAGTCTTTTCCTGAAAGAAAATATCCAGGCCTCCTTTTTCTTCACAGGCGATTTTTACCGCAATGAACATTTTAGTCCCCTGATCAAACGGCTCAGGCGCCGGGGACACTATCTCGGGGCGCACTCGGACCGGCACCTGCTGTATTGCGACTGGAGCAAACGAGACAGCCTGCTCCTTACCCAGCAGCAATTCATTTTTGACCTGGCAGATAATTATACCGCCATGGCCAGGCACGGTATTGAGGCCAATAAAGCCTGTTATTTTCTCCCGCCTTATGAATGGTATAATGATTCGATCGCAGCCTGGACCTCCCGTTACGGGTTGCAACTGGTGAATTATACACCCGGCACCCGCAGTCATGCCGACTATACCACTGATGCGGATAAGAACTACCGCAGCAGCGAATCCATCTTTAAGTCCATACTTGATTACGAACAATCAAAACCAGCGGGATTGAACGGCTTTATGCTCCTGATGCATGCGGGAGCCGGGCCAAAGAGGGCAGATAAGTTTTATTTGCAACTCCCCGGCCTTATAAAAAATTTAAAAACAAAAGGTTACAACTTTCGCCGCATTGATCAGTTATTAGGGGAGCAGGAATAGTTTTATTTGCAACTATTTTTGACTGTTAAAATCACTTTTTACGGATCATTATTAACCTCATCCGTTATTATCTTTGCAACATGAAATTCGAAAAAATTCACAATAAAGGACAGGCCCGTCTGTTCGAGAACGACTTCCTGGAAGCGCTCACCAAGGCCAATCCCCTTGTGATCTGGGGGATGTATATTCCAATCCTGAGCTACATCATCTACCTGGCGGCCACCAAATATGATTACAGCACCGGTACTATCCTGCTGACTTTCTTTGGCGGTATGTTTTTCTGGTCATTTTTCGAATACCTGGCCCACCGGTTTATCTTCCATTGGATGCCCAAGGGAAAAACGGCCACCAAGATCGTGTACACGATGCATGGCAATCACCACCACTATCCCCGTGACCGGCAACGGTTGTTTATGCCCCCTGTTCCCAGCCTGATCATTGCTTCTGTTTTATTCAGCCTGCATTGGCTGATAATGGGTTCTTATGCGCTGATGTTCTTCCCCGGGTTCCTGATCGGGTACCTGCTCTATGGCACCATGCATTATGCAATCCATGCCTGGAACCCGCCTTTTAAATGGATGAAACCACTCTGGAGAAATCATCACCTGCATCATTATAAAAACGAACACCAGGGGTTTGGCGTTAGTTCCACCATCTGGGACCATGTATTCGGTACCATGTTTGACCTGAAGAGTGAAAAAGAGGATAAAGAAAAGGTACAGGAACTTATGTTTGAGAAGAAAAAGTAAACTGGTAAGTCCGGTGCACTTTATCCTTCACCGCACCGGTGGCTTCATGGATCGCCAGCATTTTTTTATTAAAATCACCTACCCAGGCCAGTTCCACCGTCCGGATGGTATTGCGTGGCATCACTTCCAGCTGCAGGCAACGGGTAAGTGCTGATTCAATTCCATGGTTCTGGTATTTCTTTTTACATCCCATCACGATGATCCGGATCCGGTCGATCCGGGTTGTTTTTTTATACCAGAGAAATTTCAGTTTACCCAGCAATCCCAGTTTCCCATGCAGGTGTTTTAGAAACTGGTTAATATCCGGCATACAGAGAATAAAGGCCACCGGCTCTGACTGGTGATAGGCAAACCAGATCAGTTTTTCATCCATCACCGGCCTCATCTGACGGAATGTACTTTGGATGGTTTCCATTTCGATAGGGGAGAAGGCGGGAAACTCACTCCACGCATCATTATACACTTCCAGGAAGTCAGCAGCGAATTTGTCAAAGGAAGCTTTATCAAATGTTTGAAATGAATATTCCGGTTTCTTCATCACCCAATCGGCAATTTTCACAAACCGGTCGGGAAAGGGAACAGTCAGGTCTATGACATTGGTAAGCTGGTCATATTTTTTGGTAAAACCATAGGAATCAAATAAAGCCTGGTAATAAGACGGGTTATAATTCATACCCACACCCGGGGGCTTGAACCCTTCCACCAGCAATCCCCAGTATTTATCATTCTCCCCGAAGTTAACAGGACCCATCATTGCCTGCATACCTCTTTCCTTCAGCCATTGACGGGCGGTATCGAAAAGCAGGAAAGCGGCAGACCGGTCATTGATGCATTCAAAGAAGCCAATCCCGCCGGTGGGTACCGCTTCTGCGTAGGCTTTATGGTTATTGATAAACGCGGCGATGCGGCCGATCGTGGTACCGTCCTCTTTTTTCAGCAGCCAGCGGGTGCAAACGCCATGGGCAAAGAAATGATTTTGTGTCGGGTCAAAAATGGCGATAATATCATTGTCCAGGGGACATATCCAGTTCGGGTCATCCCGGTATAACCTACGTGGATAACCAATAAACTCATTGGCAGTGATCTTGTCATTAACTTCCCGGATAAACATGAATCAAAGCTACAATCTTTGAAGCGCTCCTGATTTAAGCACTGAAATAAAAATCTGCTTTCAATAGTTGTATGTCTTTTTTATGACAAACCGGATCAGGGCAATTGTATCCTGAATACAACTGCATAACGGGTATCAATACGGTCATTTACTGAGGGAGGAAGGCTGATCAGTGTATTCCCGTTTTCCGCTTTCCATTTCAGGGAGATCGCACCGCCAGGCAAACTGATTTTACTTCCTTTGGGTACCACCAGGTTTTTCAAAACAACCTGTCCGGGCAGTGGTCGCCCTGTACTGTCATTGAGATAATAGGCATACCAGGTTTTTCCATCTTTATGTTGAGTAAAATAAATATTATCTGATGAATAAGGCGCCAGTGGCCTTGATTCGTAAATACCTATATCATTTCCTTTCATCCAGCGGCCGATCTCTTCGAGCCGCTGATAGGCTACCGGGTCCCAGTCGCCATCTGGTCCGGGCCCGATATTCAATAAGAAATTTCCACCTCTTGATACAATTTTCACCAGCAGGTGAATCAGTTCTTCCGCTGATTTATAGTGATCGCCCGGTACATAACTCCAGGAACCACCCATGGTCATACAGGTTTCCCAGGGAAAGGCCAGCGGCTTGTCCGGCACCTGTTGTTCAGGCGTGGTATAGTTTTCATATTCACCGGTAACGGTCCGGTCCACGATCAGTAATCCCGGCTGGTAGGAGCGGGCCATCTTTGCAATCTTTGGCATATCAATATCCTGGTCCTGTTTAATGCCGCGCTGCCATTCCACAGATGTATCCACGGTGGAAAGCGGGCGTACCCAGCCGCCATCCAGCCAGAGAATATCCATTGAGCCGTATTCACTCATCAGTTCCTTGAGCTGGTTATAAGTAAACTGTTTATACGCATTCCATTTCTCAGGATACTTTTTAGGGTCATAGTTTACATTCCTGTCTTTCGGGGGGAAATAAGGCCACCAGTAATTTTCATGGTGCCAGTCGGGTTTGGAAAAATAAGCACCGGTCCAGAATCCGCTGTTGCGGAAAGCATTAAAAATTTCTTTGGCCACATTGCTTTTCGGATTCGTGGCAAAAGGCGATTTAACTCCACTGATCTTATAATCGGTCTCCCTGGTATCAAACATACAAAACCCGTCATGGTGCTTGGTGGTAAAGACCACGTATTTCATTCCGGCAGCCTTGGCAGCCTTCGTCCATTTCTCCGGATCAAATTGCACGGGGTTAAAAGTGGTCTGCAGTTTTTCATAGGCGTTTACATATTCACTATAACTTTTTGAATAAGGTCCGCGTCTTACCGTCCATCCCTCATCTTCCGGACAAAGGGTCCAGCTTTCCACGATCCCCCACTGACTGTAAGTGCCCCAGTGCATCATCAGCCCGAACTTAAGGTCCTGCCACTGTTTTAATTTTAGCTGCACCAGTGTATCGGAAGGAGCCTGGTATTTTTCGTGCTGAGCGTGAGAAAGTAAAAATTCAAAAGTCAAAAGTAAAAACAACCCTATAGTCCGGAACTGCTTTATCATCTGATACTATTTAAACAATGAAAATTATTCACCCCAGATCGTATTCTTTCAATCAAATCGGCAAGTACATTCAGGTTTATAACTAAACTGACTACTAACTTCTAACTGCTATCTACTAACTACCAATCACCTTCCGGATCAGTATTTTGTTTAAATCTCTCCTTATTCCTCAACTTCTGCAACTGCCGTTCGATGATCAGGTCGGCAATCAACCCGCCTGCATTTTCCCCTGCCTTATTTGCCAGCAGGGCTCTCATCCTGGCTTCATCCACATCAATACGGTAGAGATGGAAGACCAGTTTTTCAAAATCATGATTGATCAGTTCGTTGATGTGCACGGATAATTTTTCACGGAGTTGTTCCAGTGTTCCGGTGGCGGGGATCTCCATTTCCATTGACTGGTTGATGGCGGGCACGAGTTCCTTCGGGATTATTGTCATTTCGTTAGAATTTTTCCATGACCCCCAGTCCGAATAAGGCAAAGTCATACTTCACGGGGTCATCCGGGTCCAAAGTTCGTAAGTATTTGGTGAGTTCAACCGCTGTTTTCCAGTTTACCTGCAGGGTTTCTGTTTTTTTAAAATAAACCAGGTTAAACCGGTTGGCCACCCGGGCCACATGCAGGTCGATGGGACAAATCAGCTGTGCGGGGGAGATCTTTTTCCAGATACCGAAATCCACGCCTTTGTCGTCCTGACGCACCATCCAGCGCAGAAACATATTGAGCCGCTTGCAGGTGGAGCCTTTTTCCGGACTGGCAATATGCTTGCGGGTGCGGGGAGGGGCATCTTCCAGGGAAAAGAAATAATGGTGAAAACCGGTCAGCATTTCTTCCACGGTATTCCCGTGCAGGGTAAAGGCGGTCTCCAGGCTTTTATACTGACTGTAATGCCATTTGAAGAATTCTATAAAGTAAAGCAGGTCGGTGGCACTGAAAGTCCGGTGTTTGAAAGACAGGAGTTTTTTCAGGTCAGCATCGGTATGACCGGTACAGAAATCATAAGGTGCTTCATCCATCAGGGACATCAGTTCATTGGCCTTATTGATAATCGTGGTCCGGTTGCCCCAGGCAAAAACAGCGGCAAAGAATCCCGCGATCTCAATATCCTGTTTTTTCCGGAAGCGGTGGGGAACAGATATGGGGTCCGCTGCTATGAAAGCGGGCTGGTTATATTGTTCCACTTTCGAATCAAGGAATAAACGCCAGTTTTTTTCAGGGACTGTTTTCTTCACGGGGCAATTACGATAATTTTAATGACAAAACCGGCGATATGGGAAAAAACAGGCTGGAAGCATTCAGCGACGGCGTACTCGCGATCATTATAACGATTATGGTGCTGGAACTGAAAGCGCCACACAGTACGGCATGGTCCGATATACAGCATCTCGGACCCGGACTGCTCAGTTATATTATGAGTTTTTTATTTGTGGGTGTGTACTGGGGCAATCACCACCATTTGCTGCATATTGTAAAGAAAGTCTCTTCCGGGATCATGCTGTCCAACCTCAACCTCTTATTCTGGTTATCCCTCGTGCCCTTTGCCACGGGTTGGGTGGCGGAATCGCATTTTGCATCATTACCCGTGGCCTTATATGCTGTATTGCTGGATATCTGCGGGATATCCTACACTTTGCTACAACGAACGATTGCGTCCTGTCATAAGAATAATCATGAACTGGATGTGATCGCCAAAGGACAGAAACAAAAAGGAATTATTTCCGTCCTGTTGTACAGTTCAGCCATACCCCTGGCTTATGTCAACCCTTTTATCTCGGTGGCCATTTTCTTTGCAGTGGCCATTTACTGGCTGGTCCCGGATAAGAATATTGAAAGAGTAATGGGCAATGATTGATTACCCGATCGCTTTGGCCAGGTCATTCACCAGGTCTTCCGCATCTTCAATACCCACACTCAGCCGGATCAGTGAATCAGACAAACCATTTTTGATCCGTTCTTCCCTGGGAATGGAAGCATGCGTCATGCTGGCCGGGTGATTGATCAGGGACTCCACGCCACCCAGGCTTTCGGCCAGGGCAAATAAATGGGTGGAGGATAAAACACGTTTGGCTTCCTCCACGCTGTCGTTCTTTAATTCAAAAGAGATCATGCCGCCAAAATCCTTCATTTGTTTTTTAGCAACGGCATAACCGGCATGGTCTTCAAAACCGGGCCAGTAAACCCTGGCTACTTTCGGATTGGAACGAAGCCAGTTGGCAATGATCTTCCCGTTTTCACAATGGGCCTTCATCCGGATACCAAGGGTTTTGATACCTCTTAATACGAGGAAACAATCCATCGGCCCAGGTACTGCGCCACAGCTTTTCTGGATAAAATATAATTTCTCCCGAAGGTCTGAATCATTCATCACCAGGGCACCCTGGATCACATCACTATGACCTCCCAGGTATTTCGTGGCGGAATGCATCACAATATCGGCCCCGAGATCCAACGGATTCTGTAATGCGGGGGAAGCAAAGGTATTATCAACGACCAGTATCAGTTTCCTGGCTTTGGTGATCGCGGCCACAGCGGCGATATCCGTGATATTCATCAGCGGGTTCGTGGGGGTTTCCAGCCAAACCAGTTTGGTATTGGCGGTGACTGCGGCTTCCACATGGGCGGCATTGGTAGTATCCACATAACGGAAAACAATGCCAAAGCGTTCAAAGACCTTGGTGAACAACCGGTAAGTACCACCATACATATCATTGGCGCAAATCACTTCATCGCCGGGATTTAATAATTTGATCACTGCGTCAGTGGCGGCCACCCCGCTGCTGAAAGCCAGGCCAAACTTCCCGTTTTCAATCACGGCCAGCGCTTCTTCCAGTGCTTTGCGGGTGGGGTTCTGGCTGCGGGCATACTCAAATCCCTGGTTCACCCCGGGGGCTTCCTGCACATAGGTGGAGGTCATATACACAGGCGTCATAATAGCACCGGTGGAAGGATCAGGATGCGAACCGGCATGGATGTATTTAGTGGCAGACTTCATATTGTAAAGTATTAAGATGAATTGAAAGGCAAAGATGATGAAAAGCCCTCACTTGAAAAGGCTGGCGGCAGAAAAATACCGCCAATCGTAATTATCGGCCTCGTGAGCGCCCCGTGCCTGTATTTTTTTAGTCAGCACAGCCGGTTGAAGGATCTTTTCTTCCACCAGTACTTTTTTGGCATCCATAATTAAATCGCTGAGGGCCGTGGATTCCATCCATTTTTTCTGTGGGGGTTCAAACCCTATTTTATCCGTCCGCCAGTTCACCTGGTCCGGCAGTTTTTTATCCATACAGCGGCGGAGCAGCCACTTGGTCCAGCCCTGCCTGATCTTGTAATGGGAAGGGAGGGAAAATATAAATTCAACGAGTTCATGGTCAAGAAAGGGCAGCCGGACTTCCCGCCCGTGTGCCATGGCATTCCGGTCAGCAAAGCGGAGTAATTCCTGAAGTCCGTGTGTGCAGGTATTGAAATACAATACGCCGTTTAAATCAAAATATTCGGGCGGAGTGTAATAAGCTTCTTTGCTTTGTAACTGTACATAGTCTTTGGTCAGGTCTTCCTGGCCAATGGCTTTGATCAGGTATTGTCTTTCCAGCACCACCGAAGCAAATGCCGGGAAATAAGCCGCAATCATGTTGCGGTAATCAAAGGATTCATGAACCCCTCTTTCCCGGGCAAAACGGAGCTCTTTGCTCCGGTAGAGTTTTCGCTTGCGGAATAATTCCTGCCAGTACCATTTATAATAAGAACTGTACCCGGCCAGTATTTCATCGGCCCCCTGTCCGTCCAGTAGGACCGTCACGCCTTCCTGCCTGGCTTTCTCGTATACTTTGTATTGGGCATAGATACTGGCTGAGCCAATGGGTTCCTCCTGGTGATAGCACAATTGCTCCCAGTCATTGAGCAGGTCTTTTTCAGAAAAACGAACCTTGTATTGCTGTAACTGAAAACGGCTGGCTACCAGTTCAGCATAATCCGCTTCATTTTTTTCAAAGCCATCAAATACCGCGGTAAAGCATTTCTGGCTATGGATGGAATCATTCAGTTCATGGATGGTGGCCAGTACCGAGGAACTGTCCAGCCCGCCACTCAGTGAAGTACCCACGGGCAGGTCACTGCGTAACCGTCTTTTTACAGAGGCGGTAAACAGGGCGTTGAATTCTTCGATGGCTTCTTCATCGGTAATTTCCTGATCCTGGATTTCAGGATCCAGCTCCCAATATGTTTTAATTGTATACTGAAAATAAACCAGGGCGAATTTCATCCAGGAAGCAGGGGGTAGTTTCTGGATTCCTTCATAAAAGGTCTCTTCAGGTCGGGCCGGGTTATCCGTATACCCGATCGTGATAAAATTGAAGAGCATTTTCTGGTTCGGGGTTTTATCAATGCCGGCCGCCCAGAGCGCCTTCATTTCAGAGGCAAAGAGGAAACGCTGCTGATCATAATAATAGAAGAAGGGCTTTTCCCCGAAACGATCCCGCGCCGCAAACAGCTCCCGTTTCTTCTCATCCCAGATAGCGAAGGCAAACATGCCATCGAAATGAGTGAGGCAATCTTCCTGCCAGCAATCATAGGCCGCGGCTATGACTTCCGTATCTGTCCGGGATTGAAAGCTGTATCCTTTTTCACGGAGTTCTTCCGTCAGTTCCCGGTAATTATAGATCTCCCCGTTATGTATGATAGTGTATCGCCCCAGGTAATCCATGGGTTGTTGTCCGGCAGGTGAGAGATCAATGATGGAAAGACGACGGTGACCGAGTAAAGCGGTGGCATCGTGGTTTTGCCAATGTCCCGCTCCATCCGGTCCGCGATGGGCCAGTGACAGGGTCATTTTCTGCAGTTGTTCACTGCTATAGCCTGCAGCAGGTAATTGTATAATACCGGCAATACCACACATGTTGTAAATATCCGGAATAATTCCGGCAGTAAGGGAAAAGGATCAGAACCGGAAGGGGAGTCGTACTTCCACATCATCCCAGGCCATGAGCAAGAGGGCTTCATTCTCTTTTTTCTCAAAAATCATGGTGAAGTATTCGAGGGAGTTCTGGGTCTTTACCACCGGGACAACAAACCGGGCCACATCCTTGGTGGAATCCGGTTCCAGTCCCCAGGTGTCAATATTGTTATTGATGGCAATGGTCCAGTTGTCCGGATGCGGAATGCAGTAAAGAGTATAACGGCCGGCTTTGATTTTTTTATCCTGGATCGTTACATCTTTATACAGGGCTAATTCAGTGGCCTCATTGGCACCCAGGCGCCAGGGTTCATCATATTTCAGCACTTCATGGAAAATATGTCTTCCCTGCAGGTGAGGGCGGCTATAGATCACCCGGGCCATGGGCGGGGTGGTCAGTTCATGGGCCATTTTCAATTTAGGATAGTCGATGGGGTAATAAGCCATATCCATCGGGGATACATCTACCCCGGTATAAGGGTTCGGGGAGGGTCTGTCTGGACGGTTGGGAGGGGTACTGTCTTTGCTTTCCGCGGCTACGGGTGTTTTGTTGGTTTCATCGTTCCCGTTTGAACAGGAAAGAAGAAACAGGGAGCAGCAGAGAATGGCAGTGGTTAATCTCATAAGACAGCAATTTATAAACTTATTGGCAAACCGGCTTTAACAGTGTCCCAGGCCACCAGCAGGTTGAACCCTGTGGTGGTTTTTTCAAAACTCATGGCCAGTGACTCCACGGATTCATCTGTTTTCTGAACGGGTACGGATACCCGAAGGATATCTTTCTTGCTGTCATATTTAAAAGCACCCCAGGTGTCTGTATCCTTGTTCAGGATAAAGGTCCAGGTGCTTTCGTATACAATGGCATAAAGGGTGTAACGCCCTTTGGCCACTTTTTTCCCGTCAATTTTCACATTCTTAAAGAATTCGATCTCGGTGGCTTCATTGGCCCCCATCCGCCATACTTCACCATATTTTACCAGTCCGCCATAAATGGTCCTGCCGGTTTTCTGTGGCCGGCTATATACCACTCTTGCTACCAGCGGCTCCGTCATTTTATCCTGGATCTTCAAAACCGGGTAATTGGCGGGGTAATAACTCATGTCCATCGGGGATTTGTCCACCGGGGGAAGGGTTTGAGCGATCAGGCCAAAAAAGAAAAACTGGAAGAAGAGTACTAATGCGACAAATTTTTTCATGGACAATTTTTTAAAAGGCCGCCGGATTTGCTGGCGGCGTCTGGCAAAAGTAAAACGATTTGATGGCTCCCATGTTACGCCTCAGCCGGAGAATATTTCATTCCCCTTCCAGTTCTGTAAAGGTTTGGGCGGCAAAAGGCTTGACAGAAGCCCAGAAATGACGATAACAAGCGGCCAATAGTTGGTAATGCTCTTCAAAAAGCCGGAAAGCCGTCTCGCTTTCGGTCAGGTAAAGGGAGCGGCGAACCAGTCCCCCCAGGCTTTTTCCCGCTCCCCAGCGGCTGCGGTAATGAAATAACCAGTTTTGCTCCTGCATATAAGGAAGCATCCCGGCAAATCGTTCAGGCAGCTGTGGTTTATGCAGATGCAGGGTGGTATATACCTGTTGCGAAAAATCATGTAGGCTCTTTTCCGTAAACTCACGGTCATCAGCCGCCAGGAAATGATCATAGATCACATCCACCACGGCTCCGCTGTACAGGCGGTAAGCAGGGCGGAAAACCTCCTTGGCCTCCCGGGTGGCTTCATGTGTATCTGTAAACTGATCAATAGCCCGGTGCAGGGTGATGCCCCGCTGAATGGCGGTCGGGTAATCCAGTTTTTTCCGCCCTTTCACAAAATCACTGATCATATTCCCAACCAGTATTTCCGGGTGATTAAAGGAAAGGTATGCGTGCGCGAGGTAATTGATGGGGATGAAGTTTAGTAACGCACAAATTTACTGCTTCGTCCCTGTGTTTCTTTGTTGTTTTTTATAAAGCCGGTAAGAGTATACAGTGGGGATAATCACCAGCACCATGACCATGGTAAAGAATACGACAAAAGCTGTTTTGGCCGGCAGAAAGAGACAAGTGATGGCTATTAAAAGTCCGCCGGCAAACCATAGTTTACCTGCCAGGGCATGTGTTTTTTTCCAGTTATCCGGATTTTCCAGTGTCCAGGGCAGACGCATACCGGCGAAATAATTGGGTTTCAGGTTGGGCAGGTAGTTTCCGATTATAGCAAACAATAAACCAACAGCAGCCAGGATCAGGCTCACGTCGAAGGTTGAACCGCCACTGGTGGCACTGTGTATGATCAGGCAGGTAAGTGCGGAGAAAAATAGAACAATGGCAAAGCCGATGCGTTTCAGCCGGTCTTTATTCTCTGCTGCATATTTTTTCGGATCGATCCGGTATATATTGGCCAGCAGGTAGTATACAAAAATGCTGATGGCCGGAAGTACAAGAATAGTAATCAGTAATTCTTTCTTATTACCATACCGGTCCGGATGCCCGTTGATATCAAAATGCATCGGGACCTCGTTGGGCAGTTTGTTCCAGATAAAAGCCAGGTAAATACCGGGAATAAGGATGACCAGCCATACCAGCCGGTTGAGTAACTTATTCATGTTATTTCTTTTTTGTTTTGAATTGCAGGAACCATTTCATGATCTCATCCACCACGGTGGTATTGAGCGAATAATATATATACTGGCCCTGTTTCTCGGCAGATACCAGCCCGGCCTGTTTCAGGAGATCCAGGTGATGCGAAATACTGGGACCCGATATATTAAACTGATCCACGATCTCTCCGGCCGTCATGTCCCGCTGCTGGAGCAGTTCCAGGATCTCCCGACGGGTGGGATCGTTCAGGGCTTTAAAAACTGAATTCATCCGGTTAATTATATATTTAGACAAATATCTAAATATATTTTATTTAATGCAAATAATTTATTGTTTGCCTGTATTACCGGAGGATAACCGGTGTTTAAAAAGGCTGAGCGGTTAACTGAAGTTAGTTCCTGTTAACAGCTGTTAACAAGCGCTTCCGTTAATCATAATTGGCTTGGGAAGGGGTGTAACCAAATCTACCTTTGTACCGTCACACTGATACAAGGATAGTCGTTAGTCATTAGTGAATAGTCAATATTGTTATTAGCCGGCTGTTCTTATAAACCTTATAAACCTTTTAAACCTCTTGAACCTTTTAAACCTTCTAAAATGAAAAAGACGCTGTTGGCCCTTGTGGTACTGGTAAGTTCACTGGCCGTTAATGCCGCTGATGACAATGTAAATGAAAAAGTACTGACTGCCTTTAAAACGGAGTTTACGGCAGCCAGCGAAGTGGAATGGACCACCGGTCCCAATTACTACAAAGCGGCCTTTGTATTCAACGATAAGCATGTATTCGCTTTCTATAATGCGGAAGGTAAACTGCTGGGGCTGACCCGCAATATCACGGTGGCCGAATTGCCCCTCAAATTACAGGCAGGACTGAAAAAGAAATATGACAGCTACTGGATCAGTGATTTATTTGAAGCTGCCCGGGAAGAAGGGACATCCTATTATATCACGCTGGAAAATGCGGATACCAACCTGGTACTGAAAGCTTCAGCAGACAGCAACTGGACGGTATTTGAAAAAGTAAAGAAATCCTGAAGAGTCTTAGTTTTGGTGTGTGGTAAAACGACCCTGGTCTGCTTCTGCAGCCGGGGTTTTGTTTTATAAAAATCTCCCCAAAACTGTACTTTTGCGGTCCACCGCAATGTCTCATCCTGTACGATACGGGATGATCTGAAGGCGGATCTTAAAACTTAAAAAAATGAACAAAGGTCCGGTTTCTAAATTTATCGAACATCATTACCGCCACTTCAATGCCGCCGCTTTAATGGATGCCGCCAAAGGCTATGAACAACACTTGCTGGAAGGTGGTAAAATGATGATTACCCTGGCTGGCGCTATGAGCACCGGCGAACTGGGTATTTCCCTTGCCGAAATGATCCGCCAGGGCAAAGTGGATATTATCAGCTGTACAGGTGCCAACCTGGAAGAAGATGTGATGAATCTCGTGGCACACTCCCATTACAAACGCATTCCCAACTACCGGGACCTGACACCCCAGGAAGAGTGGGACCTGCTCGAAAATCATTACAACCGGGTTACGGATACCTGTATTCCGGAAGAAGAAGCTTTTCGCCGTTTGCAGAAGCACCTGGTAAAACAATGGAAGGATGCAGAAGCAAAGGGTGAGCGCTATTTCCCGCATGAATTTTTATATAAAACCGTACTGAGCGGTGAACTGCAGCAGTATTATGAGATCGATCCGAAAGACAGCTGGATCATCGCGGCCGCAGAAAAAAATATTCCGATCGTGGTACCAGGCTGGGAAGACAGCACCACCGGGAATATCTTCGCCAGTTATGTGATCAAGGGCGAACTGAAAGCCACTACGGTAAAGAATGGTATTGAGTACATGGTATGGCTGGCCGACTGGTACCGTCATAATTCCGGAGGTAAAGGAGTTGGTTTCTTCCAGGTAGGGGGCGGTATCGCCGGTGACTTCCCGATCTGTGTGGTACCGATGATGTACCAGGACCTGGAATGGCATGATGTTCCTTTCTGGAGTTATTTCTGCCAGATCAGTGATTCCACCACTTCCTATGGTTCTTATTCAGGCGCCGTGCCCAATGAAAAGATCACCTGGGGTAAACTGGATATTAATACACCCAAGTTTATCGTGGAAAGCGATGCCACCATCGTGGCCCCGCTGATCTTTGCCTGGGTGCTGGGCTGGTAATGAGTATAAAAGCGTAACAATGAAAGAGCCCCGGTCAGTTTCCTGTCCGGGGCTCTTACTATTTAGAAGGTATGGATTAAAAGTACCAATAATCTTTCGTACATATATGACAGGTATAGGACTGAAGAAGTTGCAAAAGGTTTAAAATATAGTTAGTAGCCTGCCTGCCGGACAGGCAGGTTAGACGTTAGTAGTTTGTAGTCCCGTCTAAGTAATTGTATGTCAAATCCGTGTTTATCAGCGTTATCCGTGGCCTGCCTTTCTGTATTCTTTCGTGGTTTTTTGTGTGATTTCGTGGCCACCCTATTTTGCCGAAGGCAAAAGAAAGGCCATCCGTTTTGGATGGCCTTTCCTTATCAGAAACTCCTGGTGGGAATCTCCAGCTTTATATCCCGTTTGAGCATCTCATTCCGGTTCGCCATTTCCCAGGCCGTATGGAAAACCAGTTTAGCCCTTTTGGCAAATAACTCATATTGTATTTTATCAGGCGTATCCGTGGGACGATGATAATCCGCTCCCAGCATACCATCATAATAGAAAATGATGGGCACTCCCTTGGCGGCGAAATTATAATGGTCGCTGCGGAAGTAAATACGGTTCGGATCTTTCGGATCATTGAATTTATAATCCAGTTCCATCTTATTATACAGCTTATTCATGCCCTCGCTGATCACTTTGAGGTCACTGCTGATCTTATCATCACCCACCACATACACATAATTGGTGGAATCACCGGTCTTGCGGCTGGCATCACTCCGGCCGATCATATCGATATTCAGGTCCACTGTTGTTTTTTCCAGCGGGAAAATGGGGTGGTTGCCATAGTAACCGGAACCCCATAAGCCCTTCTCTTCACCACTCACGGTCATGAATACAATGCTGCGGCGGGGGCCCTTGCCTTCCGCTTTTGCTTTGGCAAAGGCTTCGGCAATTTCCAGCACACCGGTAGTACCGGAACCATCATCATCCGCTCCATAATAAATCACCGTATCACGTTTTCCCAGGTGATCATAGTGGGCGGTGATAAATACATATTCATCTTTCAGGTCTGTACCTTCCATTACGGCGATCACATTGGAAGCCTTCGAGGTTTTTGACACTTTGCTGAATTCAAGATCAATTTCTGCGGGGTAAACCTTTGTTGCAATCTCCCCGTTCTTTATTTTATCTGCCAGGGTCTTACCGTCGGCACCCAGGATTCTGGCTGCGGCATCGGTGGAGATATTGAATGTAAAAGGTGTCTGGGAGGCCTTATATCCATTCAGGCTCCAGTTGCTGTTGGCATTGAGGGTGCGGCGGGGAAAATTGCCGTAGATCACCAGCACGCCGGCCGCTCCTTTACTGGCCGCGGTATTCATTTTCCCAAATGAACTGGCAGGAGAGGCAAAACCGGTTTGTGTGGGTTTATAATCGGCCGGAGTTCCATCCATGATCAGGACCAGTTTGCCACCTACTTTCAGGTCTTTATAATCATCTCTTTTATCGCCATCGCTGATACCATAACCGGCAAATACCACTTCAGAGAAGCGCATGGAAGCCGCATAGTTATTGGTCTGGGGCTGAAAATCCTTATTCAGTTCAAGCGCTGTACCATTAACCTTTACGGCGCTGCTGAGCATAGAATCCTTGTACAAGGGATAATACTGGCGGTAGCTGCCATTATTGCCCGGGGTCAGTCCCAGGGATTTGAAATGCGCTTCTATATAATCGGCGGCTTTTTCCAGTCCGGGTGAAGGGGTTTCCCGGCCTTCCATTTCTTTACTGGCAATAATGTACAGGTGCTTTTTCAGGTCCTCCACGGTTATCGTGGCGGCGGCCTTCACGGCATTTTTGTCTTTTTTCTGTGCGCCTGCCAGCAGGGGAGCAACGGCAATGACACAGAGCATGATTTTCTTTAACATAAAACGATGATTGGTTGTAGTAGGGTAAAAATAATCCCTTCCCGCTAAGGAAGGGATAAAATATGGATGACCGGCAGGAATCAGGCGCAGGCGATCTTATTCACCCGGGTCGCATGACGTCCGCCTTCAAAGGAAGTAGTCATAAAATGAGCCACCATTTTTTCTGCATCACCCTCGCGTACAAAGCGGGCGGGAATACAGATTATATTGGCATTATTATGGGCTCTTGACAATTGGGCCAGTTCTTCGCCCCAGCAGATAGCGGCGCGGATACCCTGGTGTTTATTGGCGGTAATAGCCACCCCGTTGGCACTGCCACAGATCAGGATCCCAAAAGCGGCTTCCCCGTTCTCAACGGCGGATGCCACCGGGTGGGCAAAATCAGGATAATCCACTGATTCGGCACTATGGGTGCCAAAATCTGTAAATGGCAACCCTTTCCCTTCCAGAAACGAAATCAGTTGTTCCTTGTATTTAAAACCGGCATGATCGCTGCCGATGGCGATGGGTTTGTGCAGATCAAAGGGAGAATGCATAAGCAAGAGTATATGTGAAAACCAGTTAATAAGAGCCTCGGGGCAAAGTTACGGATCATAGGACAAACAAAAGCTACGAGTTGCGAGGTATGAGTTGCGAGACTGAAAGTTTGATTCTTCCTATAGGTCTCGAAACTCGCTGCTCACTGCTCGTAGCCTGAAACTCACCTTAGTACAGGCTGTTGACCTGCCTACCGGCAGGCAGGCTACTAACTACTAACTATGAACTACTAACTGGACCATCAGCTCCATTCCTTCGCCGCTTTCTCCTGCTGCTTATTGATCCGGGCAGCCACCATTACACTGGCTTCAAAAAGCAGGTAAAGGGGAATCGTGACGATGGTCAGACTGAAAGGGTCTGTGGACGGGGTGATAATGGCCGCGGCAATGACAATGATCACAAAAGCATGGCGGCGGTATTTGCGGAGGAATTTTGCGGTTACGATGCCAATCCGGGCCAGCACCATTACCAGTAATGGCATCTGGAAAAGGACACCGATACCTACCGTGGTATAGATCAGGTTTTCGAGATAATCAGAAAAGGAGGGCATGATCACGATCTGGGAACTCAGCTTGAAGTTGAAATAAAAGTTCACCATAAAGGGAGTCAGGATAAAATACCCGAAAGCCACACCGGTAAAGAACAGAAAAGACACCCAGAAAATAACACCACGGGTTTTTTTCAGCTCTTTCTCAGAAAGCGCGGGTTTTACAAAACGCCAGAATTCCCAGAAGATATAAGGGAAGGCAATGACAAACCCCCCGATAAAACCAACCGTAAAATAAGAGATAAACTGGCCGGTCATGGTATTCTCCAGGAATTTGGCATCCACCGGCGGGAAACAAAGGGTATCCCCGATATGGATATAATGTCCCAGTTTGCATAACCAGAGCGAGGAAACAAAATCCGGCCGGGTCGGGGCCATCAGGATATCATCCACGATCTGGTTGGAAAATATCATGACAACAATGGAGCCAACGATCACGGCAATCACCGACCGCACCAGGTGCCAGCGCAATTCTTCCAGGTGGTCGATAAAGGTCATCTCTCCCTGGGTTTCAGTCTTACGCCGGTTAAAAAAGTCGAATAATGCCATGATTAAATTTAGGAGAGGCAAATATAACTAATTAGCCAATTAGCCAATGTGCCAATGAATGTACTAAGGGAACTATCTTCAATGTAGAATAATTTGAGTAATAAGAAGGGTTTCATCAGCATCCGGGCAATTATAGTTACCGGAAGTTTTGACTTATTTATTTCCCTCCTGAGAGCGACTTTCAACCTTTCATACTCTTCCCCAATTGGCTAATTGGCTAATCGGCTAATTGGCACATTACTTTAGTTTCTTCATCTTCACCGTCTCAATCCTCGTATCCGATACATGCAGGATCTCGAATTCGTAGTCATCAATGAAGATGCGTTCTTTCTGGCGGGGAATGGTTTCGTGGTAGTTGATGATATAGCCGGAGAGGGTTTCAGCTTCTTCCCGTCCAAAACTGAAGCCGTATTTTTCCTCGAGGTAATCAAGTTCAAGACGGCCGGAGAAGATATATTCGTTTTCCGCCAGTTGCTTTTCCACGAACTCTTCAGTGTCATATTCATCCTGGATCTCACCAAATAACTCTTCCAGCACATCTTCCATGGTAATGATGCCGGCGGTACCGCCAAACTCATCCACCACCCAGGCCACACTCTTTCTTTCGCGGCTGAACTTGCCGATCAGGTCAGTGGCACTCATACTTTCCGGCACGGCGGGAATGGGCAGCAGTACGGATTGAATGTTTTCAGGTCTCTTGAACATATCCAACTGGTGTACATACCCGATGATATGGTCAATATTATTTTCATACACCACCAGTTTGCTCAGCTTGGTGTCAATGAATTTTTTAGTCAGTTCCTCCATGGAAGATTTACTCTCGATCCCCACGATCTCTTTTCTTGGTACCAGGCACTGGCGGATCTTTACCTTGGGCAGTTCCTGTGCATTCTCCATCAGCTGGGTATTGCGTTCCTGCCGTTCATCGGTGATATTGGGCTGAAAAAGGTGCTTCAGGTCACTGCGCTTCAGGGCTTCTTTATTATTCTTGTCCATCCGGATATTGAACACATATTTCAACAGCCATTCAGAAAGATCAATAAAGGAAGCGGCGATCGGGAACAATAACTGGTAACAGACATTGGTTACCTGGGCCAGTCGCTGTAAGAGCCAGTTGCTCTTGGCCCTGAATATGGCCCGGGGAATAAACTCCGCGAAGATGAGTACGATAAAAGTGGCCAGCAATATCTCCACCAGGATATGAATGGTATCCGAACCGATACTTAAATACCGCCAGATCGGCTGCATCACGGTGCTGATCTGCAAACCCAGGAATACCAGGAAAATATTAAAGCCCAGCAAAGTAGTACCAAGAAAACGAGCGGGGGATTCCAGGAATTCAGAGAGGATCTCCATATTACTGTCACCCTGCTTCTTCTTCAACTCCAGGCTGAGCCGGTTGGCGCTGTAAAAAGCCATTTCAATTCCTGCAAAAAAACCCATGAGCAGGAGGGTGAGGATGAAAAACACTACCGAGTACCAATCGATCATGAGACAAATATAGTAAATGGAGAATAGAGAATAGTAAACGGGGCCTCCTGAGAAGTCCTAAATAAACTCACAACAATATGATTATTATTAAGTTATGTCTAAATGAAAGAAAAGGAATCACATTGTCAGAAAATCCCGGATCAGCTGTTCCGCTTCCCGGCAGGCCCGGTGCAGTTCGTCATTCAGTATCACATGATCAAACCGGTCTTTAAACGTGAGCTCATAAGCCGCCTTACTGACCCGTGCTTTTAGTGATTCTTCGGTCTCAGTGCCACGTGAACGGAGCCTTCTTTCCAGCTCTTCAATAGATGGGGGTTCTATAAAAAGGGAAAACGTTTGCCCCCGGAATTTATCCTGCACATGCAATCCACCCTTCACATCCACATCCAGCAACGGTGATTTGCCCTCGTTCCAGATACGCTCCACTTCTGCTACCAGGGTGCCGTAGTATTTCCCTTCATACACCATTTCCCATTCCACAAAGGCATCAGCTTTGATTTTTTCTTTAAATTCCTCCACGCTGATAAAATAATAATCCACCCCGTTTTTTTCATTGTTCCTCGGCTTACGGGTGGCAGCTGATATGGAAAAAGAAAGTTGTCCGGGCATTACTTTTAATAAGTGACGAACCACGGAGGTCTTACCCGCCCCTGAAGGCGCGGCAATAATGATGATTTTGGCTGATTTACCCGGCATATAAAGGCGCCAAAGGTAAAGATTAATCAGGGCAAACTTACTGGCTGATTTTTAGCAGGCTCACCCCATGCGGTGGAATACGCCCGGTATAATTACTGCCAGTTCCCAGGTCCTTCTGTCTCCAGCAATCCCGGATACTATATTTACCAGTCAGACCCAGCTCTTCCCAGTCCACCCGGATATTTTCATACTTTTCACCTACATTAAAAATGCCCACGGCCCTGCTGCCATCTTCCAGTTCCTTCACCCAAACCTGGTAATTATCTTTTTTAATCACGCGGATGGCTTGTTTACCCGCGGCATCCTGGTTAATGGCATTCACTTCATCATTACTCAGCAGGTTCAGGGTAAAATCATCCATACTGGCAATATCACATCCGATCAGTAAGGGGGAGGCCAGCAGGCTCCATAAACTGATATGCGTGTATTGTTCATCGGCTGATAAGCGGGTGGGATGCAGGTTCTCACCCCAGCCCACATTGCCCACGATCAGCATATCCGGATCATTCCAGCGACCGGGTTTGGCAAAGGGCTGCATCGCCACCTGGTTAAAGGCAATGGCATACATGCTTTCCCAGGTATCTTCAATATCACCGGTGGTCCGCCAGCTGTTACCATCCACTTCATGTCCCCATTTCCAGACATCCTTCATTCCGTACTGGCATAGACTATACAAAATATCCCTTGGCTGATCCCGCAGCTGTTGCTGCATCAGGCTGTATGGTTTAATATAGGAAGCCGTACTGGTATCTTTTCCGCCATGGATCTGGCCATAACTGCACCAGTCATATTTTAAATAATCAATACCCCAGTGGTTATAGGATTGGGCATCCTGTTTTTCATGCTGGTAAGAACCAAGATAACCACCACAGGTAAGCGGGCCGGGGGAGGAGTAGATGCCGAATTTTAATCCTTTGCTGTGCAACCAGTCGCCCAGTGCTTTCATATCGGGAAACTTGTCATTGGTTACGATCTCTCCCTGTTCATTGCGCTTCGGGGCTTCCCAGCCATCGTCGATATTGATATAGGTCCAGCCATGATCGATCAGTCCTTTATCGATCAATGCCTGGGCCGATGATTTCACTTTGTCAGCGCTCACACTCAACCCCCAGCAGTTCCAGCTGTTCCAGCCCATGGGTGGCGTAAGCGCCAGCAGGGAGCCGCATTTTATCGTGAAGTCTTTCCGGGCCTGGCCCTTTTTGTTTTTAACACTCAGCTTCACCTCGTATTCTCCGGCCTTTGAAATTGTACCCGTGATAATTCCCGTAGAGCGGTCCAGTTTCAAACCCCTTGGCAGTCCTGCCGCACTATACTGCAACGGCTTTTCACCGCTGGCGGCTATTTTAAACAGGAATGGTGAACCCGGGCGCACGCCAAACACAGAGGCATTATTGATTCTGGGTGCAGCGGCAGGTGCAGGAGTGAGAATATAGGGTGGTACAGTAAAGAAATAAATGGTTTGCCCGCTTTTGCTTTCTGTAAACTCGGCCGAAATTTCCGTACGGGTTTGCAGGGGCGTGGTCAACGGCAAAGAGTATGCGCTGTTCGGCGCAACGGTGATTAGCTGGCGGGTTTGTTTGGCTCCCGCATTACCGGAAGGATCCGCGACGCTGATCTTCAGTTCGCCGCTGAGGGTTGCCGGCAGACTGTGCCGGAGTACCAGTTGCTTGTCCTTGTACTCCAGCCGGGCCAGGTCGTTTAACTGCAGCATGCTGATGCTGGGCATTCCGCCAAATATCCCACCAATACCGCCCCCGTCGTATACACGGATGGCCAGTACATTGTCTTTATTCCATTTCAGCAGGGGGTCATTGGCTGCGATCCGCACATCCCTCCAGCGGTCCCATTGGGTGCGGTAGCCACCCGGGTCACCGGGGAAGGATCCGGTCTTGCTGATCCGGGTACCATTGAGGAATATTTCATCAGCATCATCAATCTTGGCCAGGAAAATGCGGAGTGAATCGGGCCACCAGTTATTGGTTTTGATCAGTGAACTGAGTTCGAAATGAAAACGGTACCAGCCAAAACCATCCAGGCTGTCATAACCCTGCTTATCCCAGTTATACTGCGGCTTGATCGGTTTCCAGTCTGCATCATCCAGGCCGGGCTGACTCCAGCTGCTGTTGTCGCCGGGTTTGAATATCGCATTACTCAGTTCAATCCGGGTGTAAATCTGAGCATAACCCTTAACGGTGCAAATAATAGTCAGAAGGAGAAGCAGTTTTTTCATATCTGCAATTTAGCTCAATAAAAGTAAAGGTTTCAGCCGGAGCAACCCGCTGTAAGGTACATTATACTATACCGGCTTTCTGTCCCGGAAGGCGATCAGCCAGATCCAGCAGAGTACCGAAGCAAAACTGATTTTCTGTACCAGGGGCAGGTAGTGCAGCAGGGAAGGGGTATAATAGAACAGGTTGTTCAGGCCTACCAGCAGCAGGTTGAATAATCCGAGCCGGAATAACCCGGTTTGTTTTGTCTTATATAAAATGACCAGTGTGCCGGTTACAGCGATCAGTCCGAGTAATGAAGCGGTATTGGTAACGGCATCGTGATCAAAGACAGTAATAAAGAGCGCGGCCAGCATGGCCAGTACACCACTGATACGGATCAGCCATTGTGTTTTAACCGCAATGATTTGTTTTACCGGATAATAAAACCAGAAAGCCGCCAGGCTGATGCATAAGACGATCATGCCGGCAAAGGCAACCGGGCGGCCCTTGTTGGTTTCCCCGTTGATCGCCTGTTCATTGAGCAGATTGCACCAGTAATTATGTTGCCAGCTGAAACCGGCAGCATGAACATCACCCGGATGGCCGCCGGGATAAAAGGCTGCAGCGGTAATATAGAGCAGGATAAACACAGGGATACCTGCAAGGGGGATAAAGCTCCAGATGAATGATTGAGTACCGGCTGACTTCATGTTAGTAATAAGCGGACCGGTAAGATTGACAAATATTCCCGGGTAAAAAAGTTAAATCCGCTGGCAAGAAGTTTAATCCTGCGCCACACTATTGACCTCGATCCAGTAACCATCAGGATCCTGGAGATAGATCTGCAGTATATTATCCGGCCGCACATTGATCTTGCCCGGCTCGCCCGGCCAGTCGGAGAAAGGCACATTCTTTTGTTTCAGTTCTTTTATAAAATCATTGAAGCGGGGACTGGTCAGGGCCAGGTGTACGGCTTTATTGATCTTCACCTCGCCGGGCGTGGTGGAGATCAGGTGCAGTTCATTGCCTTCTCCCATCGAAAACCAGCGGATACCGTCTTTTTTGGTCCGGTTGACGATTTCTTTCAGGTGCAGCACGGAGGAATAAAATTCTGCTGAACGGTTGACATCTTTGACAGAAAGGGCAAGGTGATTAAAACTAAAACGGTAATTGACCGTATCCTGGGCATTTGTCATAGCTGAAAAACAGAAGGTGATTAGGAGGATGAATAATTTATACATGGCAGTTGTTTCGTTACCGAATATAA
>CAZFLL010000025.1:0-43459 GCA_964519865.1 uncultured Chitinophaga sp. | reverse complement strand
TTATCCCAGGTACTCCTTAATAGCCTCATGTATTCCTTCATGTTTCCCGAGTAACTTCCCGAGCTTCTTCAGCATAACCGTCACAAATAACATAAACCCAACTAATAGCAGCAGTTGAAACTCCAGCCGCATATTCCGGAGGAAATAGATTTCGATCAGGATAAATCCATGGATAAAACAAATCAGTTTGGACGCAAATCCATGGGTGTAGCCCTGGTTAGTGAGCAGGTGATGAATATGCGTTTTATCGGGAGAGAAAGGAGAGTTTCCTTTCCACATGCGGACGAGGAATACACGCATGGTGTCATATACAGGGATCAAAGCCACGCCGATAATAAAGACCGGTGCATTGGGCAGTGCGGGTGCAACAGCAGCTTCATTGACCTGTAAGAGCCGGATGGAAAGAACGGCCACTACAAATCCCAGTACCAATGATCCTGTATCGCCCATAAATATTTTAGCGGGATTGAAATTGAAGTAAAGGAAAGCGAGTATGCCTCCTGCGAGGGCAAAAGCAATCAATGCCGTATTGCCATCCCGGTTCATGATCAGGAAAAGGCCCAGCGTGATGAGACTCATAAATCCGATTCCACCGGCAAGTCCGTCAATCCCATCGATCAGGTTAAAGGCATTGGTGATACCAACAATGGCCAGCACGGTAAAGGTGAACTGGGCTGGTTCAGGAATTTCCTGGATACCGAATAAACCACCAAAACTGGTGATCCGGATGCCGGAGATGGCCACCAGCAAGGCGAGGGCAATCTGTATAATGAATTTGTATTTGGCAGAGAGGTCTTTCAGGTCATCCATGATACCCAGACCAAAGAGAATGATCACGGAGAAAAAGAAACTGATCAGGGCCGGTTCAGTACTGAAGGGAAACCAGAGAAACAGGGAACAGGCCATTCCGGCAATAATCGCGATACCACCCATCGTAGGAATCGGCATCGTATGTTCTTTCCGGGCATTGGGCTTATCGTATAATTTATACTTCCGGATGAGGCTGATAATGGGAGGGATGCTGATCAGCGTTACCACAAAAGCGGAGACCAGGCAGAGCAGCGCAAACTTATATTCGGTGAAATACAGGTCAAGCTGTAATAGGTGGAAATGGTTTTTCATCAGTTATGGTTTGTCCTGAATGGTGGATTTACGTGTTAAATTAAGTCCCTTTTACCATTCCTCCAATGCCTTTTTTATTGTGTGGAGGCCGGAAAACTTCTTTTAAACATAAGCCCTGCGGGATTTAGCGCCATATTTGGGATATTTGCGAATTGTGAACCGTATTTTTCACATACAGTAATGACCATACTCCATTTCTTATTCTATGCAAGTATCGGGGTCCTCTTTTATTCCTACCTGGGATATGGCGGATTACTCTGGTTGTTCACCCGCGCCCCGGGTAAGAAGAAAGACCTGGTCATAAACATGGATCTGCCTGCGGTCACCATCATTATAGCCGCTTACAATGAAGCATCAGTACTGGAACAAAAAATAGCCAACACAAGGGCAATCAGTTATCCCTCCGGTAAACTGAACATTATTGTTATCACTGATGGGTCCACGGATCAGTCAGCTGCTATCCTCAGCAACTATCCGGAAATTCTTCACCTGCATCAGCCGGAACGGAATGGGAAGTATGCTGCTATTAAAAGGGCAATGCAGGAAGTGAGCACAGAACTTGTTGTATTTACGGACGCCAACAGTATGCTGAACAAGGATTGCATTCTTCAAATGGCCCCGCATTATATTGATCCAACAGTGGGCGGCGTGGCCGGAGAAAAAAAGATCCGTACGGATGAACATCCTTCCGCCGTCGGACAGGCAGAAGGACTGTACTGGCAGTACGAATCCTTTATGAAAAAAATGGATGCGCGTTTTTATACGGTGGTCGGTGCCGCCGGTGAATTGTTCTCTATCCGCAGTGCATTATTCAAACCCACTGACAAAGAACTGATCCTGGATGATTTTATGATAGCCATGGAAATTTGTTTACAGGGCTACAAGATTGCGTATGAACCGGATGCCTATGCAACTGAAACTCCCTCGGTATCCCTGGCCGAAGAACAGAAAAGAAAAGTCCGGATAGCCGCGGGAGCTTACCAGTCAGCAGCCCTCCTGGGAGATGCGTTGAATATTTTCCGTTATCCCCGGTTAAGCTTCCAGTATTTTTCGAGAAGGATACTGCGCTGGTTTTTCTGCCCGCTGCTGCTGATCGTCTTACTGATTGGCAATACCGGCCTGGTCATACTTGAGCCTGCTGTTCTCTTCTTCAAACTTATTTTATTGGCGCAGGGACTCTATTATTTACTGAGCCTGACCGGCTGGCTCCTGTTACGTACGGGAAAAAAAGCAGGATGGCTGGGGATTCCCTATTATTTTCTGTTTATGAATACCTGCCTCATAAAGGGTTTTATCCTGTACCTGCAGGGAAAACAAACGGTGCGCTGGGAAAAAGCGGCGCGACAGCTCAACTGATTGCCCCTGTCATTGTTTACATTTGCCGGAAACATTTTTTTATCTCCTCAGCCCCTTCCATATTAGCCAGCCCGATTGAATACCTGAAAGGGGTGGGACCTTTACGGGCCGACCTGCTCAAAAAGGAACTCAATATTTTCACTTTTGGTGACCTGCTCGAACATTACCCGTTCCGGCATATCGACCGCACGAAACTAAACCAGGTCAGTGAACTGACACCGCTGACCGAATTTGCCCAGGTAGCCGGGGTGTTACTGAGTTTTGATATCATCGGGCAGCGTGCCGGCAAGCGACTGGTAGCCCAGCTGAAAGATAAAACAGGTATCCTTGAACTCACCTGGTTCCAGGGGATCAACTGGGTGCAGAAATTATTGGAGCCCGGGAAGTCTTACCTGGTCTATGGACGCGTGGGATTTTTTAACGGCAATCCGCAGATCGTGCACCCGGAACTCGAAGTGCTGGTGCCGGATCAGCCACTCGCCAAAAACTTCCTGGAACCGGTTTATTCCACTACAGAGAAATTAAAATCAAGAGGACTGGGGGGCAGGCAGATCGGCAAACTGACCCAGTTGCTGATGATGCAGGTGAAAGAGAAAGACGTGGAGGAAAACCTGCCTGAATCCATCCTCAAACAATTGAATCTCCCGGGCCGGTATAAGGCCTTGCAACAAATACATTTTCCCCAATCCGACCAGGAATACCAGGAAGCGGTAAAACGGATCAAGTTTGAAGAACTCTTTATCGCCCAGGTAAGGATGAACCTGTTGCGAAGTCAACGACACCGCTATTCAAAAGGCGTGCTTTTTGAGAAAGTGGGGGATTATTTCAATGACTGTTTTAAAAACCACCTGCCCTTCGAACTGACCGGTGCCCAGAAAAGGGTGATCCGGGAGATCAGGGCCGATACAGCTACTGGCAAACAAATGAACCGCCTGCTGCAGGGAGATGTGGGCAGTGGTAAAACCATTGTGGCGGTACTGACCATGTTGCTCGCCGTGGACAATGGCTACCAGGCCTGCCTGATGGCGCCCACGGAGATACTGGCCCAGCAACACTACCAGGGTATTGGGGAACTGCTGGAGAAAGTAGGCGTGTCTGTCCGCCTGCTTACCGGCTCTGTAAAAGCAGCGGAACGGAAAAAAATACTGGCCCAGCTGGCCAGCGGGGAACTGCACATATTACTGGGTACCCATGCGGTGATTGAAGAAGTGGTGCAGTTTAAGAAACTTGGCCTCGTGATCATTGATGAGCAGCACCGGTTTGGCGTAGCCCAGCGGGCCCGGCTCTGGAAAAAGGCCGAAATTCCTCCGCATATGCTGGTGATGACGGCCACGCCCATTCCCCGTACACTGGCCATGACCGCTTATGGTGACCTGGATTATAGTGTAATTGATGAATTACCCCCGGGCCGGCAACCGATCACCACGGTACACCGTTTTGAAACACAGCGGAGTAAAGTGATGGATTTTATCCGGGCGGAGATTGATAAGGGCCGGCAGGTATATATCATTTTTCCATTAATTGAGGAAAGTGCCAAAATGGATTACGAAAACCTGATGAAGGGTTACGAAAATGTAAAAGCCTATTTCCCGGAACCCAAATTCTGGATCAGCATGGTGCATGGAAGGCAACCGGCGGAGCAGAAAGAACTAAATATGAAAAGATTTGTTGAGCATGATACGCAGATCATGGTCTCCACCACGGTGATTGAAGTGGGGGTGAATGTGCCGAATGCCTCAGTCATGGTGATAGAAAGTGCGGAGAAATTCGGTCTCTCACAGCTCCACCAGTTACGGGGCCGGGTGGGCCGGGGGGCCGAAAAAAGTTATTGTGTATTATTAACCGGGTCCAAATTAGGTAATGATGCCCGGGAGCGCATCCATATCATGACCTCGACCAATAACGGGTTTGAGATAGCGGAGAAAGACCTTGAACTGAGAGGGCCTGGTGAAATTGAAGGAACAAGGCAGAGCGGGGCATTAAACTTCCGGCTGGCCAGTATAGTCCAAGACCGTGACTTACTGGAAATTGCCCGGAATTTAGCATCGGACCTGCTGGAAAAAGACCCGGACCTTGTTTCGGCCGAAAATTTGCAGCTGAAGAAATTCCTGCATTACCGCAAAGGACCTGTTCAATGGAGTAAAATCGCCTGATCCGGGGCCTGTTATATAAGGAGGATGCGTCAGGATAAAAGGGATTTCTTAACAGAAGTTTTAAATCCCTTTCTGGTAAAAAATCGTTATTTTAAAGTAAATAAGTTGACCCTGAAAAAACTCTTTTCCATCGCCATTGCCGTCATGGCTGCCTGTACCCTCTCAGCCCAGGGAAATATTGAATTTATTGAGAATAAAGGTCAGTGGGATGACCGTATCCGTTATAAAGGAGAGGTCAGCAACGGGATCTTTTTTATCCGGAACGGGGGCTTTACGGTTGTCCAGAATAACCCGGCCGATCTGCAGCGACTCAACCAGTTTAAGCATGGTATTACTGCGGATGGCAGAATGGCTCCGCCCAATACTTCGGTGGTGGTCAGGTCGCATGCCTGGAACGTGAATTTTGTCGGGGCTTCTCCGGAAGCAACCCTGCTTCCTGAAAAACCTATTCCTACCTACAACAATTATTTTATCGGGAATGACCGGAGCAAATGGGCTTCGGAATGCCGCATATACCAGGGCGTTTCAATACAGAATATTTATCCCGGGGTGGATGTTCGTTATTACACCAGCTGGGGAACCCTGAAGTATGATATCCTCGTTAAGCCGGGTGCTGATGTTTCAAAGATTGCACTTAAGTATGAAGGAGTGGATAAACTCCAGGTGAAGAATAAAGAACTGGTGCTGGGTACTTCCCTGGCTGAATTTAAAGAATCAGCTCCCTACACCTATCAGCCCGGTACAACCGGTCGCGCTGAAGTAGCCTGTAAATACATTGTAAACGGAGATGTGGTCCGTTTTGAAATAAAGGATTATGACCGCACAAAAACCCTGGTAATAGATCCAAGCATTGTCTTCTGTTCTTTCTCCGGCAGCCGTTCCGACAGCTGGGGTTTTACCGCCACCTATGGTCCGGATGAGAGTTTCTTTGGCGGCGGGATTGTGTTTGGTTTATCCGGCGGAGGTTGGCCGGTATCCACCGGGGCTTATGAAACCACTTACCAGGGCGGCGAATTTGATATCGGCATTATCAAGCTTACTCCCAACGGGTCAAACAGGGTGTATGCCACTTATATCGGGGGTAACGGTAAGGATCAGCCGCACAGCCTGATCGTGGATAACCAGGGCAACCTGTACCTGGCCGGCCGGACCAATTCAAGCGACTACCCGGTGATCAATAATGCCGGTGTCGCCGGCGGACTTTTTGATATTGTAGTGACAAAAATTAATGCAACAGGTACCGCTTTATTAGGGTCCCGCAAGATCGGGGGCACCGGTAACGACGGGGTGAATATCTCCGATTCCCGCTCACAGAGTTCATTGCAACGTAATTACGGAGATGACGGTCGCAGTGAAATCATACTGGACGGGGCCAATAATGTGTACGTGGCTTCTTCCACCCAATCTTCTGACTTTCCGGGAACAGCCACTTTTTTTCAGACAACCTTTGGCGGAGGGTCACAGGATGGAGTGCTGCTAAAACTGTCTTCTGATCTCAACAACATACTTTTTGCCAGCTATCTCGGTGGTAATGGAAATGATGCCGCCTATGTACTGGCACAGGACCCGGTCAGCAATTTAATCTATGTGGCCGGTGGAACAGAAAGTACCAACCTCCCGGGTTCACAGACCGGAACGGTAGGCCCTTCCTCAAATGGGGATATAGATGGATTTATCGCGGTAATTAATACTACAGGAACCAATGTTATCCGTTCGGCATTTATAGGTACAACAGGGAAGGACCAGATTTTCGGTATCCAGTTTGATTCAAAAGGATTCCCCTATATCATGGGACAAACCACGGGATCCTGGCCTATTCAGAATGCCACGTACGGGAACCCGGCGGGTAAACAGTTTATCGGAAAACTCCAGCCTGATCTCTCCAGCTATGTATACCGGACGGCTTTTGGCTCCGGCGCACAAACTCCGAATATATCACCCATTGCCTTCCTGGTGGATCGTTGTGAGAATGTATATATATCCGGATGGGGTGGTTATTTTGGAACAGCCAATGACTGGAACAGTGCGGGTACACTCGGACTGCCGGTTACACCGGATGCGTTTAAAAGCACAACAGACGGGAAGGACTTTTATTTCTTTATCCTGAAGAAAGATGCTACTGCCCAGTTATTCGGGAGTTTCTTCGGGGAAAATAATCCCCCTGCAGCTGGCTCCGATCACGTGGATGGAGGAACCAGCCGTTTCGACCGGAATGGAAAAATTTACCAGGCGATTTGTGGTAACTGTAATTTCGGTGTTCATCCGAATTACCCCGTTACTGCAGGTGCATGGTCTACCAACAATAATGCAGTCGGAGGGGCAGAGTGCACCCTGACCATGCTGAAAATCGATATGAATTTCGCCGGGGTAAGAGCCGGGGTTTTATCCACTATCAATGGAGTTCGCGGGGATACTGCGGGCTGCCAGCCACTCACGGTTGATTTTTCCGATACACTGGCCACCGGGGTTAGTTATGAATGGTATTTTGGTGATGGCTCTCCCATGTTGCCCACCCTGGTACCCACGGCAAGTCATACCTACCTGAATATCGGTACCTATAATGTAATGCTGGTGGCGATCGACCCCGCCACCTGTAATGTCAGGGATACCTCTTATATGCATATCAAGGTGGGTAACCTGCTGGCCACACCGGCCTTTAATGCCATTAAACAACCACCCTGTGGCTCGTTTAATTACCGCTTTGATAATACCTCTGTCGCACCACCGAGCCGGCCATTTACCAACCAGAGTTTTGTCTGGGACTTCGGGGATGGTTCTCCAAAAGTTATTTCAGGGGCCGCACCGGTATTTCATACCTATGCCGGGCCCGGAACCTACAATGTGAAACTGTTACTGCAGGATACGGTGTATTGTAATGCGCCGGATTCACTGGTTATACCACTGAGCGTGGCCGATATTGTAAAAGCCCAGTTCACCACACCTGCCACCGGATGTTTACCGTATAATGCGGTATTTACAAATACATCACTGGCCGGGCAAACCTTTGAGTGGAACTTCGGGGATGGAGGCACTTCAACAGCTTCCAGTCCGACTCATACCTATACATTACCCGGAACCTATACTATCACCCTGGTGGCGTTAAATCCCAACACCTGTAACCTTACGGATACGGCCCGGTTTACGATCCAGGTATTCGGTGCACCAACGGCTGATTTCAGTTTTGTCCCAGTGGCCCCCACACCCAATATGCCTGTTACATTCACCAACCTGTCCTCATTGGATGCAGTGAGTTTTAAATGGGTATTCGGGGATGGCGATTCCCTGTTAACCACTTCCAGGGCCAATATCGATCACCAGTATAATGCAACAGGAACATTTAATGCCTGCCTGATCGCTTATAATTCGATTGGTTGTCCCGCACAGATCTGCCGGCAGGTCAGTGCCACGGTGATACCACTGGTCGATGTGCCGAATGCATTTACACCCCAGAGCGGGGATCAGAACAGTATAGTCATGGTCAGGGGCTTTGGTATTGCTAAGATGCAGTTTACTATCTGGAACAGGTGGGGACAAAAAGTATTTGAAACCAATGACCGGAATAAAGGATGGGATGGTAAAGTGAAGGGGGTGGTGCAACCCATGGATGTATATGCCTATACCTTGTCCGTGGAATTCTTTGACGGGGTGAAAACGACTAAAAAAGGTGATATTACTTTAATCAGATAATTGATGATCATGAAGGGAATGAAGCATAGCATACTGATTATTTGCTGCTGCGGCTGGCTGACAGTCACGGCGCAGGACCTGCATTTTTCCCAGTTTATGAACAGCCCCTTATTGACCAACCCGGCCAATACCGGTTTTATTCCCGACGGAGATTACCGCCTGGGCGTTAATTACCGGAATCAATGGGCTTCGCTGACGGCCTTCCCCTATAAAACCATGAGTGCTTTTGGTGATGTACAGGTATTACAGAACAGTGATAATAACGGCTGGCTGGGTATTGGTGGAGTGATCCTGCGGGATGTGGCCGGTACCAGTGTACTGACTTCAACCAAAGTATATGGTTCAGTGGCCTATCACCAGATGCTCAATGCCGGTAGTCTGTTAAGCCTGGGCTTCAACGTGGGATGGGCGAATAAAAATATCAATACCCAGAATCTCAGTTTCCCCAGCCAGTGGAACGGACAGTTTTTTGATGCGCACCAGGTGACCACGGCTCCCAAACTCGATTACAATAATATCAATTACTTCGATATGCAGGTGGGCATGAACTATGCTTATTTCCCCAATGATAAAGCGTACGTTAATGCCGGATTCTCCGCGATGCATATTAACCAGCCCAAGGAATCATTTTTCAATGAACAGCCCGGTATTAATAACCGGATCCCGGTCCGGTACACCGGTTTCCTGAACGGCAGTTTCAAAGTCAATGATATGGTGATCGTGAATCCCAATGCCTATGTATCCATACAGGCAAAATCCTATGAAATTGTCGGCGGACTGAATGCCCAGTATAATCTTTCAGGGGATGGCGAAAAAGTGCTGATGGCGGGGGTTTATTACCGGTACAAGGATGCCGTGATCCCCATGATCGGGCTGGGAGTGAAGGAAATCATGTTTACCTTCTCTTATGATGCCACCATGTCCGGCCTGAAAACATATAACAATACCAGGGGTGCCTTTGAATTCTCCCTGATCAAACAAGGTTCCATGGGCAGTTATAAAGGCAATAAGCGGGAATCCATGTGCCCATCCTTCAAATACTGAGTTGCCCGCATTTCCGGTATTAATCATCATCCATTATATTGCATCCCATTAATGAGCTAAGCTATGGCTTCAGGTATGGAAAAAAATACAGGTAACACAGGAACACCTCGGGAAAAAATGAGGGGTATCCGTATACTGGCCGCGGCCCTTGCAATCGGTGTTATCCTTTTCTCCCTCGTAATAATCGGCATGGTGGAGTTTACCGGTCAGACCCCGAATCAGAGAATCACTGAATTCAGTTCATACCTGCTTCCCATTTTAGGAGGTATTACCGTATTGGCCGTACTCATGGCGCATACGGGTTATTCAAAAGCGATAAAGAAGATCCGCGAAAGCAGTGATCCGTTAACTATAAAACTGGACGGTTACCGGGTAGCACTAACAAAGTACCTGGCTATTTGTGAAGGCATGGCCATGTTTGGTATTGTTGCTTTTTTCATAACCAGCCAGTATACCTTATTGATCATTTCTGCGTTAATGCTCGGACTCATGCTGGCTAAACTGGTGACCCTGAAAAACCCGGAGACAGAACTGAACCTCAGCTGGCAGGAACAGGAGGAATTAAAAAAGTAAACGAATCGTATATACCCATGAATAAAAAACTGATCGCGGTAATTTTCAGCAGCCTGCTTTTTACCGCCGCCATGGCCCAGAAAGAAGACGATGAACGAGGATTTAAATCCGACCATGTGTTTATCGGTTCCGGGCTCAACCTGGGATTTTCCAATGGATTCATTATCGGGTTGAATCCCGAATTCGGCTATAGTATCAACCGGGTACTGGATGCAGGTATCGCGATGAACCTGACCTATGTGACGCAGCGGAATCCCAACGTCAATATCACGGCCCGTTACCTGGCCCTGGGTGGCGGCCCTTTCGTGCGGATATGGCCGATCGAACAGCTTTTTATCGGCGGACAGTTTGAATACAATAAGATATCCTACAGTGAAAAGACCGATGCGGGGATTATCAATAAGGCAACCGCCAATGCGCCCAGTTTCCTGGTGGGAGCCGGGTATGGTATCCGCACTATCGGGAATATGCAATTCTACACCAGCATTATGATCGATGCGATGAAAGATTTCAATTCCCCGTACCGGGATCAGTATGGCCGGGTATTACCTGTTTTCAGGACCGGGTTCAGTTTTTACCTGGGACGTAAAAAGAACCGTTAACCGGGTTTATTGAATATAGGGCAGTAATTCAGCCGGTGTATTGATGGTATGAATACGTTTAATGGCCTCTTCATATAAGAATCCTTCCGCTTTCATCAGCCCGATATGGCTGATCAGGTGATCATAAAATCCACCGGAGTTCAGGATATAGATCTGTTTGTCATGAATGGTCAGCTGGTTCCAGGTAACGATTTCAAATAATTCATCCAGCGTACCAAACCCGCCCGGCAATATCAGCGCCGCATCGGATATACTGTATATCTTTCTTTTCCGTTCATGCATATCATCACTGATGATCAGTTCAGTGATTCCCCGGTGCTGTACTTCCCATTCAAGTAATATTTTAGGAATAATACCTGTAACCGCGCCTCCATGCTGCATCACACTGTCAGCTATAATGCCCATCAGTCCCGCGCTTCCTCCACCATATATAAGCCGGATATGCCGGGAAGCCATTAACTGACCCAGTTCAGCCGCATGTGCCGCAAACACAGGATTTGTTCCGTTTTTCGAACCGCAGAAAACCGCAAGTGATTGTATTGCCATATATATAAATTGCCCCAAAGGGATAACATTTTTAATTATCTTCAAAATCCTTTATTGCCTATTTTGCATCGCTAATATTGCTTAACAGAAACCACTAGCTATGTCCCCAGTCGTTCTCTTTTCTTTTGTGATCGGATATTTTGCCCTGTTGCTTGGCGTAGCCTGGTATACTTCGCGTAATTCCGATAATGAATCCTTCTTTATCGGCAACCGCAACAGTAACTGGATGCTGGTGGCTTTTGGCATGATCGGCACTTCACTTTCCGGTGTCACCTTTGTGAGTGTACCCGGCGGGGTGGGGACCGGCAACTTCTATTATTACCAGATCGTACTGGGTTACCTCCTGGGGTATATGGTGATCGCTTTTGTACTCATTCCGCTGTATTACCGGATGAACCTGACCAGTATCTACACCTACCTGGAAAAGCGATTCGGGATCAATGCGCATAAAGCCGGAGCCTTTTTCTTTATTCTTTCCCGCACCGTCGGGGCCACTGCCAGGCTTTACCTGGTGATCAGCGTGCTGCAGATTTTTATATTTAATAAAATGGGTATTCCCTTTGCCGCCACGGCTCTGGTGATCCTGGTCCTGATACTATTGTACACGTTTGAAGGGGGAGTGAAAACGATCATTTATACAGATACCCTCCAGACCACCGGTATGCTGGTAGGTCTCGTGGTATGTATTGTAGTCATTGTAAAAGCCCTGGGTTCCGATTTTGGGGGCGCCCTGACCATGATGTCCGATAAAGGATATACAAAAATCTTTAACTGGGATGTGAACTCGGGTTCTTTTGCCTTAAAGCATATTCTTGGCGGTATGTTTATTGCCATTGCCATGACCGGGCTCGACCAGGAAATGATGCAGAAGAATATCAGTGTGAAAACCCTGAAAGATTCGCAGAAAAACATCATGACCTTCACCGCGGTGCTGATGGTGGTCAACCTGCTTTTCCTGGTCCTGGGCGGGGTGCTTTACCTCTATGCCGCCCAGAAAGGTATCAATGTACCCCCGGATGATCTATTCCCCACTATTGCCCTCAGTGATACCTTCAGCGGGGTGATCGGGGTGATCTTTATTATTGCCATCATCTCCGCCTTATTTCCCAGCGTGGACGGGGCCATTACCTCACTCACTTCCTGTTATTGTATCGATATCATCGGGATCAATAAAATGCCCGGTACGGAAAAAGAAAAAAAACGTACCCGGCTGAAAGTGCACTTCACGTTTGCCTTTATTTTCTTTATGATGGTGCTTCTTTTTAAATGGATCAACGATAAACTGATCATCGACTTTATCCTGAAGTTTGCCGGGATAACCTATGGTCCGTTGCTGGGATTATTCTCCTTTGGTATTCTCACCAGGCGGAAGCTCAACGACAAACTGATCTGGGTGGCCTGTATCGTAGCTCCTTTACTGGCCCTCGGGCTGGATATGCTCAGTAACCCTTCCTGGTATGAAGCCAAGCTGCATATATCCTTGCCCCTGCTTCAGGAATGGTCTGCCGCCACATTCAATGGCTATAAGATCGGGAATGAACTGATCCTGATAAACGGCATCTTCACCTTCTGTGGCCTCTGGCTGATTTCAAGGAAAGGCTCGGCTTCGGAAGGAAGTCTGCTGGCTGTATAAGTTTATCTTTGCCAAAAAACCGGAGGATGGACCTGATCAACCCGTTGGCTGAAGCTTATGCGGAGGCTTATACTTCAGCCGAAGACCCGCTGCTGCAGGAAGTGGCTGAATATACCCGCACCCAACATGCCGACCCGGTCATGCTGAGTGGCAAGGTCCAGGGCAAATTCCTCGAAATGATCAGCTGTATGCTGCGCCCGGACGCGGTTCTTGAAATCGGCACTTTTACCGGTTACAGTGCTTTATGCCTGGCCAAAGGACTTAGCCCGCAAGGCCGGCTGCACACGATTGAACTCCGGGAGGCTGATTCCGCCCTGGCCCGGTCTTATTTTGACCGCTCCCCACAGGCCAGCCAGATAATATCCCACACTGGTAATGCGTTAGATATCCTTCCGGGTCTCACTGAAACCTGGGACCTGGTCTTTATTGATGCCGACAAGCCGGCCTATATCGACTATTTTAACCTTGTTTTTCCAAGGTTGCGGAAAAACGGCTTTATTTTAGCAGATAATGTACTGTTTCACGGGCAGGTGCTGCAGGATCCGGTGAAAGGGAAAAGTGCCAAAGGCATACAGGCGTTCAACGAATTTATCAGCCAGCGGACTGATATTGAAAAAACAATGATCACTGTCCGGGACGGTCTATACCTGATCCGGAAATTATAATCAGCTGAAAAATGTTAAGGAAAGCGACTTTACTTTTACTGGTTGTTCAATTTTTATACAACGGGGTTCCGGCACAGCAATCCGAAACCATCCGGAACTATATCAACACCTACAAGGACCTGGCCATGGCGGAAATGAAAAGAACCGGTGTGCCGGCATCCATCAAACTGGCCCAGGGAATCCATGAAACCCTGGCCGGTACCAGTGCCCTGGTCATGAAATCTAATAATCATTTCGGCATAAAATGTAAAACCGGCTGGACCGGTGAATCTGTTTCACACGATGATGATGCAAGAGGGGAATGTTTCCGGAAATACCCGACCGCTGAGGATTCGTACCGGGATCATTCCAATTTTTTAAAAAACAGTCAGCGCTATGCAGGTCTGTTTCAGCTGGATCCCACTGATTATTCAGGATGGGCCAATGGATTGAAAAAAGCTGGCTATGCCACCAACCCGAAATACCCGCAGGTACTGATCAGGCTGATTGAAGATTATAACCTGCAGGAATATACGCTGCTGGCGTTGGGGAAAGCGCCGGACAGTAATACAGAAGTGGAAAAAACGGTGGAGACGGATAACGGATCCGTAAAGGTTCCTGTAAAAGAGCCGGAAACAACGGTTGCTCCTGCCGTTGCCGTGAATTACCCGAAGGGAGAATTTAAGATCAATGAAACCAGGGTGGTGTTTGTAAAAAAAGGGGTTTCCTTTCTTTCCCTGGCACAACAATACGATATTCCGCTTTCGCGGATTTTTGATTTTAATGAACTGCCGGTTACAGAAGTATTAACCAGTGACCAGCTTATTTTTTTACAGCGTAAAAGAAAAACTGGTCAGGATGAATATTATAAAGTGTTGCCCGGGGAAACCTTATATGATATTGCCCAGAAGCAGGGCATGCGACTGGAGAGTCTGCGGGAACTCAATTCCCTCGGCCCGGATGACCGCCCGGCCCCCGGCGAAAGCCTGACCCTTCGTAAAAAAGCGGTATCCACCCACAAACTCCTGGACCTCTGAACGACTAAACACCAAACGACTAAACCTCAAACCTTCAACCAACTCTATGTCTGCAATAAAAGTACACGACAAATCCTTCGATGTTTATCTCTCAGCAGAAACCATCCAGCAACGGGTGAAAGAATTATCTGAACAGATCAATAAAGACTATGCCGGCAAAAGACCTTTGTTTATAGCCATTCTCAATGGCTCATTTATGTTTGCCGCGGATCTTTTCAAACACCTGACCATTGAAGCCGAGATTTGTTTTATCAAACTGGCTTCCTATAAAGGCATGAAATCATCCGGGAATGTGGTTACTTCAATCGGACTGGAAGATGACCTGTTCGGAAAGGAGGTGATTATCGTGGAAGATATCGTGGATACCGGCAAGACCCTGTATAATTTCCTGCCAAAACTCGGTCACCAGCAACCGGCTTCCCTGCGCATTGCCACCCTGCTTCATAAATCAGACGCAACGATTTTTCCGCTAAAGCCGGATTATGTGGGATTTGTTATTCCTGATAAGTTTGTGGTGGGGTACGGACTTGACTATGACGGACTGGGCCGTAATCTCAAAGAGATTTACCAGGTAGTATAATAAACAAACAGAATTATTTCTTTTGATGTAATTTATCAGTTATTGAATCCGGGTGAAGACCGCTTGTCATATATTAATCTTCCTGCTCCTGAGCCTTCCGCTCTTTTCCCAGCAATTCTATGTGCGGGGAGAAGTGAAGGATGAGGCGGGGAATGTGCTGCAGAATGTAATTATCAAGCAATTTAAAACCGGCTATATATTCCGTAGCGGGGCCTCCGGAACCTTTGGAATAGTGGCCCATAGTCAGCTGGATACCTTCAGTTTTTTCCTTGAAGGATACCGCCCCGAAAAGATCGTGGTAAATGCAGACAATTATGTCAGTGTAAAACTCAAGCTGGCTCCTGCAAGTTCCAATAACCGGTTCCGTGACCGGCTTTCTTCTTTTACAAAAGACCTCGGAAGGGATGAACAGAAAAAATGGTTTGCCGGTGATGAGAGTTATGCCAGTTTACTGGAGAACCGTTTCCTGATTGCCCGTCAGTTCCCCAGTACAGGTATGTCGCTCAATGTGGACAGGGCTTCTTACAGCAATATCCGCCGGTTTATCAATATGAATTCGATTGTACCCCCCGACGCGGTACGGATAGAAGAAATGCTCAATTATTTCAGTCTTGATTATTTTAAACCGGCGGGCAACGATCTGTTTCATATAAAACCCACCCTGACCTCCTGTCCCTGGAACCCCAATAACCAGCTGTATTATATCAATCTTTCCTCAAAGAAACTGAACCTCGATACCCTGCCTCCCTGCAATCTTGTTTTCCTGATCGATGTGTCGGGATCAATGGATATGCCCAACCGTCTCCCCCTGCTGCAGTCCGCTTTTCGCCTGCTGGTAAATAACCTTCGGGATAAAGACTCCGTGGCACTGGTGGTATATGGCGGGGTGACGGGTGTGATGCTTGAATCCACCAGCGGGGCGGAAAAGGAAAAGATCATAAAAGCCATTGATGAACTGACTCCAGGTGGATCCACACCGGGTGAAGCCGGTATCAGGCTGGCGTACAGCCAGGCCCGCCGGCATTTTATCAAAGGAGGGAATAACCGGGTGATCCTGGCCACGGATGGTGATTTTAATGTAGGACTGAAAACAGAATCCGAACTGGATGAAATGATCAGTGCCCAGCGGGAATCGGGTGTATACCTGACCTGTCTGGGAGTGGGGATGGGTAATTATAAAGATTCCAAGATTCAGCTCCTGGCCGAAAAAGGAAACGGCAATTTTGCCTACCTCGATAATTTCAAAGAAGCGGAAAAAGTATTGCTGAAAGAATTCACCCAGACACTCTATTCCGTAGCAGATGATGTCTACATGAATGTGGAGTTCAATCCCGAGTACGTTAAAGAATACCGGCTGATCGGTTTTGATAATAAAGTAGGAGCATTGCGCGATACCAGTTCGGTGATCGAAGGAGGGGAGATCGGTTCCGGCTTCTCCATGATCGCGATGTTTGAAATCGAGCCTACGGAAATCAACCGCGGGGCGATCCGTGACAGTATTTATTCCGGTCAGTTCGCCAACCTGCGTTTACAGTACCGTAATCCCGGCGACAGCACGCATCGTTATTTCGAAATGAAAAGCCGTTTTGCTTTTATGCCCTATGAACAGTTGGGTAAATGCTATCATTTTTCGGCTGCGGTGGCCCAGTTCGGTTCCATGTTACGCAATTCACCCTTTGTGAAAAGCAAAAACTGGAATGATATGGTCGCCATGGCTCAGGCCTCCGCCGGCGAAAACGACCTGCTGCAGAATGAATTTGTCAACCTTACGATCAAGGCCAGGAACCTGTATATGAAGGGGAAGAAGAAGAAGAGTCAGTAGTCGGGAGTCGGTAGTCAGGAGCCTGCCTGCCGGCAGGCAGGTCAACAGCCAATACAAAATAACCAAACCTTCTAAGGAGGTTTGGTTATTTTAGTTTGATGCTTATTTGTTTTTTGTTATTTGAACCTTATTTGGTTCTTGGCATCTTGGCTTCTTGGTTCTTTTCTTAGGAGAACATTTCCTTTATCTTATCAAAGAAATTCTTGTCACTCTTCTCCGGGTGTGGTTTGAAATTGGGTGACTGGCCCAGTTTTTCCAGTGCGGCTTTCTCATCCGCATTCAGTTGCTGCGGGGTCCATACACTGACCTGGATCAGCTGGTCTCCTTTTTCATAGGAGTTGACGGCCGGGAATCCTTTTCCTTTTAGCCTGAATATTTTTCCGCTCTGGGTACCTGCCGGTATCTTGATTTTGGCCCGGCCATCGATAGTGGGTACTTCCACCTGGGTACCAAACACGGCATCTGTGAAGGAGAGGTGCAGCTCATAGGCCACGTTCAATCCTTCACGGTATAATTCCTTATGTGGTTCTTCTTCTATCAGGATGATCAGGTCACCCGGTAAACCGCCTCTTTCACCGGCATTCCCTTTTCCGCTTACATTCATCTGCATGCCTTCCTGTACACCGGCCGGTATATCGATACTCACGGTTTCTTCTCCATACACACGTCCTTCCCCTTTACAGGATGCACATTTGGCGGTGACCGTCGTGCCTTCCCCGTTACAGGTAGGACAGGTGGTTACGGTCTGCATTTGTCCAAGAAAAGTATTCTGTACCCGGCGAACCTGGCCGCTGCCACCACAAGTGCCACAGGTCTGCACACTGCCTTTATCCTTTGCCCCGCTGCCGCTGCAGGTGGTACAGGGAACATGTTTTTTTACCTTGATATTTTTAGTAACGCCTTTGGCGATTTCTTCATACGTGAGCTTCAATTTTACCCGGAGATTACTTCCTCTTACCCCTCGGTTACGTTGCCCGCCCCTTGCACCGCCTCTTTGTCCGCCGCCACCGCCGCCAAAGAAACTGCCAAACAGGTCTTCCCCGAAAATATCCCCAAACTGGCTGAAGATATCATCCATATTCATCCCACCGCTGCCACTGAATCCACCACGGCCATTGCCGCTTACACCGGCATGTCCATAGCGGTCATACTGCGCTTTCTTATCCGCATCACTGAGTACTTCGTAAGCTTCGGCTGCTTCTTTGAATTTTTCTTCTGCTGCTTTGTCACCGGGATTCCGGTCCGGGTGAAACTGCATGGCCACTTTGCGGTAAGCCTTTTTGATTTCATCGGCTGAAGCAGTCTTGCTTACTCCCAGTATTTCGTAATAATCTCTTTTGGACATTTGCTTGTTTGATCCGTTAAGTATTCAGTTATTTTCCCACCACCACTTTGGCATGGCGGATGATTTTGTCATTAAGGTAATATCCTTTTATCACTTCATCGATCACTTTACCTTTTAATTCATCGGAGGGAGCGGGAATTTCAGTGATGGCTTCATGCAGATCCGGGTTGAACTCCTGTTCAATGGTTGCCATGGCCTTTAATCCTTTTGATTGCAGGGAATTCCGGAGCTTGTTGAATACGAGCATCACGCCTTCCTTAATGGCCGTGGCATCCTGGCTATTGTCCAGCTGCTTCTGGGCCCGGTCACAGTCATCCAGTACATCGAGCAGATCGGCAATCACATCCTTTCCGGCCGTCTGAATCAGTTCGATTCGTTCTTTGGCCGAACGGCGTTTATAATTTTCAAATTCTGCTACTTTCCGGAGGTACTTATCATTGGCTTCGGCCAGTTCGCTCTTCAGTTTTTCCATCTCTGTTTCCTGGGCCACCGGTTCATTCAGGTGGGTGCTTCCACCCTGGGTTTCGTCGGCATTAATATCCATCCCGCCATTTTCGGGCATGGTGGTTTCTGGTGCTTTTGTCTCTTCTGCCATTTTTTACAAATTGTGTGCAAAGGTACGATTGTCAATTATATTGCCAACCCGCTATTTGGGACAAAATGACCTGTTTACTCCTGTTCCATTCACTGGAAATCAGTCATTTCGGATGTACAGATGGCAGGACTACAGGCCGGCTTCCTGCCGCCATTACGGGCTTTACAGTATCTTCGCCGCCTTATGAGCAGTGTATACCTGAAAAGAAAGATTTCCCCCCGTGTGGCCAATGGCCATCCCTGGGTTTTTGCCAATGAAGTGGAGAAGATCGATGGCGAAGTGCAGGGAGGGGATATTGTTGAGCTGTTCAGCCATGATAAAAAGTTTATCGGCAAGGGATATATCAATCCAAAGTCCCAGATACTGGTCCGCCTGCTGACCCGCAACAAAGCAGATAACATCAATGAAGACTATTTTATCGATCGGATCCGGCAATGCTGGGAATACCGGAAAAAGATCGGGTATACCGAAAACTGCCGGCTGGTTTTCGGCGAAGCCGACTCATTGCCCCAGCTGATCGTCGATAAATTCAATGATTATTTTGTCTTGCAGACGCTGGCCCTGGGTATTGATGTCTGGAAACCGGCGATTGTAAAAGCCATCAATACCATTTTTGAACCCAAGGGGATCTATGAACGCAATGATGTGCCGGTGCGTGAACTCGAAGGACTACCCCAGCATAAAGGGTTTTTATCCGCCCCCTTTGATACCAATATTATCATCAATGAAAACGGGCTGCGTTTCCATGTGGATATAGAGAACGGGCAAAAGACCGGCTACTTTCTCGATCAGCAGGATAACCGCAGGGCCATCCGGCATATTGTAAAAGACGCGGATGTATTGGGCGCCTTCACCTATACCGGTACTTTTGAAATTCATGCGGCACATTATGGGGCAAAGTCGGTACTCGGACTGGATATTTCAGCCAATGCTGTGGCCCAGGCCAACCGGAATGCTGAACTGAACGGGGTACAGGACCGTTGCCGTTTCGAAGCAGCCAATGCATTTGATGTATTGAAACAATGGGGCAAGGATGGCCGTCAGTATGATGTGGTCATGCTGGATCCACCGGCCTTTACCAAGAGCCGGGAAACCATCCAGAAAGCGATCACCGGGTATAAGGAAATCAATCTGCGGGGTATGAAACTGGTGAAACCAGGGGGCTTCCTGGTGACTTCTTCCTGTACCAACCTGGTACACCCGGAACTGTTTTTACAAACTATCGATATGGCGGCCAAAGACGCACGCCGACGGATCAGGCAGGTAACCTTTCAGGCACAGGCTTCCGATCATCCCATAATCTGGGGCATGGAAAATACCAATTACCTGAAATTCCTGATAGTTCAGGTACAGTAATTCATAAATAAATTAAGCGGAAAAAATTAACGGGAGACCTGGAACTTACCGGATTCGATGATCTTACCGGAAGCATCCACCAGGTGATAAATATAAATACCCCGGGTATAGTCGTTCAGCGTCAGCGTGAACTTCTCGGGTATATTCTGGCTTTCATACATTTTCTTACCCAAAACACCGTTGTAAATCTGAACAGTCAGCCCTTTTTTGTAATTGCTCTGTAAATCAAAAGTGATAAATGAAGTGGCCGGGTTGGGATACAGTCTTACAATACGGTCACCTTCAGCGCCCGGACCAGGCCTTGAAGTCTGCCCCTGGGAGTGGAGAGTGGTGATCAGCAATAAAATTAATATGGGTAAAAGTCTTTTCAACGAAACAAAATTACTTTTATTATCCTAAATGTAACCCCTTTTTTTGAAAAAGGAATAGTAAAACTACTAGTCAAAAATACGCCTTGTAAATCATTGACTTACAAGGCGTAAAAGATAAATTTTAACTAAGTTTTAAGGCAGATTTTCAAGTACTGCATTGATCTTGTCGAAGTCAGGCACATCACCCGCATTTTCCAGTACTTCAGCATAACGGACAATGCCCTCTTTATCGATCACAAAAGCCGATCTTTTTGATACCCCTTTCATTGTCAGGATCCATTCCTTATAAAGGCTGTCATAGGCTTCGGACACCTCTTTATTAAAATCGCTGAGCAGGGGGAAATTAAATGACTGCTCTGCCTTGTATTTGGCTAATGTATACAATGAGTCCACTGAGATACCAAAAACCTGGGCATTCGCTGCCTTGTACATGCTGATATTATCCCGTACACCGCAGAGTTCTTTTGTACACACACTGGTAAATGCAAGCGGAAAGAACAGTAACAACACATTTTTTCCTTTTTGCTCAGAAAGGGTTACCGGTTTTTTTTCACTGTCAAGTAAAGTGAAATCAGGGGCTGGCTGCCCGATTGAAATGGCCATACTCAAGATTTGATATTTAGTTGAATTTTAAAACAAACCCTGATTAAAAAGGTTCAATACTGTGTTCATTAATCAGGCATTAAAATTTCGGACAAAGCAGGTAGCCTTCATTCCGCTTCAGGAAACCGGAATAGGAAACGGAGAGTTCAAATCCGCCACGACCATAGCTCGAGGGTTTGAGTTTGGATATATTCACATCATAGCTCAGGGCTACGGAAAAAGGGGTATAGTCGATTTTGATTACTGGAATCAGGGCATCATTCCAGCGCATAAAACCACCGGCATGGATCACATAGGCCGGGTGATCCGCATCCTGCCCGATCTTAAGCCCGTACAATACCCCGCCCATTGTTTCGGAAAAACCACCCTGCCTGGAATGATCCGCCTGCAACGTGATAAAGGCATAATCCGTAACCCCCATTTTTAATCCGCCGGAGAAAACCCATTTGGGATGGATTTCAATATTATTGTTCCGGTAAAATGATTTACTGGGCCGGTTAAAGTGATGATAGGCTGCACCGAGGTAGAAATTATTATTGGGTTGGTCCCGGATGTCTGAATTATAGCTCATACCCACACTTCCGTCTGCATAACTGTAATTATTATTGGTAAGATTCTCACCTAACCCGCCATTGTCGTATTGACTGTTCGTGGTCATCTTGGTGGGATCAAACCTGCGTTGTACCAGTCCGCCCATAAATCCCAGTGAGAGATAACGGTTCCTGTCTGCACTGAGTGATTTATGATAATTGAGTGCGGGAAGCACATGGGTGGAGGTCCAGCCAATCGTACCGGCCCGGTCAAACAGGGCTTCCAGGCCAACAGTGACAAAATCATTCTGCTGACCCACCGGCATCTTGTATTCCGCATTCATTGAACCTGTCCGGTAGGCATCGGTAACACTGTTCCACTGGTCGCGGTAAACGGCCTGTACCCGTACATCCCCGGTGAAAATTCCGGCCAGGGAAGGATTGCGCCAGAGTGGCGCTTCGAAGAATTGTGAAAAATGAATATCCTGGGCATGAAGAACCTGTTGCCCGGAAAAGGCCATGATAAATAGTAACAGGTATTTCAGTTTCTGACGCAACATTTATTATTATAAGATCAGGGCAATATTCCCGTTTAAAATAATGAGTTCCCCGGTATCACAAAAGACCTCAGCCTGGTAGATATAGACATCCGCTTTTGGCTTCTGGCCTTTGAATTTTCCATCCCATCCAAGACTGGCAATATTCACCGGGAAATCTCTTTTCTCATAAACCACTTCACCCCAGCGGTTGAATATGCGTAACATTTTCACGCGTTCAAGACCGGCACCCCTCGGGTAGAATACATCATTACTGCCATCTCCATTGGGTGAAAACGTATTGGGTATAAAAAGGTTGTCCTTGCTGCAAAGCACATTGATCTGTATGCTGCCTGTATTACTGCAATTATTCACGTCCGTGAAAAACACCTGGTAAAGGGTTTTGATCTTCGGCCCGGCGGAAGGCGTGGGGCAGTTGATACAACTCAGACCAGCAGGGGGAGACCAGACCCAGTTCACCGTATTTGCAGTATAAGTAGCAGGGATCAAAACCGGGAAACCGGCTGTAATGGTTAGTTGTCCCGGCATAGTAACGTTTGGCAACGGATTCACCACGATGGTCTGCCGGGTGGTATCCTTGCAGCCACTGCTGTTGATGGCATACACGGTGATATTATAAGTGCCGGCAACTGTATACAGTTGCAGTGGTGGATTCTGTACGTTATACGTTATATTATTCGGGAAAATCCATTGCCAGCTGACGGCAGAGGTATCCGTTCGTAACAACACACCCGTATGCAGGATGGAAGTATTGATACAGATAACGGAGTCGCCGTTAATATCAATGAGCGGGCGATTGATCACTTTTACAACAGCTGGTTTCATGATCGTATCCCGGCAACCTCCCTGTGTTTGCACGGCCAGTTGTACATTAAATATACCCTGTGTATTATACAGGTGAGATGGTTGCTGCAGGTTCGAAATTCCTCCATCCCCGAAAGTCCAGTGATATTGTACGATCGGGTCATTAAAAGTAGTGGAGTCGGTAAAATGAACGGTGCCAAAATCACAGAAGAAAGCCGTGTCAATACCGAAATTGGCCTTTGCTCCCAATACCAGTATGGTGTCTATGCCCTGCAGGGGAATCAGGCAACCGGAGGGGTCCTCCATAATTACCTTGGGTACGAAAATGCCGTATGAACTATACACATGCGAGGCCGACGAAGAAGTGGAGACCTGGGTATTGCCATCCCCGAAATCCCAGAACCAGGAAACCATCGGGCCAGGGGTCAGCGTATTCATGTTAATCGTAAGCGGTTTGCAACCACCGGTTGGTGTATAGTTCAATCTTGAACCTGCTGTATCATATACCCGGATTGTTTTTATGACAGAGTCTTTACATCCACCCGGACTGGTTACCACCAGTTTGATCGGGTAAACGCCGGGTGTGGAGAAATAATGTATGGGGTTGTTCAGTGTGGATACGCCCTGTCCTGTTCCAAAATCCCAGAATACAGAACTGAAAAAAGTGGAGGTATTGGTAAACTGAACTTCAAGCGGGGTACAGGAGGTAACTGAATCACTGACCGTAAAAGCGGGTTGCGGCAGGGCGACCCGGATATAATTGATCCTGGTCAGCGAATCTGAACAACCAAATCCATCCTGCACTTTTAGTTTAACGGTATATAAACCGGTGGCCGCATAACTATGAGTGGGTGAAGTAAGTCCGGATGTATTTCCATCCCCAAAATCCCAGGCCGCAGTAAGCCCTGTTGGCGCTGTTGTATTGGTAAAGGTTAGTACAGCACCCGGACAGGTCAGAGTATCCACCACAAAATCCGGAACAGGATCGGTGGCGGTCACCAGGTTGGCCAGGGTCAGGCTATCCTTACAACCGGAGGCGTCTGTAATTACCAGCTTTACACTAAATACTCCAACCGATGTATAGGTATGCTGGAAAGGCGGACCTGTGAAATCCTGGATCACCCCATCTCCAAAATGCCATTGCCAGTTTACAATATTGTTTTGCCCATCCGTGGTGGACAGATTGGTGAACGTAGTGACAAGCCCTGTACACCCGCTCACATTGGCAGCACTGAAATTGGCCAATGGTCCGTTCACACGGATATAATTCGGCCGGACAAAAGTACTGGTACATCCATTCAGGTCTGTGATAGTCAGGGTAACCGTAAAGGTCCCGGAATTTGTATAGGTATGACTGGTAGTAGGTGTGGTCACCGTAGCGGTATTCCCATCGCCGAAATCCCAGGTATAAGAAACGATATTCGCGGTAGTAAAGCCAGTAGGTGAAAAGTTTACTGTAGCGATTTTACATAAAATGTTCTGGTCGGCAGTAAAATTGGCCCGTTCATCTAAAGCATATACAGGTACAATCGTGGTATCCGCACAGCCAGCATTTGTCACTACGAGCCGTACGGCATAGGTGCCCAATGTGGGATAAATATGTACCGGGTTTTGAGTATTATCAAACGGCGAGCCGTCTCCGAAATCCCATTCCCAGGTAAGGGCACCGATGGATAAATCTGTAAACTGGAAACGTAACCGGTTCAGGCAGTCGGGTGTAACCACGATCCTGGCGATAGGCGGTTTTACATAGATATAATTATTGAACACCACGGTATCCGGGCATCCGTTATTGTAAGCGATCAGCGTGATATCAAAGTAACCGGTATCATTAAAATTATGAATTGGATTCTGCAGGATACTGGTTCCGCCATCTCCAAAGTCCCAATGCCATTCATCAGCTGGTACTGAAAGATCCGTGAACTGTACCGGTTGACGGGCACAAACCGGATTTGGTGTGGCTGAAAAATTGGCAACAGGCGTTGATCCGACCTGAACAGCGGAGTTGAGTGTTAGTGTGTCACGGCAACCCGTGCTGGTCGTGATGATAAGTTTTACTGTATAAGTACCCTGTACCGTATATGTATGTGTGGGGTTCTGTAATGTTGAAGTACCCCCGTCGCCGAAAAGCCATTCCCAGGAAGTGACCAGGTCCAGTGAATTGACAATGGGGACAGGTGAAATAGTGAAAGGAATACAACCACGGTCAGGTAATTGTGGCACAGACATAATGGCTCTCCGGATACGGATAAAAGCAGGCTTGACAATCGTATCTGTACAGCCAAAACCATTGGTGGCAATCAGGGTGACATTGAAACTTCCATAACTGTTATATGTGTGCGTGGGATTCTGGGCCGTGGATGTATTCCCATCGCCGAAATCCCATTGCCAGCCGGTAGCCCCGCCGGTAGTGAGGTCCTGGAAATTTACGGTCCTGGGCGGCTGGCATCCAACGGTATCCGGACTGGTAAAATCAGCCACCGGCCGGGGATTTATCGTGATATCACGGGAGAAAGAATCGACACAATAGGCATAAGTGTTATACATTTTAATGGTATAAACACCCGTCGCTGCATAACTATGCGATACATTAATCCCAACACCTATCCCCCCGTCTCCAAAAACCCAGTTGGCAATATTCGGTACCGGGTTTGAGGTGACGGTGAAACTGACCGTTTCATTGACACAGGCCGAGGCAGGCCCGGTAAAAATGGTCGTGATTCCACCGATGACGATCGGACTGCTGCGCATGGTATCCTGGCAACCCGCGGAACTGAATGTTATGAGTGTGGCAATATAAGTGCCGTTGGTCAGATAGGTATGCGTTGGACTTGGTAAAGCAGAAGTATTTCCATCCCCGAAATCCCACAAATAACTTAACACGGGCGGGCCTGTGGAAGTATTGGTAAAACTGATGTTGGCCGGGGCACTGCATACAGTGGGAACTGTATTTGTAAAGGAGGCTTTTACGCCCGGTGTTACATTGATATAGGCCGGACGGCTCAGGGTACGCACGCATCCTTTATCGTTGGTTACTTTTAATGTAACATTAAAAATACCGGCCGTGGTATAAGTCACCTGCGGATTTTGCAAGGTGGAAGTCTGCCCGTTGCCAAAATCCCAGTCCCAACTGATATTGGTATTGCCTGCACCAGGGGTGGAAAGATCGGTCAGCTGAACCCTCAGCGGGAAACAACCGGCGGTGATGCTGGCTGAATAATCCACCGTCGGGGGTTCATATACGGTGATATAATTTGTGCGGACCAGGGTATTGGAACCACCGGCATTGGTTACAACCAGCGTTACTGTGTATGTGCCCGGGGTAAAATATGAAGCGATTGGATTTTGAAGGGTCGACGTATTCCCGTTTCCGAAATTCCAGTTCCAGCTGCTGGGTGTACCAGTTGAAAGATCCTGGAAATTGACGATCAGGGGAGAACAACCGGCCAGCGGGGCAGCGGTGAAATTGGCCACAGGCTGAGCTATTACCCCTGTACCATACATGAGCAGGCAAAGCAAAAAGAATTTGCAGAGATGAATATGGCTATAGAGTCGCTTCAACAGGTAGCTGGTTTAAGTTTTTGGGAATTAATTACTTACAAAAACTATTCCCATTCTAGTTTTTGGGTGGATTATTTCTTTTTGCGGCAGAACAGGCATCATTCTCCCGTCATTTTAAGACATAATCGGGGAAACTTAGTTTAACAAGGGGTAGGATCAGCATTAAAATACTACAACTTATCCAGGCGGAGTGTTTTTACTTCCGACCCAGCGGTTTGAGTGGCCTCAACATAGGTCCAGCTATTCCGGGTAATCAGCCAGTTGCCATTGATCTTGGTCAACGGGTAGATGGCCGAACTGAAATTAGCTGAAATAATCATGGTTGTGGTATTGCCATCCCAGGTACCGGTTTTTTCCACGGAACCATTGTTGATAGCATCCACCGTTTTATTGCTGTAATATTTGAACTTATAAGGGGAAAAATCAGAAGTGATGGTAGAGCCATTCAGGGTAAAACTGGTGATTACCCATTGCCCGTCCGTCATGGCTTGTACGACCAGGTCCTCCTGGGCTTTTTGAATTGCTTTTTTACAACCTGCCAGCATCAGCAGCAGGCTGCAGGCCATGATCAGTCTTTTCATATTTCCGGTTTACTCCCACAAATTAAGTATATAAAACTGCTTATCCAACAGGTATCTTCCCCCTTTTATACCGGTTTTAAACCTGTCTTAACGTTAGGGGACTTCCGATTCCTGATTAAATCGGTAATTTCACAAGCACCTATAACTATTTCAGTGAAAACAAAACTGCCCCTCTTCCTTGTTTTTATCTGTCTCTGCCTGAACGGGTTCAGTCAGAAACCCGAAGACCTCCTGCAACAATGGTATCAGAAAGCTCCGGTGGAAAAAGCCTGGCTTCATTGTGACCGTGATAATTATGTGGCTGGTGAAACAGCCTGGTTCAAGGCCTACCTGTACTCCGACTTTCAGCCGGATACCCTGAGTTCTGTACTTTATGTTGAGTTATTTAATGAATCAGGGTCAATGATTACCAGGAATGTATTCCCGGTATTGCTGGCCAGCGCTTATGGTCAGGTTGATTTACCGGATACACTGATTACCGGGGTGTACCAGCTAAGAGCTTATACACCCGGAATGCTGAACAACGGAACGGATTATATTTTCAGGAAAAGACTGCATATCTACGGCAAGAAACCGGCGAAGAAAGAAACAGCGGTCACGCATAACATTCAACTTGATTTTTTCCCTGAAGGGGGAAACCTGGTCAGTGGATTTGTAAATGCCATAGCGTTTAAAGCCACGGATGAAAATGGTCTCCCGGTTGAGTTGAGCGGAATTATTGTAAACAGTAAAGGGGTTACCGTAGCTTCTTTCAGCACCTATCATGATGGCATGGGTATGACTGAACTGACCCCGGAGCCAGGGGAAAAATATACAGGCAAAACAGAACAACCTGTTGCCGGTAAAACAGTAGCCCTTCCCGACGTTTTGGCGCAGGGAGTATTGCTCAGCCTGATTCCACATCCACAGGGTAGTTTCTTTGAGATCCGGCAACGGGTTACAGATCCCGCCCTGCGGGCTGCTTATATGATCGGGCAGATGCAGCACCATGTGGTGTTCAGGCAGGAACTGAATGGAAGCAAAGATGAACTGCAGGGAGTGCTGAATACGGAGAAGCTGAATTCCGGGATACTGCAGGTGACCGTTTTTTCCAGGGAAGGTCTGCCGCTGGCGGAACGGCTCATTTTTGTAAACAATAAAGAATATGTCCGGGCGGCCAGCATCCGTACAGATACCCTGAGTTTTGACCAGAAGGGAAGGAACCATTTTAAAATCCTGGTAAAAGATACCGTGCAGGGCAGTCTTTCTGTTTCGGTGACCGATGCCGATTACGCGCTTACGCCTTACCGTGAAGAGAATATGTATTCGGGACTGTTGCTAACCACCGACCTCAGGGGATATATCCATAACCCGGCCTGGTATTTTGCAGCCGACAATGACTCCGTAAAGATGGCCACCGACCTGCTGATGATGACCAATGGCTGGCGCCGTTTTCGCTGGCAGGAACTGGCCCAAAAAGTAAAACAGCCGCTTTCTTTTGCCGATCCTTCCTATATCACCATTACCGGCAGGATTACCCTCGATGGCACTAACCGGTCTTTCAGCGAAAAAAATCTGCTGGCCCTGATCACTGCGGAAGGCATGAAACGGAATGCGCAGTTTATCACTACCGATAAACAGGGCAATTTCAAACTGGACTCCTTATTATTCTTTGGCAACGCCCGGATCTTCCTCCTGGATATCAAGGGGCGTAAAAGCCAGTATATTGATGTGAAAATGACCAGTGATTCACTGGGTCGTTCTTATCCCGTGGCCATTCCAGGTACGGCTGAGTTTGCCACGGTGAATGTGAAGGAAAAGCAGAAACAGCTTGCGGAGGATTTTGATGCGATTCAAAAAGCAAACGGGCTGATGCTCGAAGGCATCACCCTGAAAGTGCGGAAGAAAAGTCCGACCGAGGAACTGGATGATAAATACACCCGCGGCATGTTCAGCGGCCTGTCACAAAAAACAATCGACCTGGTCAATTCAGAGCAGTTCATTTCAGAGAGTAATATTTTTGATTACCTGATGTCGAGGCTGCCCGGACTGGATGTGACCAATGAAGGAGCTGAATACAAAGTGTATTACCGCCAGGGTCCTTCGTTGAGTTCGCTGGGCCCCATTCCCATGACCATCTACCTGAATGAAATAGAAACGGATCCCAGTGTGATTGCCACATTGCCGGCCACCGAGATCGCCATGGTAAAAGTATACAGCCAGTTTGTAGGAGCGGTTGGTGGTGGTGCCGGCGGTGCCATGGCTATTTACACCCGCAAAGGATCGGATATTGTCAATTCCTCCCGTGGAGATATCATCCGGTATAACGGGTTTACACTGGTCAAGGATTTCTTTGCCCCCAATTATAAAGCTGACCCGGCCCTGCTCAATAAACCCGACAGCCGTGTGACCATTGACTGGCGTCCCAATATTTTTGTAAACAATATCAACCCCGTGATCCCCATCAGTTTTTACAACAGCGACCGCACCAAACGTTTCCGCGTAGTGGTGGAAGGGATGACGACTTCGGGGAAAATGATTTCGGTGGAGCAGATAATTTCTAAGTGAAGTTGTGCGGAATTTGTTGCAGAAAGTAAAAGAGTATTAATTATTTATTATTGCTTGTAAGCAGCAATAGCAAAAGCGGGGAGTTGCTTTCCTTTAAAGCAACTCCCCGCTTTCTATTAATAAATAATTCAATAATTAATAATGGTCTATTCCTTCGGGAATCCCGCTGCCGCCTTCACTTCATTCAGCTGCAGGGTATGCCGTTTGCTGTGCGCGGCGATGAAAATATAAAGCTGGTAACAATCAATCCAACCAAAAGGCATCTGTACTACCCGGTTACGAAGATCTTCAGTAGAGGTCCGCATATATTTGATATGGGCATTCCGGGTATCCTTAAAATCAGCCAGTGCTTCATCCAGGTTCTTATACCCGGTATTTTTTGGTTGAATGGGTTCCGGTGCCTGGTTCTTTTTGGAACGGTCCTGCACCATCATCACCAGCTCTTCATCCTTTACTTTTATTTCAGCTCTTTTCTCGGGGTTCGGGGCTGCTTTCATAGCGCCTTCAAACATGGTCCAGAGTAATTTTTCGGCTCCGGCAATATGATATACACACTCTTTAACTGACCAGCGGTCGGGAGCTGTCTTATAATTCAGTTGCGCTTCAGAAAGTCCTTTGGTGGCCTTCAATACATCTTTATGCGACTCCTTCATCAGGTTGATCGCGTATTTCCGGTCCGGTTTTGAAATGGAATTATTGACGATTGTGCCTGCAGAGCCGGTAATTACCAGCAGGAGGAGTAACAGGCGGCCGGTTGTTCTTCTGAGCATGGCGGTAATTTAAGATTAAAAAAAGCAATGCGTTTTCCTTCAGCGGACAAGAGCGGTGTAAAAGGTACTAAAGTTTTTGAATTTCCTCAATAAGCTTTTTCAACCTTTTCCGGTTTGAGGCTTTGCTGTAACTTTCCATTATGAAAATAGCTACCATTTCCTCCTTCCTGGAATCCTGGGCACCACTTTCCCTGCAGGAGTCCTACGACAATGCCGGGCTGATCACCGGTAATCCGGGCTGGGAATGTACCGGGATCCTCTGCAGCCTGGATGCCACCGAAGAGGTGATCAAAGAGGCAAAAGCCAAAGGCTGTAACCTGGTCGTGGCCCATCATCCTATAATTTTCGGGGGGTTGAAAAAAATAAATGGCAAAAACTATGTGGAACAGACCATCATCCGGGCCATTAAAGACGATATAGCCATTTATGCGATCCATACCAACCTGGACAATGTACTCAGCGGGGTCAATGGCCGGATCGCTGATAAACTCGGACTGGTACAGCAAACGACCCTTTCGGAAAAAGACCAGACCCTCAAAAAGCTCTACACATTTGTTCCCCTTGACCATGCGGAAAATGTCCGGAATGCACTTTTTGAAGCAGGGGGCGGCCAGATCGGGAACTACAGCGAATGCAGTTTTTCGGCCGAAGGAAAGGGTACATTTAAAGCGGGAGAGGGGGCTGATCCGTTTGTAGGAGAGTTGCACCAGCGGCATACCGAAAATGAAATCAGGCTGGAACTGGTTTTCCCGGCTTACCTGCAGTCCGTCCTGATTAATGCGCTCCGGCTGGCTCACCCCTATGAAGAAGTGGCTTTTGACGTAGTGGCCTTGTCCAATACTCACCCGGCAATCGGGTCCGGGGTCATAGGCGAGTTGCCGGAACCCCTGGAGGAGCAGGAATTCCTGCGAAAAGTAAAATCCGTCTTTGGCGTTCCGGTAATCCGGCATACGGCCTTTTCGGGACAGGCGGTAAAACGGGTGGCCGTCTGCGGGGGAGCCGGTAGTTTTCTGATTTCCAAAGCATTAGCTAAAGGTGCGGACGCTTATCTGACGGCTGATATGAAATACCACGAATTCTTTGATGCCAACGGGCGGTTGCTGATCGCCGATATCGGGCATTATGAGAGCGAGCAATTCACGATCGGCTTACTCGAAGAGGTTTTAGCCAAAAAATTCCCTACCTTTGCCGTCCTTAAAACTGAGGTGGAAACCAACCCTGTACGGTATTTCAGTTGAAGTAAAAACCGGGCCGGACCACCCTCAAACGTCAAACTTTCAAACACTAAACCTGAAAATGGCACACGTTAAAGAATTTTCCGTAGAAGAAAAACTGACCGCCCTTGTTACGCTCCAGAAAATAGAGAGTAAAATGGATGAGATCAAGATCCTGAAAGGGGAGTTGCCGATGGAAGTAGCTGACCTGGAAGATGAGATCACCGGTCTGCATGCCCGTCAAACCCGTATCGAGGAAGAAATTAATGGGGTGTCTGAGTTTATCGAACAGCGCAAGGAAGCCATTAAGGAATCCGAATCACTGGTGAAGAAATACGAAAAGCAAAGTGAGAATGTAAAGAATAACCGGGAGTTTGAAGCGATCAACAAAGAGATTGAAATGCAGCAGCTGGAAGTAAAGCTCGCTGAGAAGCATATCAAGGACGCCAACGAAGAGATTTCTGAGAAAGCGGTCCTGCTGGAAAAAGCCAAAAAGAATATCGCGGCTAAAGAAGGCGTACTGGCCACTAAAAAAGGCGAACTGGAAAAGATCATTGCGGCCAATGAGAAAGAAGAAAAACATTTTGCCAAAATGGCGGCTGATGCAAAGGAACATGTTGAGCCCCGTCTCCTGGCCAGCTATGAGAAAATCCGTCACAGCTACCGCAACGGCCTGGCCGTGGTACCTGTAGAAAGGGATGCCTGCGGCGGTTGCTTTAACGCGATCCCCCCGCAAAAGCAAAGTGAAATCCGTCAGCACAAAAAGATCATGATCTGCGAAAACTGCGGTCGTATCCTGGTGGATGAGGAACTGAGCAATAACGTCGAGATCAAGTAGTTTTCTTAGAAGCTATTTTCTATAAAAAGAAGGTTCTGTTTTTACAGGACCTTTTTTTTAGTCCACAGTCGACAGACGACAGTCCACAGTACATTCTTAGTAGTGTTAGTTTAATTTTCGTGTTCTTTCGTGTTAATTCGTGGCCACCCCATTATTGCCGCAGGCAATAATAATCCGTGTCTATCTGTGTGATCCGTGGCCTGCCTTTCTGTATTCTTTTCCCGCATAAGGCGGGACAGGCGTGTCCTTTCGTGTCTTTTCGTGGCTAACCTATTTGCCGCAGGCAAATCCTTTTCCACCGTGGCACATATTGTGGGTAAAAAACTTAATTTGCCGCTGTAATGCTCCAACGGCTCTCCATATCGAACTATGCCATCATCGACGAACTGGAAATCGATTTTTCCGGCAAACTCAACGTGATCACCGGTGAAACCGGTGCCGGTAAGTCCATCATCATGGGCGCTCTTGGATTAATCCTTGGCCAGCGGGCCGATACCGCCGCCCTCGTGAAAAAGGAAAAGAAATGCGTGGTCGAAGGTTTCTTTCAGGCCGGACCTAAAAAAGCCGTGGCCGCCTTCCTTAAAGCCAATGAACTGGATAACGAAGAGCAACTGGTCCTGCGCCGCGAAATCAGTACCAGTGGCAAATCCAGGGCCTTTATCAACGATACACCGGTTAATCTTTCACAACTACAGCAACTAAGCACCTTACTGGTGGATCTGCACCAGCAATTCGATACGCTTGAACTCGGCGAGTCCGGCTTCCAGCGGGAAGTCATTGATGCGCTTGCCGGTCATAACAACTTACTGGAAGAATACCAGCAGGCTTTCCGGCTATGGCAGGGGATCAAAAAGGAAGTGGAGGAACTAAAGCAACAGAAACTTCAGTTTGATAAAGAAGCCGATTATAACCGTTTCCAGTTTACCGAACTGGAAGAAGCCGCTTTCCGGGAAAATGAACTGGAAGAAGCCGAGACCGAACTGAAACTCCTGAATAATGCGGAGGGTATCAAAGCGGCCCTGGATAAAACCTTCTTCGAGCTGAGGGAAAGTGAAACCCCGATGGTTCAGCAACTGAAGATCCTCCTGAACCAACTGAATCCGTTTAGCAGTTATCATCCCGATCTGCCGGCCCTGATCCAGCGTCTGCAATCGGCCCAGATCGAATTACAGGATATTGCCGGGGAAGTAAGCCGGATCAGTGATCATGTCAGTTATGATCCCGAAAAAGTGGAACGCCTGAATGAACGGATTTCTGTCGGGTATAAACTGCAGAAAAAACATGGCGTGAGTTCGACCAGTGAATTACTGGCCATACAGGCACAATTGAAGGAAAAATTACAGGCAGTCCTGAATATTGATCAGTCGATTGAACAAAAAGAAAAGGAAAGCCAACGGCTTTTTGATAAAGCGGTTTCCCTGGCTCAGAAAATTTCGGAGAACCGGAAAAAACTGGTGAAGCCGTTTGAAGATAAAGTGAATAAACTCCTTCACCAGGTGGGTATGCCCAATGCCCGGCTGAGAACTGTGATCAGTCCTGTAGAACTGAATGAATCCGGTGCGGATGGAATTGAATTTCTCTTTGATGCCAATGTGCCCGCGGGTGATACCGCCAAGGCACAGTTTCAGCCATTGCGTAAAGTAGCCAGTGGGGGTGAACTCAGCCGCCTGATGTTATGTATTAAATCGCTGGTGGCTCAATCCGTTGACCTGCCTACGATGATCTTTGATGAAATTGATACCGGTATTTCAGGAGAAGCTGCCCGCCAGGTAGGCATCATCATGAAAGAACTGGCTGCTAAAAGACAGGTGATATGCATCACCCATCAGCCACAGATCGCCGGTAAAGCCGATGCGCATTATTTTGTTTATAAAGAAATCGTGAAAGACCTGGTGAAAACAAATATCCGCCTGCTCAGTAAAGAAGAACGGATTACCAGTATCGCTAAAATGCTCAGTGGCGAAAAGCCAACAGCCGCGGCTATGGAAAATGCCCGTGAAATGCTGATGAACTGAATCGTAATTCTTCTCTTTATTATTTAGTAGGATCTCCTGCTCCCGGTTTTTCCTCGGAACAATCCACCTGCCATTACCGGTTCTACTTCGTATCATCCCTTTTTTTGAAAAACAACAGGCCGTTGCCCGGACTGGCATGAGGCCTATGCACGGTTCTTGTATTAATTTACAGGAACGCATCCGCACACCTAAATCCGTAAGTATGAAAACGAAGAACCAAATCCTCCTGTCTCTTTTATTATTGATCAGTTGTTCCATCAACGCCCAGGTACAATGGTACCAGTCGCAGGATGGTAACCTCCAGCCCAATGGTACCTATGCCACCGGGCTCCTGTCGCTCACCCGCCAGTCCTTTGTGGCAGCTTATATGTGGCGGCTGGATAATGAAAACTATACCTGGAAAATTTCCAAATCACATATTAATGGAACCGAGCAACGCAGTTTCTTTATAACGGCACCTTATGGCATGGTGGAAATGAAAACGGGTTACCGTAATACGGTATACCTGTTGGTCAGAAGTTTTCCTTTTGCGCAGGATCCGCAGTATACCGTGTATAAACTGGACAGTAACCTGGTCATTAAAGCACAGCGGTCCATCAGTTTCCCCAACAGTTATTCCATATTTAACCTGAATGTATTTGAACTGGATGAATCCGGTAATGTATACCTGGCGGGAGATGGTCAATATCCCGATGGTCCCGGTTACAGCCCGGCTTCCTTTGTGATGAAGACCGATAAAAACCTGGTGACCCGGTGGTCAAGAATGGATTCGGTACAGACTTCCTATTCCCGTTTACATATTGAACGGAACGGGACCATCCGGCTGATCGAGGATTTCTACACTTTTTACCCGGATATAAAAATTCAAAAGATCAGTGCGGCGGGGCAATTACTGCAATCCCGGGTTTACCAGACAGACCCCGGCCGCCAGAGTCTGACTTCCCTGATGGATAATGATGACAACCTGCTGATCGTAGGTGCCAGGGATGGAAGCGAAGGTCAGTCGATATACCTGAATAAAATTGCCCGGCAAACCGGCCTGGTGGTTTATCGTAAAAACTTCTTCACGGCTGTCGGGACCAACCTGGATGATGTGAAAGTGGATGATGAGGGTAACCTGTATGTACTGCTCAGCCAGTATTTAACCTCAGGCAGCCAGTGCCGGCTGGGAAAAATTCAGCCACGCAACGGGCACCTGCAATGGAGCCAGGCATTCCCGTTTGCACAGGATAGTTGTATGCTCAGGAGCATTGTACCCGGTGAAGATGATCATATCTATGTGATCGGGGAAAGAAAAAGCGGGGCCTATTTTACAAAAGGATTTGCCGTGCAATTAAAGAAATACGGACAACGGACTGATATGTATATCGCGCCGGACAGCAGCGCTTTTGCCAAATCACATGCCTTACTTCAAGGTATTATGTCGGCAGACAACAGGCTGATCACTATTGGCAATACCAGTGACCTGGATACGCTTACAGGCGGCAGCAGCTATTACCGCTCTTTTGCATTGGGCATGGGAAAACGCCGGCATGGCCACGGTCATGGTTGCGGGGAAGATAACCGTCCTGCCGCGATGCAGGAAGAAACCGTTACGGCCAAAGCCGCCGTGCCGGAAACAGTGGAGTTAAAAGCCCTTGTATATCCGAATCCGGCAAAGGACCGTATCACGGTACAAAACCCTGATCCCGGAAAATACAGCCAGGTGCTGATCTATGATATGCAGGGCCATCTCCAGTCATCACAGCAGAGCAACGGCAGTACAGCCAGTTTTGACCTGAGCCGGTTTTCTTCCGGTTTTTATCTCCTGGTGCTCCGCTCATCGCAAGGTTTGGCAGACAAGACTATCCGGTTTACGGTAAGTCGTTAAGGGTAAAAAAACCGGATAAAGCCTGTACTCCCGGATAAAGGGTACAGGCTTTTTATATACCATAAAAGTGGTATTGTACGATTGGATGAATCACCGGATATTGTGTTGTCCGGTTCAGATCAATAACCGGACGCTCTGCATGTAGCATAAACTGATTCACTCACTTAACAATCATTTATGCAAAACAATCGTATCACCCGGACACTGCTCCTGGTATTGACCACCTTAATTTATTTATCCTGTAAAGAAGATAAACCAATCACGGCCGAAATCAACCCGGCCTTTGAGAAAGATCCGCCCATCGCTGCAGATATCCGGGTACAGTTGCTCCCGAAAAAGATCGACAGCAACAATGTATTGCTTACAGCCGTGCTGGATACGGGTAAAATTAAAAGCATGTACCATGCAGTTATGCTCGGTGATCAGAAATTTATTCTCCGGGATGATGGCAAGAAGGGGGATGCCCGGAAGCAGGATGGTATTTATTCAATCGCGATCAAAGAAGACGAGGCAGAATTAAAGGCCGATCTCGGGAAAATGTATGCGGCTCTTCCGGCGGGTATCGAGGGCGGCCGCCCCATCTGGAAGTGGGTTAATCGTTCAGCCATACAGATCAATGATGAACTCAGGAAAACAGATCTGCGGCCTGACCTGGTAAAAGGGTTTAAGTTCGAACCTGGTATATTTAATCTGCTGGCAGATCCGCTGTTAAAAGATCATTCCTTAACCATCACTGACCTGGGAGTGGTGGAAGACCCAACACGCACATTCAATCCCTGTACAGGTGCCGGTACGCCCAATGGGGCCTGGACATTTTCAAAATTAATGCAGGATATGGCCAATACCCCGGCAACAGGTGTAACGGCGGAGAACCTGATAAAAGACTGGATTGAAACTTATATGGTCAGTACTACGGTTAATAGTGACCCCGTTGCCAGGAATCAGATGGAGACATTTTTTCAGATCATCAAACCCTGGGTATTAAAAAGTAACCCGGCCGTACCCCCTCAGTCAGTAAACTTTGCAAACTGGAAGACTTTTACGCTTGACCTTACCCTGGCACCAGTAAAACTGCTGGCAATAGTCAACCGCATCGATCTCCGTGGCAATACCGGCTATGGGATGAACAATCCCGGTGAAGGCCGGTTTGTGTTCGGATTTGTTTCAAATATTTGCACTGCTATTCAGTTTACAGTTATACTGGAATATGGCCTGCCGATGAAAACCTGTTCTTCGTTGCAGGGATTTGCCAGTCAGTGGTATGCACTTAAAGATTTAACACCGGGTTCAACCGCTTATAACAATGCCTTGCAGATAATAACCGACCAGTTTACCGCGGCCGGTGCCGGCGGTACAAAGCCCAATGGCAGCTGCCTGAATCAGCTTCGTTCAGATGAAATACTGAACAGTGATGACCATTGGCAGATCAGGGAGTATAACCTGGATAATGCCACGCACAAACTCTTTGTTACAACAGTGAAACAAACGCCAGCTGAAAAATATAATGGGGCAAATATTATAGGAGGGTTTCCTGTAATTCCGGCCAATATACCTACCCTGGCATCTTATGTCAACAGCAACCAGGCTTCGATCATTAATAATACATATACTGTTCCACTGAGTTATGGCGGGCTGCCATTCCTGGGTGGAAAAGTGCACAATACATTTTTTGATTTCTGGAATGGGACTGTTGCCGCAGGTCCGGGGTTGGTGATCAACGATCAGGCCCGGCACGTTTTCTCCCTGAATACCTGCAACGGATGTCATGGGGGTGAAACAAAAACAGGATTCACCCACGTAAAACCTGCCAGCTGGGGATCAGTTGCCCAGTTGTCTAAATTTCTGACTGGTGATCCGGCAGATCCCCAGGGATTATTCCGCGTCACAGACCCGGCCGGCCGGCCTTCCGGCTCACCCGCCATAAGAGGCTTTAATGACCTGGAAAGAAGGGCGCAGGACCTTGAAGCTTTCCTGGCCACCAGCTGCCGGAAGAAAAAGACACTGGAACTGGCCCGGGTGCTCTCTTTTAAACCATTGGGAATGACACATTGATGAAAAAGGAGTTGATCAGCTGACTTTACAGTTGAGTTTTCAATGCTGATGCACTACTGTAACAGAAAACAAATGTCCATCATCTGAAAAATACTGGCAACGGGCATTTCCCGTATGTCAGTATTTTTTTTCAGGGAGTATAGCTGTTATTTAATAGCTGGCATAAAAGCAGGAAAGGGTTCAGTCTATACCATTCTGCAGGGATTTTTGGTAAATAACTCCCAGTCTTCTGTTAACTGTTTTATCAGCGCCTGTTGTTTTTCTGAAAGACTGCTTTTATCTTTTTTGCTCAGGTGTTTTAATAAATTATAGCAGGTGGTAAATTGCCCGGCGGCAATAATATTTTCCTTGGTTTTTTCTGCCTGGTGTTTACTGTCAAACCAGAGAGTGGTACCCATTGTCCTGGCTTTTTCAGCAACCTCAATCAGGGCAGGGGAGGGTACAGGGCCGGTGGCAGGAAGATAATTCTCCGGAAATTTTATTTTACTCAGGTCATAAATCGCATTCTGAACCGACCTTTCTTTATAATTAGGATCTGCAAACAGGGCATCATAATACATACGCCGGATCTGCTTCAGGTAAATGTCATTGGCAAGAATAAAAACTGATTTTAACCTCGACAATATCATTTGTTTAACTGTGCCGATCCGCAACCGGAGAAAAACCCATTTGTACTTATTGAAAACAATACCCCATGAGCTTTCAGTTTTGTTTTTCCTGAACAGACCGGCGATATATTGTACCGCTAAATACATTACAGGGGCCAGGAACAGGCCGGACAAAGTACCTGCAACGATCATCCAGGTTTTCCAGGGTGCGGGCAGGGTAATGAGCATTACTGGCAAGGCGGCACTTAATAACAACCAGGTTATAATAATTCCAACAAGCGAAAAGCGACTGAGCCAGCCTTTCTTTTCCAGCGGCAGGGTATAACCATCCATCAGGTAACTGGTCACATCGGTGGCAATGAACAGGTCGAATTTATTGTTCTTTCGCCTGTTGTCCGCTTTTTTAAAGGCATCGATCGCCTGGTTATCGGCCACACCGCCATCCATAACCCCGAACCGGATCTTATCAGCAAAATGTTTATCGCTAAGCAGATCATAACTATTGTGCGGGTCAGTATTTCCTGGTTCAGTGCCTGGAACCGGAGCAGATGTTTCGTCATCATCGGTGGGTAGTGTAAAGCGGTTAGCGGTATAACTGACCGCGCTCCGGAGATCCTCACTGTTAAGGTCCCCGTGCGTATAATCCTCCGGAAAGATCAGTGGCTCAAATCCGGATGGGAAACAGGAAGAAGAAGCCAGGATATCTGCCAGTTTTATTTTACGGCTTTGTTCATACCCTGATTTCTTTATATAAATAAATTTATTACCAATAAGCCCTTCAGACATTCCTGCGGGAGGCCTGGATTGGAATCGGAAAGGAAGTCCGTTCGTGAATTCCGTACTGTTGACACAGATTTCCTCCAGGTGAGGTTGATTGTTGCGGTCATCGAACAGACCAAACATCTCACGTTGCAGCAATTCATCATAAGCCATACTGAAGGCATTGATAAGATTCCGGCTTTTATCGGGCCGGTCCTTCCAGGATTTACCCTGGTGCATGATTTCTAATGCGCGGGCTATCAGTTTCTCGCCATCCATTTCTTTTTTCAGGTAGGCATAGCATTGGGCAAAAGGTTTGCCCCTGAAAACAAACGAACTGTATACCAGGTTGGTAATACTTCCCCCCGAGGTGGAAGAAATATATTTTACGTCTTCCAGCACCGGCTTATCCTTGTACCGGAGATGATCCAGGTAGGACAAAGTACCAAGACTGAAACAAGCGGCACGGAAACCGCCACCGGAAAAGGCTAAAGCGATATTTTCCATAATAAACTATTTACTATTCTGTGTTATCCTTTTACTTCATATTCCCAGTATAAACTGTTCCCGGAGGGTTTTAAAGGCAGGTCATTCCAGGCTTTTGCTTTTGAAATGCCATCGTCCATCCGGATAATCCGGTAACGGCTTCTTTTTTTTAGTTCTTTATACAGGTTGGTGGCTGGCATTTTCCATCCTTTGCCAAAATTGACCATGGGGTCAGATTTCTCTACCGGGATCAGGACTACCAGGTCATCATGTGTCATATTATTCAGGGCTTCGGCCAGGGTGGAATTATGACTTCCGTGATGCCCTGTTTTGTACAGAACTGTATTTTTCATCAGGCTGAGCCAGTTAAAACCAGGAGGCATTTTCTTCCATTTGATATCTTTCCAGGAACGCCAGTTACCGGCCTGTGCATCTGCGGCAAAAAGGAGAACCTTTTTGGATTTTACAATTTCAAAGGCCAGCACAAGGCTGCTGTTATTGGTAAACCCGTCCAGCCATAAGGCCAGCTGTTCGGCCTGGTTGATCCAGTCCAGTTCGATCTGGCGCCAGGGTTCTTTATAATAGGAATCTTCCACCGGCTTGAAATTGGCGGATTTCCGGTAGGGTTCATTGAAAGGGAAAGGCTCCTCATCATGTTTCGTTGCGACTGAGCCGGAAAGTTTTCTCATGGCACTGAGCATTTTTTCCGCGTTAACACTATTGGAAGCGAGTTTATGATCGAAGGTTTCATCCTTCCGGGGTTCTTTACTGTATAAAAGTGCTTCTTCTTTTGGCGGACCCAGCACATATACCTTGACGGCTCCGTCCGAGATTCCGGGAAGGTCAAATACTTCACCCGGGGACAGGTAGTCAGGTTTCTTTTTACCAACCGCCTGCAGCATTTTACGGGCACGGGCCGGAAGATCAGCCGGTAATTTATTGGTACGGGCATTGATCCGGTCATTTTCGGTGATGCCGTAAAACCCGAGGAGTCCGGCCACCCTGTTTTTTATTTTTTCCGATCCGGCAAAGAAAGGGCTATTCAGTTCTTTACTGATATGCCTCAGGTTGGTCAGGTAATTGTTATAGTCTTTCCCGATTTTCCTGGCATTCTCATCTTCGGGGTCATCGAGCCAGGAGAGCCAGACCTTTTCAGGTTTTATTTTTTTAAAGGTGCTTTCCGCATGTATGAATCCGGATAAATGGTCATTGTGCTGGTGGGTTCCTACAATCACATCCAGCTGGTGACCGGCCACCTGTTGCTGAATATCTGCTGCGATCTCTTTCAGCCTTTCTTTGGAACTGTCATTGTTCCAGTAGGATCCGCAATCAATCAGTACATGGGTTTTTTCCTGGCCATTGGTAAAGCGGAGCAGGAAACAGTCACCCAGCTCACCAATGCGGTACATTTTAATATTTACAGTAACGGACATAGCGTTTTTTTTAGTATTAATGTGCATGAAGTTGCTGGAAGTTCACCGTAAAGCTTTTTCTCGGATCATCATATCCGGACACCGGCATGGTCAGGCCGGCATCCATCCCAAGCTGGTAATTCGCCTGCCTGGGTAACCGCCATTCTTTATCAAACCTTTTCCTGATAATATATTCCACCTTCATTTCATCATTGAGTATATTAACCACCATGGTACAGCCACTTCTGAATTTGAAACCACGGTATTGCCCTTTTTCTACGCGGTGTGTCTGGGTAAGACTGATGATTACCTGTTCCAGCTGACGATCTTCCCGTCCAATCCTGAAAGCGTGTTTTACATTATGGACTTCCAGTTTGGGGCTGGCGGAAAATTCAATGACATCATCATTGTACTGAATCGAATAGGGTTTGTTGTTTTTTACAATCCCGATTTTTTCTAAAAAACCGGCCCAGTCTTTCTGGGCAAGTTTCGAAGCAGCCCATTCTTTCGGTGCATTTCCTGCCGGGTTGTCAAGCAACCGGTGCAGCTTGCCCTGCAGTTCTTTATACTTATTCGCGATCAGGCTTCGACTGGAGATCCGGCTGATTACCCGCACATCCTCCTTGATATAGGAAGCCATCAGGTTCATGGCTTTCAACTCTTTGCTGGTTAAGTCGGGCGGTGACCATTTAAGGCTGTAAACGGAAAGTGTTTTTACCCGGTCAGGAAAAATACCCCAGGCCCTGAAAGCTTCTATCAGGGCCACGCGGTATCCATTGTTATCTTCCGGGCTGAGATCAGTATCTGCAGTAATCAATGCCTGCAGGTAATCCCCGAATGTGATATCAACAGGAGGACAATAGTCCAGGGCCCTGATACAAATGGAAAGCAGGTGGGAAGAAATATCAGCTGCTTCAGCAGCCAGCCTTTTCACCAGGTCCGGATGGATGGAACCCCGTGGTAATATACCTGAACCCTGGGTGGCGATACGCAAGAGGTCCTGCACACGGAAATTGTAAAGCCGCATAAACGCTTCAAATATGGTGGCTACGAGGATGGCTCCGCGGTCATGTGCTTCCAGTGTATTCTGGTAAGCGGCAGGGTTGGGGACTATTTTTTTCCACTCACCTGTCTTGCTGTCCATTTCGCCGATAGCACCACGAAGGGCTCCTCTGCCTGTTTCCATGGCTTGCCCGAACTGGGTGGCCAGCTCACCCATTACACTATATTCATCAAGACGCCCCCGGGTTTGTTCAATCTGGTGTTCGAGGAGTCTTGTATTGGCAAAACGCTGTAACAAGGCAACTATATCTGCGAAGGCTTCATGAAAGGCCGGTACATCCGGGTTGGTGTTTTCCATATAGCGCGGATACATACTGTCGAGTATGGCATGGGTGGTTTCATGCGCGACTATATCCGGCGACAGGCAGGTGAAAACCGCACCACCGGGAAAATTAGTACCCTGGACCGTGTTGGCCGCCTGGAAATAGCCAAACAGGAGGGCCACTTTTTCAGAGGTATAGAAAGCATTGGCATCCATCATGGCATGCGGATATACCCGTAACTTCTGGACATATTCCTGGCTTTCATCCACTTTCCCGTCCTTCCATTTAATATTGGATCGCCAGATGATCTTACGGCCAAGGGCTCTTTCAAAATTTTCAATGGTATTCATTATGACTGCATACACAAACTGCTGGTGAAACTGGGCATTGCCTTCGCTGGGTGGCAGACCCTGCATCGCGAGGATTTCCCTCGAATCAAGATCGATCGGTTCATAAAAACA